>DASVQH010000001.1:0-3883 GCA_036389195.1 Solirubrobacteraceae bacterium
ACTGCCCCTTGCCGTCGTGCTCGAGCGACGACCAGCCGGCGTCGACGCGGGCGTAGCCGGCGCCGGCGGCCGCGGCCTGGTCGAGCTGACGGGCGGCCTCGGCGCCGTCGACGTTGCTCCACAGCAGATGCAGGTGGATCCCGGGCGTCGCCGCCTGGGCGGCGCCCGCGCCGCCGGCCAGCAGCGCGGTGGCGGCGAGCAGGGCGGTGATGAGGGTGCTGAGGCGCCGGCTGGCGCGACGGTCGGACATGTGAGGGGCTCCTGGCTGTCACCCCTCGGTGCGCTCCTTCGGCGACCCGGCTGGCCCCTGGCGGGGCTCCGTGGCTTTGCGTCCCCGCCTTGCGACGGGTTTGCCCTTCTCGGGAGGTGACGTGTGTCTTCGGTTTCGGCGTGCGGTCTTCGCTCCGGGTGATCGACGCGGGGGCCGCGGTCCTGAGCCGGGTGTCATCCGGCGGACGCCCTCGTAGGATGCTCCCCCGCCGCATGCCGTCTCCCACCTCTCAGCGCCGTCGCGCGCTCCAGGTCTACGTCCCGGTGGACGGCGGGGTGCCCGAGCACGTCCTCCGCGTCGCCGAGGGGCTGGCCGGCCGCGGGTGGGAGATCGACATCGCCGCGCCGGCCGAGTCGCCCGCGGCCCAGCGCCTGCAGGCGGCGGGGATGCCCGTCCACGCCTTCGAGTCCTCGCGCTGGCCGCAGCCCCACGACGTCCGGACGGGCCGCCTGCTGCGCCGCCTGGACCGCGAGCGCCGCTACGACGTGGTGCACGCCCACAGCTCCAAGGCCGGCGCGCTCGTGCGCGCCACGCTGCCGCGCCCGCGCCGCCTGCTCTACACGCCGCACTGCTTCTCCTTCGCCGCGTCCTTCGGCACGCTGACCGGCCCGCAGCGCCAGGTCTACCGGGCGATCGAGCAGGCGCTCGTCCCGCGCACGGGGACGCTGATCGCCGCCTCGGACTGGGAGCGGCGCGAGGGCGCCCGCCGCTTGCGCGGCGTCGCGCCGATCACCCAGGTCCTCAACTACGGCGTGCCGGACTGCGGGTCGCCCGAGCCCGACCCCGAGGTCCTCGCCTTCAAGGGCGACGGGCGGCTGGCCGGCTCGGTCTGCCGGCTCGACCTGCAGAAGGACCCGCTCACGCTCGTCCGCGCGGCCGCCGTCCTGAAGCGCCGCGGGCGCCTGGACTTCAAGGTCGCGGTGATCGGCAACGGCAGCCTCGACGACCAGGTCGAGGCCGAGATCGCCCGCCTGGGCCTGGGCGAGCAGGTCCGCCGCTTCCCGTTCGCGGGCAACAGCCAGCGCTACCTCGCGGCGCTCGACGTCTTCGTCCTGCCGTCGCTGTGGGAGTCGCTGCCGATCGCCGTGCTGGAGGCGATGGCCTGCGCGACCGCGGTGATCGCCACGCGGGTCTGCGGGACGCCCGAGGCGGTGGTCGACGGGGTCAGCGGCCGGCTCGCCGAGCCGGGCGATCCCGAAGGCCTCGCCACCGTGATGGACGACGTCCTCCACGACCCCGAGCAGATCGACCGCCTGGCCCGCGGCGGCCACGAGGCCTACGAGCGGCGCTTCACGCTCGCGCGGATGACCGACGCCATGGCCGAGCTCTACGAGCGCACCGCCGTGGCCGGGGCGCCGGACTAGGCTGGGCGCCGTGTCCCCGTTCTGGGTCTACACGCAGGCGGCGATCGTCGTGATGGTGCTGGCCGGCGCGGTCATCGCCTTGACGAAACTGCTCTAGCCAGGCGCCGGCGCCACTCGCCCCCGCGCCGGGCCGGCAGCGGCGGCGGCGCGGGGATCTCCTCGCCGGCCAGGATCGCCGCCGGGACCGCCTCGAGCATCCAGGCGGCGCGCTGCGCGCTGCCCGGCACCGCCGCCTCGGCGGTGCGCACCCACGACGCGACGTCGGGCGGGCGCCGCGCGTCGTCGTGGGCGTCGGAGGCGATCACGTGGACGAGCCCGTCGCGCAGCATGTCCAGGGCGAACGAGCGCACCTTCTCGCCGAAGTCGCCGGTGATCGAGCTCGCGGTGACCTGCATCAGCACGCCGGTGCCGGCCAGCCGTCGCAGGCCGTCGGGATCGTGGTGGAAGCCCGGCGAGCGCTCGGGGTGGGCGAGCAGGACGCGGTAGCCGCGCGCCTGCGCGCTGAACACCAGCGTGTCGATCTCGCCGGCCAGGCGCCGGAACGGGCTCTCCAGCAGCAGGTAGGGACCGCCGCCGAGGGTCAGCAGCGCGAGCTGGTCGTCGGTCAGGTCGAAGAGCCGCGGGAGCGCGATCTCGGCCCCGGAGCGCACGACGAGGGGGATCCCGCGCGCCTCCAGCGCGCGGTTGAGCACGGCGACGGCCGGGCCGACGCGCTCGGGCGAGATGTACTGGTGATGGTCGAAGTGCGGCGTGGCGACGATCTGCCGGGTCCCCGCGGCGACCGCGGCGCGCGCGAGCGCGAAGGACCCCTCCAGGTTGGCCGGCCCGTCGTCCACCCCGGGGAGGATGTGGGAGTGGAGGTCGGCGATCGCCACGCGGGCAAGACTAGACGCGGCCCCCGGGTATGATCGCCGCGCTCTCGGTCAGCGTGGCTCAGACATCGAAGGAGACTGCATGTTCGGCTCGATCGTGGTGGGTACCGACGGCTCCGACACGGCCCGCCAGGCCGTCCGCGAGGCGGTCGAGCTGGCCAAGCAGATCGGCGCGACGGTCAACATCGTCTCGGCCTACGAGCCCGTCTCCAACCAGCGCCTGCGCGAGGAGACGCGCGACGCGCCCAAGGACCTGCAGTGGCAGGTGAACCCCCGCGAGGACGTCGACGCGACGCTCAAGGAGGCCTGCGAGGAGGTCGCGGACTCGGGTATCAAGGTCGAGACCTACGCGCGCGAGGGCGATCCGGCCGACGCGATCCTCGACGTCGCGGAGGAGCGCAAGGCCGATCTGATCGTGGTCGGGAACAAGGGGATGACCGGCGCCAAGCGGTTCCTGCTGGGCTCCGTGCCCAACAAGGTCTCCCACCACGCCCCGTGCAGCGTCCTGATCGTTCGGACCACCTAGAGCGGGTGTGCGCCCGGTGACGATCCGAGGTGTGAACTTCGGGTCGATCGGGTGTTGTGAAGGGTGTGCGGGCGTTCACCGATGCCGATTTGCTGATCCTGGTCGCCGTCCCGGCGGCCGTCGCCGCGGGCGGCACCGGGCTCGTGGCGCTCGCGCGCGCCCAGGCCCGCTCCGCCCGTTCGCGGCTGGCGGGCTCGCGCGCCGTCGCGCAGGCGACGGCCGCCCCGCAGACTCAGCCCGTGGCCGCGGGGTCCGTGGCCCGCGCGGCGTCGAGCAGCCCGGCGCCGTAGCGGTCGTCGAAGCCCGGCTTGCCGAGGTCGGTCGCCGTGCCCACGAGCCGCTGCTGGACCTCGCGCGGCGACGGGTCGCGTCCGACGACGCCTGAGGCGATCACCAGCGCCGCGACCCCGCTCACGTGCGGTGCGGCCATCGAGGTCCCCATGTAGCCCGACGGCAGGCCGAACTTCCGCGCCGACCCGTCGAAGGTGACCTGGAAGATCCCACGGCCCGGCTTGCCGAACGGGCGGCAGTTGGGGTCGCCGGGGACGTTCGCGTCGCCGCCGCCGCCGGGCGCGGAGATGTCGAGGCCCGGGCCGCGGTTGGAGTACTCGGCCTGGCAGCCGTGCTCCGTGGTCGCGCCGACCGACACGACGAGGCTCGAGCGGGCGGGGTAGGCGACCGCCTTGGCGTGGGCGTTGCCCGACGCCCCGATGACCAGCACGCCGCGCCGCTGTGCGTAGCGCAGAGCGGAGAGGACGTCGGGGATCGAGGCGCCCGTGACCTCCGAGGAGAACTCGAAGGAGAGGTTGATGACCTTGGCGCCGCGGCGGGCGGCGAAGCGGATGCCGCG
>DASVQH010000002.1:0-5491 GCA_036389195.1 Solirubrobacteraceae bacterium
CGACGGCTCGACCGGCGAGGGCGACGACGTCGAGACCGAGAACGTCCTCGGCGGCCTCGCCGGCGACACGCTCACCGGCGACGCCAAGGACAACAAGCTCGACGGCGCCGCCGGCGACGACACGCTCGACGGCCGCGACGGCGCGGATCAGATGATCGGCGGCGACGGCACCGACACGGCGACCTACGCGACGCGGGCGGTCAACGTCAACGTCTGGATCGACGGGCAGGCCAACGACGGCGGCGAGGCCGACCGGCAGGCCGACAACGTCACGACGTCGGTCGAGAACCTGATCGGCAGCAACGGCCCCGACGGGCTCACCGGCAGCGACGGGGCCAACGTCCTGACGGGCGGCCCCGGCCAGGACACGCTCGACGGCGGCGCGGGCCCGGACGTGCTCGACGGCCAGGCCGGCGTCGACACCGCGAGCTACGCGGACCGCACCGCGCGCCTCTCGGTGACCATCGACGACAACGCGACCGACGGCGCCGACGCCGACGGCGACGGCATGGGCGAGGAGGGCGACAAGGTCACCACGACGGTCGAGAACATCGTCGGCGGCTCGGGCCCCGACCGGCTCGCCGGCGGCGCCGCCGACAACCGGATCGACGGCCGCGGCGGCGACGACCTCCTCTACGGCGGCGCGTCGCTCAACGGCGAGTCCGACGGCAGGGACACTCTGGCCGGCGGCGAGGGGAACGACACGGTCAGCTACGCCGGCCGCGCGAACGCCGACCCGGTCGTCGTGACCCTCGACGGCACCGCCAACGACGGCAAGGCCGACGGCTCGGAGAAGGACAACGTCGTGCCCGACGTCGAGAACCTCGTCGGCGGCCACGGCGACGACGACCTGACCGGCAGCAACCGGCCCAACCGGCTGAGCGGCGGCCCGTTCGGCGACGACGTGCTCCACGGCGAGGGCGGCGACGACGTCTTCGACGAGGCCGACGACCCGCAGGCGGCGTTCGCCGATCACGACGAGTACTTCGGCGGCGAGGGCAACGACACCGCCGACTACTCGCGGCGCACGCGGAGCGTCGCCGTCACGCTCGACGACAACGCCAACGACGGCTACCCGGCCAGCGGCGACGACGCCGCCGAGAACGACAACGTCCACGGCGACGTCGAGACGGTGCTGGGCAGCGCGCAGGCCGACTTCCTGTGGGGCAGCCCGGACGCCGACCGGCTCTTCGGCAACGGGGGCTCGGACCGGATCTACGGCCGCGGCGGTGACGACGACCTCGTCGGCGCCGACGGCGTCGACCGGATCTTCGGCGACAACGGCAACGACAAGATCACCGGCGGGCCGGGCAACAACGTCCTCACCGGCGGCTACGGCGACGACCAGTTCGTCGAGGCGCCGACGTGGGTGGGCAACGACGGCTACAACGGCGGCCCCGGCCGCGACACCGTCGACTACTCGGCGCGCAACGTCAGCGTGACGGTCGACAACGACAACGTCTCGGGCGACGACGGCGAGGACGCCGACTTCAACGGGACGGCCGAGGAGAAGGACCGCGTGAACAAGGACGTCGAGGTCCTCAAGGGCGGGGCCAAGCGCGACCGGCTCACCAACACCCAGGACACGCCGGACACGTGCGCGGCGCTCTACGGCGGCGGCGGGGACGACCTGCTGACCGGCGGCGACGCCCGCGAGGCGCTGTTCGGCGGCGACGGCAGCGACACGCTGAACGCCGGCGACGACCGCGACTGGCTGATCGGCGGCAACGGCAGCGACCTGGAGAACGGCGGCGACGACAACGACACGTTCGTCCAGGGCCTGCTCGGCATCAGCTGCAAGAGCTGGACGCTGTTCGAGATCGCGGGCGGCGACGGCGCCGACCGGATCAACGGCGACGGCGGGACCGACCAGGTCATCTACCGCCGCAGCGCGAACAGCGGCGTCAAGGTCAGCCTCGACGGCGCGACCAACGACGGGGTCGTCGGCGAGGGCGACAACGTCAAGACCGAGGAGATCCTCGGCGGCTCGGGCAACGACACGCTGATCGGCGACGACAAGGACAACCGGATCAGCGGCTTCCACGGCGACGACCACATCGAGGGGCGCGGCGGCGACGACACGATGGTCGAGTTCTTCGGAACCGACACGATCCTCGGCGAGGGCGGCGACGACGAGATCTACGCCGACGACAAGGACAACGCCGACACGATCGACGGCGGGCTCGACTCCGACAGCGGTCGCTGGGACGACGGCGACACGGTCGCGAGCATGGAGGATCGCAACTGACGTCGCCCAGAGGACGAGCGCCAGCGAAGTCCGGCCGGGCGAAACCCGATACCGGAACCCTGACCGCCCGGAGGCCCGCCACCTGGCGGGCCTCCGCGCTAGCGTCAGCCGGGCGATGGACACGGCGTTCTCCCCCTGGCACCGCGGCGGCTCCGGGCCGCCGCTCGTGCTGCTCCACGGGTTCACCGACACGTGGCGCTGCTGGGAGCTGGTCCTGCCCGCGCTGGAGCGCCGCCACGAGGTCCTGGCGCTCACGCTGGCCGGCCACGCGGGCGGCCCGCCGATCGAGGGCGAGGTCACCGACGCGTCGCTCGCCGACGCGGTCGAGCGGACCATGGACGAGCTCGGCTGGGAGACGGCGCACTTCGCCGGCAACTCGCTCGGCGGCTACGTCGCCCTTCAGCTCGCCGCGCGCGGGCGCGCTCGCAGCGTGGTCGCCCTGGCGCCGGCGGGCGGCTGGGCCGAGGGGGACACCGCGTTCGCCGACGCGCTCGGCCACTTCCGGACGATGCAGGAGCTGCTGGAGACCGCCGCGCCGCTCGCCGAGCAGATCGCCTCGACCCCTGCGGGCCGGCAGCGCGCGATGTCGCACGTCGCCGAGCGGACCGAGCACCTGCCGGCGGACCTCGTCGCGCACGAGATGCGCGGCGCGGCGGCCTGCGGCGCCGTCTTCCCCTTCATCGAGCACGCCGAGCGCCACGGCTGGAACCTCGACGGCGGGCGCATCACCTGCCCGGTGCGGGTGGTGTGGGGCCGCGAGGACAAGCTCTGCGTCCTCCCCGGCGCCGCCGCCCGCTACCGCCGCGACTGGGTGCCGCAGGCCGACTGGGTCGAGCTCGACGGCGTCGGCCACTGCCCGCAGCTCGACGTGCCGCTGGAGGCCGCGCAGCTCATCCTCGGCTGGACCGCGCCCTGAGGCTCGACCTCGCCGCCACCACGCTGCTGGCGCCGGTGCTCGTCGCCGCGGCCACGCTCGCCGCGCGCCGCTGGGGCGCGCGGGTCGGCGGGGTGGTCAGCGCGTTCCCGGCGATCGTGGGGCCGGTGCTGGTCATCGACCTGATCGAGCACGACCGGGCCTTCGCCGCGCGCGCCGCGGCCGGGACGCTGCTCGGCCTCGTCGCGCTCAGCGCGTTCGCCGCCGCCTACGGGCGCCTGGCGCGGCGGGGCTGGCGCCTGGCCGCCGGCGGCGCGTGGGCTGCCGCCGCCGTCGCCGGCGCGGCGCTGGCGGGCGTCGAGGCGGGGCCCGTGGCCGGCGCGCTGGCCGCCGCCGGATCGCTCGCCGTCGCTGCGCTGGCGCTGCCGCCGAGCCGGGCGGCCGCGCCGGCCGCGCCGCTCGCCGCGTCCGCGGCCCTCGACCTCGGAGTGCGGATGGTCGCGTGCGCGGTCCTGGTCGTCGCGCTCGCGGCGGCGGCCGGCGCGCTCGGCCCGTTCGCCGGCGGGGTGCTGGCGGCGCTGCCGGTCCTCGCCTCGGTCCTCGCCGTCGCCACCCATCGCCGCGACGGCGCCGCGGAGGTCGTCGCGCTGCTGCGCGGGATGGTCGGCGGGATGGGCGGCTTCGTGGCGTTCTGCCTGGCGGTCGCCGTCCTGCTCGAGCCGGCCGGGCCGGCGGCGGCGTTCGGCTCCGCGACGGCTGCGGCCGTGCTGGCGCAGCTCGCGGCGGTTAGGCTCGCGCCCGATGCGCGTCGCCCTGCGTGAGGTCCTGCCCGACGATCTGCCGATCCACTTCGAGCAGCAGCGCGATCCCGAGTCCGCCCGCCTGACCACCGTGCCGGCCCGGGACCGCGAGGCCTTCGACGCGCAGTGGCGCACGCTCCTCGCCGACCCGGCGGTGGTCGTGCGCACCGTCGTCGTGGACGGCGCGGTCGCCGGCAGCGTGATGACCTTCTTCCGCGACGGCGAGCGCGAGATCGGCTACCGGCTGGCCCAGGCGCACTGGGGCCGCGGCGTCGCCACCGCCGCCCTCGGGCTCATGCTGCGCGACCACGTGACCGAGCGGCCCGTCCAGGCCATCCCGGCCGTCCACAACCCCGCTTCGCGGCGGGTGCTGGAGAAGTGCGGGTTCGTGCGGACCGGCGAGTACGTGCGCGACGACGGCGTCCGCTACGACGTCCTGCGCCTCGGCTAGGCGAGGTCCGGCTTCTCGGGCAGGTCGAGCCCGCGGTACTCCGCCGCGCCGCCGGCCAGGCCGGGGCGGGGCAGCGGCCGCGGGACCTTCGGGCGGTCGGCGGGGCGCTCGGCCGCCGAGGGAAGCTCGGGGGTGCCGGCCGGCTCCTCGTCGGGGCCGAAGACCTCGAACTCGGACTTGCCGGCGAGCAGCGCCTCGAACTCCTCGCGCTCGATGGTCTCGCGCTTGAGCAGCAGCTCGGAGATCGTGGTCAGCGCCTCGCGGTGCTCGAGCAGGATGTCCTTGGCCACCTGGTGGGCCGACTCGACGATGCGGCGGATCTCGTCGTCGATCTCGCGCGCCAGCTCGTCGGAGTAGTCCGGCTCGGAGGAGAACTCGCGGCCCAGGAACGGCTGGCCGTGGTCGTGGCCGAACACCCGCGGGCCGAGCTTCTCGCTCATGCCGAACCGCATGACCATCTGCTTGGCCGTCGCGGTGATCTTCTCGAGGTCGTTCGACGCGCCGGTGGTGATCTCCCCGAAGACGATCTCCTCCGCGGCGCGGCCGCCGAGCGTCATCGCCATGGTGTCGTTGAGCTCCGCGCGGGTGGTGAGGAACTTGTCCTCGCTCGGCAGCGAGATCGTGTAGCCCAGCGCCTGGCCGCGGGAGATGATCGAGATCTTGTGGACGGGGTCGGAGTGCTCGAGGTAGTGCCCGACCAGCGCGTGGCCCATCTCGTGGTACGCCGTGATCAGGCGCTCCTTCTTGCCCATGACCCGGGTCTTCTTCTCCGGGCCGGCGACGACGCGCATGATGCCCTCTTCGAGCTCGACCTGGGTGATCTCGCGCTTGCCCGTGCGGGCGGCGAGCAGGGCGGCCTCGTTGACGAGGTTCGACAGGTCGGCGCCGGTGAAGCCGGGGGTCTGGCCGGCCAGCGTGTCGACGTCGATGTCCTTGGCCAGCGGCTTGCCGCGGGTGTGGACCTCGAGGATCTTCGAACGGCCCTTGCGGTCGGGGCGGTCGACGGTGATCTGGCGGTCGAAGCGACCGGGGCGCAGCAGGGCGGGATCGAGGATGTCGGGCCGGTTGGTGGCCGCGATCATGATGATGTTGTCCTTGGCCTCGAAGCCGTCCATCTC
>DASVQH010000003.1:0-4118 GCA_036389195.1 Solirubrobacteraceae bacterium
CGCGCTCGTCCTCGCCGCCGTGCGCGACCGCGACGTCGCCCGGGTGTTCGTCGGGCGCGCGGGCGGGCGCAAGGTCAGCGTCTACCGCGGCGTCGACGTCGTGGAGGTCGGCGCGGGCGTCAGCGCGGCGGTGTCCGACGACGTGCTGCTGGCCGGCCAGGCGGCGGGGGTGCGCAGCGCGATCGACCTGCAGCGCGGGCGCGGGCGGGCGCTGGCCGGCGAGCCGGCGTTCGCCCGCGGGAGGATCGCCGGCCTCGACAGCCGCGTCGTCGAGGCCTACGCCACCGGCGCGGGCGCGCGCGGTGTCCTCGCGCCGCTGGCCGGGCCGCTCGCCTCGCTGCTGAGCGCCGGGCCCGACGTCGAGGCGATCCGGGCCGCGGTCGCGCCGTCGCGCGACGGCGTGCGCGTCCGCTCGCGCACGGTGCGCCGCCGCGGGGCGCCCGCGCGGGCCGTGTTCCGGCCCAAGCTGCTGCACGCGGCGCCGGGCGAGGCGGCCGGCGTCCTGGCGCTGGCGAGCGCCGACCCGCTCGTGCGGCGGCTCCCGGCGGCCGCGCCGGGGCTCGCGGCGGCGGCCCGGGCGGCCGGCGTGGACGTCGAGCGCGACCTGCTGGCGCCGCTGCGCGGCGGCGAGGTGGTGGTGTGGGCGACGCGCGGCGATCCCGTCCCGGGCGTCGCGCTCGCCGCCCGCACCCGCGACCCGGCGCGCACGCGCGAGGCGCTCGGGCGGTTGCAGGGCGCGGTCGCCGCGCAGCTCGCCCCGGGCGAGGCCGACGCGGGCCAGGTGCCGCTCTTCGAGCAGCGCGAGATCGCCGGCGTCCCCGCCTTCGTGCTGCGGCTCGCGCCAGGCGCCCAGCTCGTCTACGCGGTGTTCGGCGACACCGTCGTGCTGGCGACCGGCCCGGACGCGATCGAGCGGGTCCGCCGCGGAGGTGCCCGAAAGAGGATCGGCATTCCGGCGAATGGGGTGGAGGCGGTACTCTTCATCGAGCCAGGGCAGCTCCTCGCGCTCGGCGACCTGCTCGGCGTCACGGCCGATCCGGCCGTGCAGGCGGTCCGCGACGACGTCTCGCGGATCCGCGCAGTCAGCGCCGTCGCGCAGCGTGAGGAGACCGACACGACCGCGGAGCTTCTCTTCCAGATCCCATGACCCAGCTGAGCGACAACGAGTACCTGTTCACGTCGGAGTCCGTCACCGAGGGCCATCCCGACAAGGTCGCCGACCAGATCTCCGACGGCGTCCTCGACGCCGTGATGCGCGACGACCCGACCGGGCGCGTGGCCTGCGAGACGCTGGTGAACACCGGGCTGGTCGTCGTCTCGGGCGAGATCTCGACCAACACCTACGTCGACATCCAGGAGATCGCCCGCGAGACGATCCGCAAGATCGGCTACACCGACGCCGACCTCGGCTTCAGCGCCGACTCCTGCGCCGTCCTCAACGCGATCGACAAGCAGTCGCCCGACATCGCCCAGGGCGTCGACCAGGCGTTCGAGACCCGCACCGATCCGTCCGACGAGGACGAGCTCGACGTCGCGGGCGCCGGCGACCAGGGGATGATGTTCGGCTACGCGTCCAACGAGACCGACGAGCTGATGCCGCTGCCGATCTCGCTCGCGCACAAGCTGGCCAAGCGCCTCGCCGACGTCCGCAAGGCCGACGTCGTGCCCTACCTGCGCCCGGACGGCAAGACCCAGGTCTCCGTCCGCTACCGCGACGGGCGGCCGGTGGAGATCGAGAAGCTCCTGATCTCCACGCAGCACAAGGAGGGCGCGGAGTCGCTGATCCCGGACGACCTCTGGGAGCACGTCGTCGAGCCGATCCTGCCCAAGGAGCTCTACGACGCGCGCAAGCTGCGCAAGAACTTCCTGGTCAACCCGACCGGCCGGTTCGTCATCGGCGGCCCCGTCGGCGACGCGGGCCTGACCGGCCGCAAGATCATCGTCGACACCTACGGCGGCATGGCCCGCCACGGCGGCGGCGCGTTCAGCGGCAAGGACCCGTCCAAGGTCGACCGCAGCGCCGCCTACGCCGCGCGGTACGTGGCCAAGAACCTCGTCGCCGCCGGCCTGGCCGACCGCGCCGAGGTCCAGGTCGCCTACGCCATCGGCGTCGCGCACCCGGTCTCCGTGATGGTCGAGACGTTCGGGACCGAGAAGGTCGGCCGCGCGCAGATCGCCCAGCTCGTCGACGAGCACTTCGACCTGCGCCCGGGCGCGTTCCGCGAGTACCTGAAGCTCCACCGGCCGATCTACCAGAAGACCGCCGCCTACGGCCACTTCGGCCGCGAGGACGCGGACTTCACGTGGGAGAAGACCGACAAGGCCGAGACCCTGCGCGCCGCCGCCGGGCTCGACGCCGCGGTCGCCTAGCGACCTCCCGACGTTCGAGGGAGCCCGCGCCGATGCGCGGGCTCTCTTGCGCGCGACTTTCGACCGCTCGGCGCGTTGATGCGGTCATGCTGCGCTTCCTGGCCGGCGCTCTGGCGCTGCTCGCGCTCGCCCCCGCGGCGCAGGCGGCGTACCCGGGCGCGAACGGCCGGATCGTCTACAGCGGCGGCGACCTCGCCGATGCCACGGGGGCGGGCGACACGAGCTACATCGCCACCCGGACCCCGGCCGGAAAGCGGATGCGGGTGCTGCGCTCCTGCGCCGGCAGCGACCCGGGCTGCGAGCGGGAGGTGTCCCCCACCTACTCGCCGGACGGCCGGTGGATCGCGTTCGTCTCGGGCCCGCGGCTGGCCGTCATGCGCGCGGACGGCCGCGACGTGCGGGTGCTGCCGCCGCTGACCGCGTCTGATGGGGCGCCCTCGTGGTCGCCCGACGGGCGCCGCCTGGCGTTCGAGGGCCGCGGCGAGCCGGAGGCGCGCCGCGAGGTCTACACCGTGGGAGCCGACGGCGCGGGGCTGGAGCGCGTGACCTCGCGGGGCGGCTTCTCGCCGGTGTGGTCGGCGCGGGGCGAGATCGCCTACCAGCGCTGCCCACCGCGCCGCACCACCAAGGTGTGCGCTGTGCGCGTCGTGCGCCCGGACGGCCGGCACGATCGTCTCGTGCTCCGCAACGCCGGCAGCCCGTCATGGGCGCCCGACGGTCGCCGCCTCGCCGTCGAGCGCGTCCGGCGCTCGGTGGCCCCCGGCGACGTGACCATCGACAGCTTCCAGGTCTGGACGGTGTGGCGCGACGGCCACGGTGCCCGCCGGCTGACCCGGGGCGGCGGCTACGGCCCCGCCTGGTCGCCCGACGGGCGGCGCATCGCCTTCGGGCACGCCGAGGAGGAGGACTTCCCGCTGTTCATCGTGACCGTGCGGCGCGACGGGACCGGCCGCCGCGTGATCGCGTCGGATCCGGGCTTCCGCTCGGCCTTCACGAGCCGCCCGGACTGGCAGCCGCTTCCGGCCCGCCCCGCGGTGCCGGCGAAGCGTCTGCGCGTCGTGGTCGCGGGGGAGGTGCGGACCGCCGCGCTCGGGCACCGGTGCCTGCCGGTCCCGAACAGCGACGAGCGGCGCTGCGCGGACGTCGCCTTCGCTCTGCCGCCGTCCGTCCGGGTGGGGCTGGGGGCCGGACGGACGGTGGAGGCGCGTCCGGGGGCGAAGGCCAGGCGCATCCACTACTCGCTCGAGCAGGCGTCCCGCGACCCGCTCGGCGGCGACTTCACGGTGTTGGAGGAGGGGTCGATGGCCCGCGGCGAGGACCGCCGCCACTGGAGGATCCGGCCGCGCCATGGCGGCGGGGCGCGCCGCTACCTGCGCTTCTTCGTGGACTACGGCACCGGCGGCTACGCCGTCTTCTACCTCGGGATCACCGGCAGATGACCCGAACGTCGCTCGCCGCCGCAGCGCTCGTGCTCCTCTTCGCGGCGCCGGCGGGCGCGGATACGCACGTCGACGCGCGCCTCGGCGCCCCCGAGACCAGGCTCTCCGTCGTGGCGGACGCCGGTGACGCCAACCGCGTCGTCGTCGAAGCGGTGAACGGCGGGCTCCACGTCCGCGACGTCGTGCCGGTCCGGCCGGAGGGCGAGTGCCGCCGGATCGACGACTTCACCGCGCGCTGCCCGATCCCCGACGAGGCGACCGTGGACCTGTCCGACGGTGACGACACCGCGGTGATCGGCGACCTCGGGC
>DASVQH010000004.1:0-16282 GCA_036389195.1 Solirubrobacteraceae bacterium
TGGCCGAGCCGCTGGCCGCCGCCGGGCTCGACGAGGCCTGGTTGGAGCGCGTCGCCGCGCTGGCCGGCCCGGCGCGCGAGGCGGCCGTGCGCTGGGTGGCGGCGAGCCTGAGCGCCCACGGTCTCGCCGACGACCTGCGCGACGCCGTCGAGCGCATCAGCTCGCTCGTCGCGGCGATCAAGGAGTACTCCTACATGGACCAGGACGCCCTGCAGGCGGTCGACGTCCACGCCGGGCTGGAGTCGACGCTGACCATCCTCGGCCACAAGCTCAAGGCCGGCAGCGTCGAGGTCGTCCGCGACTACGACCGCTCGCTCCCGCCGATCACCGCCCACGGCTCCGAGCTCAACCAGCTGTGGACCAACCTGATCGACAACGCGCTCGACGCGATGAGCGGCAGCGGGACGCTGACCGTGCGGACGCGGGCGGTCGACGGCGGCGGCGTCGAGGTGGTGATCGGCGACACCGGTCCGGGCATCGACCCGGCGATCCGCGACCGCATCTTCGACCCGTTCTTCACCACCAAGGACGTCGGCAAGGGGACGGGCATCGGGCTCGACACGGCACGCCGGATCGCGCAGGACCGCCATCGCGGCCGCCTGGAGATCGACGGAGGCGACGGGCGCGGCGGCGGCACCCGCGCCCGCGTGGTCCTCCCCGGCGTCAGCTGACGAGCGCGAGGCTCGCGCCGCGGGAGGCGGCGTAGTCGCGCGAGACCTGCTGGAGGATGTCGATCATCGCGTCGGTGGCGGCGGGGCGGTAGCCGCCGCTCGGCGCGACCGCGTAGATGCGGCGGTCGGGGACCTGCCCGTGCAGGGAGCGCAGGACGATGTCGTCGCGGACGGTCGAGGTGCCGAGCTCGGCGATGATCGCCACGCCGACGCCGGCGGCGACGAAGCCCTGCATCGCGCCGTAGTCGTCGGACTCGAAGGCCACGCGCGGCGAGAAGCCCGCGCCCTCGCACGCGCGGATCACCATCTTGTTGCAGTCGCAGCCCGGTGTGCCGTGGATCCACGCCTCGGCGGCGAAGTCCTCCAGGCGGATGCGCGCCTTGCGGGCCAGCGGGTGGTCGAGCGGCAGCGCGAGGAGCATCGGGTCGTCGAGCAGGTGGACCGCCTCGAAGCCGTCGATGTCGGGCTCGCCGAGCGTGCGCGAGCTCATGGCCAGCGCGAGATCGAGCTCGCCGGCGCGCATGCTGCCGAGCGCGTCCTCCGGCTCGGCCAGCGTCAGCGACAGCTCGACCGCCGGATGGCGGCGGCGGAACTCGGCGACGGCGAGCGGCATCAGCGAGGCCCCGGCGGACTCGAAGGCGGCCATCCGCAGCCGGCCGCCGCGCAGGCCGGCGAGCGCCTCGAGCTCGCGCTCGGCCTCGGCCAGGCGGGCGAGCACGACCTCGGCGTGGCGGACCACCACCTCGCCCGCGTCGGTGAGGCGGATCCCGCGGGCGGAGCGCTCGACCAGGGTCACGCCGGCCTCGCGCTCGAGCGCGGCGATCTGCTGGGAGACGGCGGACTGCGTGAACGACAGCGCGTCGGCGGCGGCGGAGAACGACCCGCGGTTGGCGACCTCGCGCAAGACCTTCATACGGCGGACGTCGAGCATGAGACGAACTTATACCAGCCAGCGGAAGAGTTCATTTGTGCTGATGGCCGGAACGCGGGATAACTCATGTCACACACCAACCCCCCACCGCGTTGAACAGGAGTGACCATGTCCGCGCACCGCACCTCCACCAGCCCTTCTCTCGTCATCCGCTCCGCTCGCGGCTCCGACGGCGCCGCCCTGGACCGCCTCGCGGCGCTCGACTCGGCCCCGGCGATCGACGGCCCCGCGCTGATCGCCGAGATGAACGGCCGCGTCGTCGCCGCCGTCGCCGAGTCCGGCGCCCGCGTCGCCGACCCGTTCGAGCGCACCGCCGGCCTGCTCGAGATGCTCGAGCTCCGCGCCGCGCAGTCGCGCGCCGAGCGGCGCTCGCCCCGCCGCAGCCGGCGTTCGCGCCGCCTCGCCATGCCGCACCTGGCCTGAGCCGCCCGGTGGCCACGACCACCCAGATCTCCTCCCCACCCGCGGGCGCGGCCGGCGACCCCACGCCGGCCGCGCCCGCCCCTCCCCCCTGGCTGGTGTGGGCGGCGCTGTGGACCGTCTACGTCGTCTGGGGATCGACCTACCTGGCCATCCGCGTGATGGTCGAGACCATGCCGCCGCTGCTGTCGGCCGGCGCGCGCTTCACGATCGCCGGCGCGGCGATGGTCGCGGTGCTCGCGGCCCGCGGGCGCCCGGTCGCGCTGACGCGGGCGACGCTGGGCGGCGCCGCGCTGGTCGGGACGCTGCTGATGGGCGCCAACGGCGTCGTGTCGGTGGCCGAGCAGGAGGTCCCCTCCGGGCTCGCCGCGCTGCTCATCGCCTCGGTCCCGCTGTGGGTCGTCCTCTACCGCCGCCTCGCCGGCGAGCGCGTGGCCGCGGCGAGCGTCGGCGCGGTCGCGCTCGGCTTCGTCGGCGTCGCGCTGCTGCTGCGCCCCGGCGCGCAGGTCGCCGGGGTGACGCTGCTCGGCCTCGCCGCGGTGGTGCTGTCCGCCGCCGCCTGGGCGCTGGGCTCGTTCCTGTCCCCGCGCGTGGCGCTGCCGGGCGAGCGGCTCGCGTCGGTGGGCTGGCAGATGCTGCTCGGCGGCCTCGTATCCGTCATCGTCGCGCTGGCGATCGGCGAGGGCGCGGACGTCGAGCCGGGCGCCTTCTCGACCAAGTCGCTGCTGGCCTTCGGGTACCTCGTGGCCTTCGGGTCGTGGGTGGCGTTCACCGCGTACGCGTGGCTGCTGCAGAACGCGCCGATCTCCAAGGTCTCGACCTACGCCTACGTCAACCCGGTCGTCGCGATCGCGCTGGGCGCCCTGATCCTCGACGAGGCCATCACCGCCACGACCGTCGTGGCGGCGGGCATCATCGTCGCTTCGGTGGCGCTGGTGGTGCGGCTGGAGCGATCACGGTGAGGCCCCCGCCGGCCGAGGGCGACCCGGCGGCCGGGATCCCCGCGAGGCGCCGCTGGAACGCCCCGGCGACGCGCTCCGCGTGCGCCTTGGCCAGGGCCGCCCGCGGCCCGTCGAAGAGCTCGTCGACGGTCGCGCGCCAGAGGACCAGCCAGCGGTCGAAGTGCCCGCGCTGCAGGCGCGACTTCGCGTGCAGCGCCGCGTGGGGCGCGAACGCGCCGCCGCTGTAGGAGCGCGCGCCGAGCAGGATCGTCTCCCAGAACGAGGCGATCACCGGGACGTGGGCCTCGAGGTCGAGCTCGGCCACGTCGGTGAACAGGTAGCCGATGATGGCGTCGTCGAGCGCGCGGCCGTAGAAGGCGCGCACGAGCCGCTCGCAGTCCTCGCGGGTCTCGATGTCGGAGCGGGCGGCCACCTCCTCACTATGGCGAAAGCCACACGGTGCACGCGCTCGCGAGGTGGCGGAACCCGAAGCGCTCGTAGAGGGCGCGGGCGGGGTTGCCGTCGGACACCACCAGGCCGAGCGTAGCCAGGCCGTCGTCGCGCGCGGCGTGCAGCGCGGCGGCGAGCAGCGCGGCGCCGAGGCCGGCGAGGCGGGGATCGGGCGCGCGGAACAGCTCGCCGATCCACGGGCCGCCCTCGGGCGGATCGTGAGGCGAGTCGGTGATCACGACCGCGCCGACCTGCCGGCCGTCGCGCCAGGCGGCGCGGCTGGCGTGCATCAGGTGGCCGACGACCTCCCCCGCGACGAGCGCCTCGAGCGCGTCGGGGCCTGCGTGAGGCCGGTGGTCCGGATGGTCGGCCCCGTAGGCGGCGGCGCAGGCCGCGGCGAGGTCGTCGTCGACCGCCTCCAGCGGCGCCATGACCACGCCGGGCGGCGCCGGCGACTCGGGCACGGGCGGTCCGGCGCGCAGGTCGCGGCTGTACACATGCGCGGACCGGCGCAGCTGGGCGCCGGCGCGGATCAGGGCGTCGCCGAGCGCCCGGTCCTCGGTCCCGGCGAGCCAGCCGGGACGCTGGGCGAACAGCGCGGCCACCACGTCCGCGCGCTCCACGCCGGCGGCCGGCACGACGAGGTCGGCCATCGGCCCGCTGCGCCGATCGACGTGGACGTAGGTGGCGACCGGCCGGCCACCCGCGTCGCGGAGGACCTCGCGCTCAGGCAACCGGCCGCTCGAACAGCGTCGAGAGCACGACCTGGGTCTGCGTGCGCGTGACGCCCGGCGCGTCGCGGATGCGCTCGAGCGTCGCCTCCAGATGCGCGGTGTCGCGCGTGCGCACGTGCAGCAGCGCGCTGGCGTCGCCCGCGACGGTGTAGGCGGCCACCACCTCCGGGTGGTGCTCGACGGCGGCGCGGACCTCCCCGGCGGCCATCCGCCCCTCGGTGAACAGGGCGACGAACGCGTGTGTCGGCCACCCGAAGGCGGCGGCGTCGAGAAGCGCCGTGTAGCCGCGCAGGACGCCCTCGGCCTCCAGCCGGTCGACGCGCCGCTTGACCGCCGGCGCGCTCAGCGAGACGCGCCCGCCGATGTCCTGGAAGGAGCGCCTGGCGTCCTCGCGCAGCAGCGCAACGATCCGCCGGTCGATGTCGTCGATCTGTCGCAGTTCCGCGCCTGTGTCGCAACGTTTCGCGCTTGTGCGGTGCGCCGGACCGCGCAATCGTATACCGGGCAGGAGAAACCGAGGAGAGGACCCGAATGAGCACCCAGCCGGTGGTGCGCCCGCAGGGCGCCGAGAAGGACTTCATGCCGCTCAACGGCGTGGACCACATCGAGCTGTTCGTCGGGAACGCGCTCCAGGCCGCCTACTACTACGTGCACGCGTTCGGCTTCAAGGAGGTCGCCTATCGCGGCTTGGAGACCGGGACGCGCGACCGCACCTCCCACGTGTTGGTGCAGGGGCGGATCCGCCTCGTCCTCACCGGCGCCCTGAAGGGCGACTCGGACATCGCGCGCCACGCGCACGAGCACGGCGACGGCGTCAAGGTCATCGCGCTGTCGGTGCCCGACGCCGAGTACGCCTACCGCACGGCGCTGGAGCGCGGGGCGACGGGCGTCGTCGAGCCGCACGAGCAGTCCGACGAGCACGGCCGCGTCAAGCTGGCCACGATCGCCACCTACGGCGAGACGCTGCATACGTTCGTCGAGCGCGGCGACTACGCCGGCGCGTTCCTGCCCGGGTACGAGGCGCGCGATCGCTCGGCGGGCGACGTCGGCCTGCTGGCGGTCGACCACATCGTCGGCAACGTCGAGCTGGGCGCCATGCAGGAGTGGGTCGGCTACTACGAGAAGGTCTTCGGCATGACGGAGATGCTGCACTTCTCCGACGAGGCGATCTCCACCGAGTACTCCGCGCTGATGTCGAAGGTCGTGACGGACGGCAAGGGGCGCGTGAAGTTCCCGATCAACGAGCCGGCCGAGGGCAAGCGCAAGTCGCAGATCGACGAGTACCTGGAGTTCTACGGCGGCCCGGGCGCGCAGCACATCGCCGTCGCGACGCGCGACATCGTCCGCACGGTCACCGAGATGCGCGAGCGCGGGGTCGAGTTCCTGACGATCCCCAGCAGCTACTACGACGAGGTCCCGGAGCGCATCGGCGAGATCGAGGAGTCGCTGGAGGACCTGCGGCGCCTGGGCATCCTCGTCGACCGCGACGACGAGGGCTACATGCTGCAGATCTTCACCAAGCCGGTGGGCGACCGCCCGACGATCTTCTTCGAGGTGATCGAGCGCCACGGCGCCCGCGGCTTCGGCGAGGGCAACTTCAAGGCGCTGTTCGAGGCGATCGAGCGCGAGCAGGAGCTTCGGGGCAACCTCTAAGGGAGAGAAGAGCGATGCGCTATCACCAGCTGGGCGAGGTGCCCGCCAAGCGGCACGTGCAGTTCCGCGACGAGCAGACCGGCGACCTGCTCGTCGAGGAGGTCCTCGGCTTCGAGGGCTTCTCCGGCAACGAGTCGATCCTCTACCACCTGCACTCGCCGTGCCGGATCACCGATGTCGGGGACTTCACGCCGATCGAGAAGGAGGAGTGGGTCCCCGAGGCGCACGTCCACCGGCTCACCAACACGATGGGCCTGGAGCCGATGGGCGATCCGGTGCTCGGCCGGCGGCTGCTGCAGTACAACAACGACGTCGAGATCTCGCTCTGCCTGCCCGAGGCCGAGGCCGAGTACTTCTTCCGCGACGGCGAGGGCGACGAGGTCATCTTCGTGCACGAGGGCGGCGGCGTCCTGGAGACGATCTTCGGCGACCTGCCGTTCGGCAAGTGGGACTACGTCGTCATCCCGCGCGGGACGACCTACCGCTTCCGCTTCGACACCCCGCAGCGCTGGCTCACCTTCTACACGCCGGGTGAGATCGAGACGCCGAAGCGGTACCGCAACCGCTACGGGCAGCTGCTCGAGCACGCGCCGTTCTCGCACCGCGACTTCCACGCGCCGCGCGAGCTGGTGACGCACCGCGACCGCGGCGAGCACCACCTGAAGGTCCGGGTCCGGGGCGGCTACCAGGACTACGTCCTCGACTACCACCCGTTCGACGTCGTCGGCTGGGACGGCTACGTCTACCCGTACACGTTCAACATCGCCGACTTCGAGCCCAAGGCGGGGCGCCTGCACCAGCCGCCGCCCGCGCACCAGAACTTCGAGGGCCCGAACTTCGTGATCTGCTCCTTCTGCCCGCGGATGCTCGACTGGGACCCGGATGCCATCGTGCTCCCGTACCACCATTCCAATCTGCAGTCGGAGGAGATGATCTACTACGTCGACGGGCAGTTCGGCTCGCGCAAGGGCGTCGACGTCGGGGCCATCACGCTGCACCCGAGCGGGCTCCCGCACGGGCCGCAGCCCGGCCTCGTCGAGAAGGCGATCGGCGCGACGCGGACCGAGGAGCTGGCCGTCATGTGCGACACCTTCCGGCCGCTCAAGCTGACGGCGCTCGCGCGCGACCTCGACGACCCGAGCTACGCGTTCTCCTGGGCGGAGGACCGCGCCCCGGTCACCACGGTCACGTAGGGAGCCGGGCGGCGGTCGGAGTAGGCTTCGGCGGGTGCTCGGCGTCCATGAGGCCTTCACGTGGCGCGACGGGGAGCGCCTCATCCGCTTCAAGCGGGGCGCGCTCGCCGAGGCCGTCGAGGTGCTGGAGGGGCCGGGCTACGCGCTGCTGACCACGGAGCGCGCGGCCGCGGCCGCACCCGCCGTCGTGGAGGCGGCCGCGGTCGTCCATCACGTGCCCGGCGGGCTGGTCGACGAGATCGCCGCCGGGCTGCTCGGCGAGATCGGCGACGCCGACCGCATCGTCGCCCTGGGCGGCGGCCGGGTGATCGACACCGCCAAGGCGCTGGCGGCGGCGCGCGGCGGGCGGGCGATGGCGATCCCGACGACGCTGTCGGGCGCCGAGATGACGCGCATCCATCGCCTTCCGGCCGGCGTGCGCGCTCCCCTCGTCCGCCCGGCGGTGGTGGTCAACGACCCGGCGCTGTCGGCCTCCCAGCCGCCCGAGGAGCTGGCCGCCAGCGCGCTCAACGCGCTCGGCCACGTCGCCGAGGCGCCGTGCACGCGGATGGCCAACCCGGTGGCCACGCTGGCCGCGCTCTACGGCGGGCGGCTGCTCGCGGGCGCCTGGGCGAGCGGGCAGCCCGACCGCGACGCGCTGGCCCGCGGGGCGCTGCTGGCCGGCTACGCGATCGACTCGGCCGCCTACGGCCTCCATCACGTGCTCTCCCAGACGCTGGTGCGCGTGGGCGGCATCGGGCACGGCCCGGCCAACGCGATCATGCTGCCGCACACGCTCGGCGCGCTGGCGTGGCGCTTCCCGCACCAGCACCAGTCGCTCTGCGACGCGGTCGGCGGCGACCCGGCCGAGGTCGCCGCTCGGCTCTGCGCGCTGACCGGCGCGACGACGCTCGGCGCGCTCGGCCTCACCCACGACGACATCGTCGCCTGCGCGGACGCCGCGGCCGAGCGGGCCGAGCTCGACCTCACGCCTCCGCGGGCCGACCGCGCCGAGCTCGTCGCGCTCTACGACGCCGCGCTGTAGCGGCGGTCACTCGAAGAGCGTCAGGGCGGCCAGGAGCGCGTAGGTCGCCGTCAGCGCCCAGCCCTCGAACGCGCTCGCCTCGCCGTCGCCGGTGACCTGCCAGACCGAGATCGCGGTGAGGAAGATCGCGCCGACGTACACCGGCTCCAGCCCGAAGGTGAGCCGGTCGGCGAACATCAGCGAGACGAGGACCAGCGCCGGGAACAGGAAGACGGCGATCTGGGCGACCGAGTTCTTGACCACGGAGATCGCCAGGTCGGCCTCGCCCTTGGCCGCCAGCACGAGCCCCGCAGCGTTCTCCACGGCGTTGCCGGCGATCGCCACGATCACCAGGCCGGCGAACTCCTCGGAGATCCCGAGCTTGTCGATGGTCGGGCGCAGCTCGGCCACGAACCAGTCCGAGACGAAGGCCGCGCCGACGCCGGCCAGCGCCAGCGCGACGATCGAGAAGCGCAGCGGCAGGGTCGGCTTGGCCTCGCCGTGCGCCTCGCCGTCGCCGTCGCCGTCGCCGGCGGACCTGCCGGAGCGCAGGTAGCCGATCACCCACTGGACGTAGACGGCGAGCAGGAGCACGGCGGCGATGGCCGAGATCGCCACGATGTGCTTGCTCGCCCGGTCGCCGGCCGACGAGGACAGCCCGACCAGCACGATGATGAAGCTGGCCAGGAGCAGGAGCGTGGCGGTGTCGTTGGGCAGCCGCGGGCTGAACCGCATGATCCCGTCCTCGGACTGGCGGGCGCCGACGACGATGACCAGGCCGAGGACCAGCAGCGCGTTGGCGAAGATCGAGCCGATGATCGAGAACTGGGCGACGATGACCTCGCCCTGGCTGAGCGCGAAGATGACGACGAAGAACTCGGGCAGGTTGCCGAGCGTCGACTGCAGGACGCCGGTGACCGCAGGGCCGAACCGCTCGCCGACCTGCTCCGTGGCGAAGGACACGACCCAAGCCAGCCCCGCCAGCGCGGCGGCGGCGACCACGAAGGCGAGGAGCGCCGTCGCGCCCGCGTAGTGCAGCGCGCCGGCGAGGGCGGTCAGGACGGCGACGAGGGCGAGGAGCCCGCGTTGGCGGCCGGTGAGGGCTGCGCCGGCGGGGGTCGGGGCGGTGGCGGCCATGGCGCCCTTGTCTGCCCGGAAGCGACCGGGATGACGCACGCCGCTAGCCTCCGGCGCCTCATGTCGAGCCCCGCGCCGCCCTCCGAGTCCGACGTCCGCGCCCGCGCCGAGCGGGCGGCCGGCTGGGCGGGCGCCGGGTCGCAGGCCACCGTGTGGTGGGGCTGGACCCCAGCCGCCGGCGGCGGCTGGTCCGTGGAGGTCGTGGTGGTCCGCGACGGACGGATCGGCAGGGCGAGCGGCGAGGCGGGCGACGACGACGCCCTCCGCGCGTGCGTCGAGGCGGCGGCCGCCGCCGCGGCCGACGGACCGGAAGGGCTCGCCGCGCTGCCGCAGCCGACGCCCGGGCGGACCCACGACGGCTACGACCCGGCGGTCCTGCGGCTCGGCGACGAGCCGCGGCGCGCCGGCCTGGCCAAGGTCGCGATCGCCTCGGCCGCTGGCGGCACCGTGTTCGAGCAGCGCACCTTCGTCGCCGTGGGCGTCCCGGGCGGCGAGGTCGCGGCCGTGTCGGTGGCGGGGGCGGAGGCGTCGGCCCGAGACGCGGGCGCGCCCGCCGACGACGGGCCCGCCGCCGCCGCGCCCGACGACATCGCGGGCGACCTTCCCGCCGTCCTCGGCCCGCAGGCCGTCGCGGCCGTCCTCGACCGGCTGCGGCCGCTGTTCGGGCGGCCCGGCGCCCTGCCGCAGGGCCGCCGGGTGGCCGCGGCGTGCATCTCGCTGTCGGAGTCCCCGCGCTTCGCCGCGACGCTCCCGCGCAGCTACGACGTCCACGGGACGCCCCGCCAGCCGGTGCCGCTGATCCAGGACGGCGTCGCGCACCGGACCGTCTCGGCGGAGACCGGGCACGCCGTGCGCGCCGGCCACGCGGACGCCGAGCCCCAGCATCTCGTGCTGGTCGGCGGCGGCGCGGCGAGCGAGGCGGAGCTGCTGGCGCCGATCGCGCGCGGCCTCTACCTGCCGTCGCTGGACCGCGCCCTGCTCGTCGAGGACGGGCGCGCCACGCGCGCCGTCGCGGCCGACAGCCTCCAGATCGACCCGCTCGCCGTCCTCGCCGGCGCCCAGGCGCTCACGGCGCGCCAGCGGACCATCCCCACGGCCGGCGACGCCCGGACCGTCGGCGCCACCGTGTGCCCGGCGCTGCGGACGGGCGGCGGGGTGCGGCTCTCCGGGTGATCCGGCCACGCGCCCGCGCGGCACGCCGAACTGCGTCGGGTGAGGGAAGGGTTCCCAGAGCGCCCGATTCCTCCTTCCGCGCGCGCCCGCGCGACGGGGAACTGCGTCGGGTGAGGGAGGCAGGGTCTTCGAGCCCCTCAAGTCTCCTTTGGCGGGCGCCGGTGCGGCCGAAGGAGGGTTGAAGGCGCCATAGCCCCCCGAAGTCTCCTTTGGCGGGCGCCGGTGCGGCCGAAGGAGGATCGAAGGCGCCATAGCCCCCCGAAGTCTCCTTTGGCGCGGTGCGGAGCCGCCGAAGGAGGGTTGAGGGCGCCACGCGGCCCGTCGAGTCACCGTCCTCACCCGACGCAGTTCGCCCGACCCGCCATGCGGTCGGCCCTCGCGGGCCCCGCCGCGCCTAGACCTTCAGCAGCGCGATCGTATTCGCGACGAAGAGGATCGCGAACCCGATGGTCCAGCGGTCCAGGTTGCGCTCCATTAGCGAGCCGCCGACGTTGCCGCCACCGCCGCCGACGCCGAACGCGCCGGACATCCCGGCGTCCTTGCCCGAGTGCAGCAGCACCAGGAAGATGAGGATCGCGGCGATGAACACCTGGATGACGGCGAGGACCGTGTGCACGCCGCTCAGGATAGTGCCTCGCCGCGCTCGGAGCCCTCGAGCTCGTCGAGTCGGCGCAGGATCTCGATCGCCTCGGCCCGCAGCGCGCGGTCCTGCGCGCGCCACGCGGCCTCGTCGAGCTTGCCGGTCCGGTAATCGAGCTCGGCGTCCCGGATCTCGCGGTACTTGGCCTCGCGCGCCGCGGTGAGCTCCGCGTGGGCGGCGGACTCCTCGGCCTCGTCGCGCGCGGCGGCGCCCGCCCGCAGCGGCGCGGTCAAGACGAGCGCGATCACCGCCACGAGGGCGAGGACGAGGAGGAGCTCCACGGCGCGCTAGGCGCGGCCGAGCTCGCGCGCCACGCGGGCGGCGTAGGTCGCCCGCACGCGCCGCGCGGCGCCCGACGGGGCCGGCCAGATGGCGATCAGGCCGCCGAGGAAGACGATGAGGGCGCCGATCCAGATCCACGACACCAGCGGCGAGACGATCAGCCGGAAGGTGGCGGGCGGGGGCTGGCGGGTGTAGGAGCTCGCGAGGCCGCGCAGCGCCTCACCGAGCAGCACGGAGGAATCCGACGCCGACAGCTCGCCGCTCTTCGCGGCGCGGGCGAACACGCGGTCGCCCTCCTTCACGCGCGGCATCAGGTCGCCGACGTCGGGCGCCACCACGGTCCAGACGTCGCGCCGCAGGCCCGCCGCCAGCGCCACCTCGCTGGTCGCGTCGCCCTCGAAGTAGCGCGAGACCGGCCCGAGCATGGGCGCCGCCGAGGGGAAGAACGAGCGTCGCGAGCGCATCGTCCCCACCACGCGCCCGTCGCGCGAGATCCGCAGGACCGCCCCGAGGTCGATCCGCTCCAGCCGCCCGTTCTTGGCGGGGACCACGGACCCGGTCGGGCGCACGTAGGTCACGTCGTAGTCGCCGATCCGGGTGCTCTGGCCGGGCGAGAGCTCGACGTCCCGGGCGACCTGGAACGCCGAGGAGGCGGCGATCCCCACGAACAGCAGCGCCACGCCGAGGTGGACGACGTAGCCGCCGTAGCGGCGCCGGTTGCGCCGCACGAGCGAGATGACGGCGACCGGCCACGAGTCGTCGGACATGGCGCGGCGGGCGCGGACCCCGCGCCACAGCTCCTGCGCCACCGTCCCCGCCACGAAGGCGCCGAGCACGAACATGGCCAGCGCGGCCGGCTTGTCCGCCACGCCGCCGGCCGCCAGCAGCGCCACCAACACGGCCACCGCGAACAGCGCCGGCCCGAGCATCGTCCGGCGCAGGTTGGCCAGCGTCGCCCGCCGCCACGCGATCACCGGGCCCACGCCGGACAGCAGCACCAGCACGAGCGCCAGCGGCGTGATGTAGCGGTTGAACCACGGCGGCCCGACCGAGGCCTTCGAGCCGGTCACCGCCTCGGAGATCAGCGGGAAGAACGTGCCCCAGAAGATCACGAAGCACAGCCCGACGAGCACCAGGTTGTTGAGCAGGAACATCGACTCGCGCGAGAACAGCGAGTCCAGCCGGTGCTCGGAGCGCAGATCGGCGGCGCGCGAGACCACCAGCACGACCGAGCCGGCGATCAGCACCGAGATCAGCACGAGGAACGGCACGCCGAGCGTCGAGGCGCCGAAGGCGTGGATCGAGTCGAGGATCCCCGAGCGCACGAGGAAGGTCCCGAGGATGGCCAGGACGCCGGTCGCCAGCACGAGCGAGACGTTCCAGACCTTCAGCATCCCGCGCTTCTCCTGGATCATCACGGAGTGCAGGAACGCCGTGCCGGTGAGCCACGGCATCAGCGACGCGTTCTCGACCGGATCCCACGCCCAGTAGCCGCCCCAGCCCAGCTCGGTGTAGGACCAGCGCGCGCCGAGGACGATCCCGATCCCGAGGAAGAACCAGGCGGCCAGCGTGAACGGCCGCGTGGAGCGGATCCACTCAGCGCCCAGCCGCCGCGTCACGAGCGCCCCCACCGCGAACGCGAACGGGATCGCGAACAGCGTGTAGCCCGAGTAGAGCATCGGCGGGTGGATCATCATGCTCGGGTGGCGCAGGAGCGGGTTGAGCCCGACCCCCTCGGCCGGCACCGGGCCGACCACGCGAGCGAACGGCGTCTCCAGGAAGACCATCAGCGAGACGAAGAAGGCGGCGAAGCCGAGCAGGACCGCGGTCGCGTACGGGGCCACCTCGCGCAGGCGCTTGCGGGTCAGGAACACGACCACCGAGGACCAGAAGGCCAGCAGCGTGGCCCACAGCAGCAGCGAGCCCTCCTGCGAGGACCACAGGGCGGTCAGGCGGTAGAAGAGCGGCGTCGTCGTCGAGGAATGGCTCTGGACGAGGTCGAACGAGAAGTCCGAGCGCACGAACGCCGCCTCGAGCACCACGAAGGCGAGGCCGAGCGTCCCGCCCAGGGCGTAGACCGCGCGGCGCCCGGAGGTGATCCACTCGCGGCGCCGCGAGCGGGCGCCGTAGAGCGACGCTCCGACGCCGTAGACCGCGATGGCGAGCGCGACGAGGAGGCAGGCCCGCCCGAGGGTGAGCACCTAGGAGGCCTGCTCGTCGGCGGAGAACTTCGACGGGCACTTGGTGACCAGCGAGTCCTTCTCCCCCACGAACGTCGCGCCGTCCTTGCGGACGTCGACGATGACCTCGCGGCCCTCGCGGAACGCGTCGGGCACCGCGCCGGTGTAGCGGACGGGGACCGAGACGGTCCCGTCGCGGTCGCGCACGCGGAACTCGGTCGTCGCGCCGCGCTTGGCCACCGACCCGTCGGCCACCTTCCCGGTCAGCTGGTAGGTCTTGCCCGCGACGGCGCCCGCCGTGAGCTTCGACGGCGTCGTTGCCGCGCTCGACGAGGCGAAGCTCGTGTAGATGAGCGCGCCGGCCAGGAGCAGGGCGCAGGTCAGGGCGATCGTCAGGCGGAGTGTGCGCTTGCGGGCGGGGTCCATCGGCTGCCTCCCATTATGACGCGAGGTCTGGCGCGTTCGGGGTTCGCCTACAGCCCGATGACTTAACGCCGACTAAAGGATGTGAACGAGACGTTGCGAAACCTTTCCCGAGTCCCGACGTTAGGTCTGACAGATGCACCTTTCCTCCCCCACCTCAACCCGCCGCCGCGAGCGCTCCACGCGCCGCCGTCAGGCCCCGCTCACCCGCCACGTCGTCTCGGCCGCCGAGGCCCGCGCCCGCCGCTCCGGCGGCCCGCAGGACCAGGCGCTCTACAGCTGCGGCTGCGGCTGCGCGTTCACCGCGGAGGTCTCCACCTCCGTCGGCTGCCCGCACTGCGGGCAGGCGCAGGCCTGGTAGACGGCGGCGCGCCGTGGCGACGGCCGATCTGACCGTCATCGCCCTCGGGCGCGCCGAGGCCAGCGCCTCGACCTACATCGCCGCGATCCAGCGGCGGCTGGCCGCCCAGGACCGCGTGAAGTACGTCCTGCACGCGATGGGCACCTCGCTGGAAGGCGAGACCGCGGACATCCTCGCCCTCGTCGGCGAGCTCCACGCGATCCCCTTCGAGCAGGGGATCCCGCGCGTCTACACCGTCCTCAAGCTCGACGAGCGCCGCGACAAGGCCCAGACGCTCGACGACAAGGTCGCCGCCGTGCGGCGGCTGCTGGACGAAGACTGAGCAAAGCTTGGCGCGTCCCCGCCGTTAGGTGGGCATGCGCCGCCTCCTGCTCGCCCTCGCCGCCGCGGTCGCCCTCGCCGGCGCGCCCGCGGCGCACGCCCATCCCGGCGACCTCGATGCGACCTACGCGGACGACGGCCGCGCCACCGCGGGGTTCGGGCCGGCGGGCTTCGGCGAGGCGATGCTCGTCCGGCCCGACGGCGCGGTGATCCTGGCCGGCGAGACGGGCGCGTCGGACGTCGGCCCGTTCGACTTCGCGCTGCTCAAGCTCAGGGCGGACGGCACGCCCGATCCGGCCTTCTCGGGCGACGGTAAGCAGACGACCGACCTCGGCGGCGACGACCGCGTCGTGGCGCTCGCCCGCCAGGGCGACGGCAAGCTGGTGGTGGCGGGCAGCGTCGGCACCGGCGACGCGACCACCGCCGTCGTGGCGCGCTACACGGCGGCCGGCGTGCTCGACAAGACCTTCTCGGGCGACGGCGTCACCCCCGCCGGCATCGCGAGCGCGCGCGGGGTCGCGATCCAGGCGGACGGTGCGATCGTGGTGGCCGGCGCCGAAGGCGGCGACTTCGCGGTGGCGCGGCTGACCGCGGCGGGCGAGCCCGACAAGACGTTCTCCGGCGACGGCGAGCTGACCACCGACTTCGGGCAGGACGACACCGCCTTCGACGTCCTCGTCGACGGCGACCGGCGCATCGTCGCGGTCGGCTCGACCTTCGGGCCGTCCGGCAGCGAGGCGGCCGACTTCGCGCTGGCCCGCTACACGCCGGGCGGCGCGCTGGACGGCAGCTTCGCGGGCGACGGCAAGCAGACCACCGATCTGGGCTGTACGACCGCGGCTTCGACGGCCTGCTGGCGCCCGACGGCAAGATCCTCGTCGGCGGCGGCAGCGGCGTCGGCTTCGGGCGCACCATGGTGGTCGCGCGCTACGGCGACGACGGGGCGCCGGATCCGACCTTCAACGGCACCGGGAACGCGCGCGTCACCACGCAGGCCTACGACGGCGTCATCGGCCGCCGCCTGGCGCTGCAGCCCGACGGCCGCATCCTGATCGCCGGCACCGCGGGCACGTTCGGCAGCGCCGACTTCATGGTCGCGCGGCTCGAGCCCGACGGCACCCATGACACGGGCTTCGGGAGCGACGGCCTCGCCACCGTGGGCTACGGCCAGGCGCAGACCAACGACTTCGCCAACGGCGTCGGCGTCGACGGGCAGGGACGGATCCTCGTCGGCGGCCACACCGGGGAAGGCTTCGCCGAGGAGGCCGGCTACGAGCTGGCCGTCGCGCGGCTGCAGGGCGGCGACGACACGCCGCCGGAGACCTACCTGACCTACGACGGCGACCAGCCCCCGCCCAGCTCCACGCGCGACCCGACGCCGACGTACGCGTTCGGGTCCCCCGAGCCGGGGGCGACCTTCGAGTGCCGGGTCGACGGCGGCGCCTTCGCGCCCTGCACCTCCCCGTACACGACGCCGCCGCTGGCCGACGGCGTCCATGGGGTCGAGGTCCGCGCCGCCGACCGCGCCGGCAACGTCGACCCCACCCCGGCGCACCAGGACGTCACGATCGACACCACGGGGCCGGACACGGCGATCGACGCCGGGCCGCAGGGCACGACCGACGCGGCCCAGATCGTGTTCCAGTTCTCCTCTCCCGAGGGGAGCGTCAGGTTCGAATGCCGGCTCGACGGCGCGCCCTACGCGGCCTGCGAGTCCCCGTACACGACGGCGCCGCTCGGCGAGTTGCCCTTGACGTTCGGGCACGAGT
>DASVQH010000005.1:0-7871 GCA_036389195.1 Solirubrobacteraceae bacterium
GCTCGAGCCCATGGAGTCACCACACTCAGAGCAGGCCGACCAGCTCGAACGCGAGCTCGACGACATGCAGGAGCAGTCCGAGAAGCTCGAGGGCCGGATCGACGACACGCGCGAGGACTGGGAGCGCAAGAAGGCCGACGACAAGGTCCCGGGCGCCGGCGGGGATCCGCACGCGGCCGAGGGCGGCACGCCGCCGGAGGCCAACTACACGACGCAGGGGGACTAGCGGGCTCGGCCGCGCCTCCATGGCGTGGCGCGCTTCCTTCGGCCGCGTTCACGGCGGTCGGGTGAAGGAGGCAGGGGTGAGCGGCGCTGGGAGGGTGCTCGATGTGCGGCGAGGTCGCGCGGCGGCGGCTTGGCGCACATCGCGGCCGCATACGGTGCTCGATGTGCGGCCAGAGATGTGCGGGATGCCTCGGCGCACATCGGACCGCCTCCCTGACCCGACGCAGTTACGGCGCTGAAGCCCGCAGGCCCGACTCGCGATCCCCCGCGAGACCCAGCCCCGGCAGCTCGACGCGCCCGGTGTCCGTGATCGTGCCGATCCGCGCCGCCCCCGGGTGGCGCGTGGCGAGGAGCGCGACGGCGGCGTCCGCCTGCGCATCCGGCACGACGCACGCGAAGCCGCAGCCCATGTTGAAGACCTGCCACATCTCGGCCGCCGGCACGGACGCCGCCTGCGCGATGAGGCCGAAGACCGGCGGCACGGGGAGCGGGGCGTCGAGCGCGTAGCCGAGGCCGTCGCCGGCCGCGCCGACCGGGTCGTGGAGGCGCAGGAGGTTCAGCACGCCGCCGCCCGTGATGTGGGCGAGCCCGTGGACCGGGATGTCCGAGCGCAGGAGGTCGAGGACCGCGCGCACGTAGATGACCGTGGGCTCCAGCAGCGCGTCGGCCACCGAGGCGCCGCCGAGCTCCCCGGGGCGCTCGTCGAGCCCGAGGCCCGCGTCCGTCAGCAGCGCGCGGCGCGCCAGCGTGTAGCCGTTGGAGTGGATGCCGCTCGAGGGCAGGCCGATGACCGCATCGCCGGCGGCGCGATTCGCGCCGGTGACCAGCCCGTCGAGCGCGACCGTCCCGAAGCAGGTGCCGACGATGTCGAAGCCGTACGGCGACGGATGGCCGCGCAGGACCTCGGGCAGGACGGCCAGCTCGCCGCCGGGGATCTCGACCCCGGCGTCGGCGGCGCCGCGGGCCAGCCCGACGCCGATCTGGCGCAGCATCTCCGGGTCCGAGTGCTCGACGGCCAGGTAGTCGAGCACGGCGATGGGCTCGGCCCCGACGCAGATGACGTCGTTGACGTTCATCGCGATGCAGTCGATCCCGATCGTGTCGAACCGGCCGGTCTGCTCGGCCACGATCACCTTCGATCCCGCCGAGTCCGTCCCGATGGCGATCCCCAGGTTCGGCGCCACCTGCAGGACGGCCGCGTAGTGGCCGCTGGGCAGGACGGAGCGCGACGGGGCGCCCGTCTCGATCCCCGCCAGCACGCCGACGAGCGCGCTGACGCCGGCGTCGGCCTTCCGGGTGTCGACGCCCGCCGCGGCGTAGGCGTCGCCGGCGTCGCTCACCGACCGCGCCCGCGCTTGCCGACCGCGCCCACCGCGCCGTTGAGCCCGACGCACCCGACGCAGCCCACGCACCCGGTGCAGTCGACGCAGCCCACGCACCCGACGCAGCCCACGCAGCGGACGTTGCCCGCTCCCCCGACGATCCCCGCGCTCGCGACGACACCGGCGCTGAGCAGCACGCCGGCGCTGCTGATGACCGCGGCGCCGCCCACCGTCCCCGCGCTGGCGACCACCCCGGCCGAGCCGATCGTGGCGACGCTGCCCACGACGCCGGCCGACCCGAGCGTGCCCGCGCTGCCGATCACGCCGGTCGAGCCGGAAGTGGCGACGCTGCCCACCACCCCTGTGCTCTGCGCCGTCGCGTCGGACCCGATGACCTGGTCGGAGGCCGTGGCGGGTGTCGCGTCGCTCATCGGCCGAACGCTACCGGGAGCGCCGGGCGGCGAGGATCACCGCGGCCGCGAGCGTCCGGTACGCCGCCCACCAGGCCAGCGGGTGGTCGCGCTCGACCAGCCGGATCAGCCGCACGGAGGCCAACGTCGAGGCGAACGACGCCGCGGCCCCGGCGGCCAGGGTCCCGGCCAGCGCGGGCGGGATGCCGGCCCGCCACAGGCGCACGCCTTTCAGCGCGCTCGCGCCCGCGATCACCGGCAGCGCCGAGTGGCGCGAGAGGACGTTGGCGTCGGCGCGGCGGAAGCGGCGCGCGCGGGCGGCGGCGAGCGTCGCGCCGTTGCGCGAGACGCCGGGCATCAGCGACGCCGCCTGGGCGAGGCCGAGGCAGAGGCCGTCGACCCAGCCGGCGTCCTCGTGCGCGCGCTCCTGGGGCGCGAGGTCCGCGGCCACCAGCAGCACCGAGCCGGCCAGCAGCCCGGCGGCGATCGTCGCCGGCGTCCCCAGCTTCTCCTCGACGGCGCGCTCGAAGGCCAGCCCGACCACGGCCGGCGGCCCGAAGGACCAGGCCACGAGCCCGAGGCGGCGCGCGTCGAACCCGCGCGCGGCCTCGCCCACCTCCCGCCGCAGCCCGATCAGCAGCGCGACGGCGGTGCCGGCGTGCAGCGCCACCTCGACGGACTTCTTGAGGTCGGAAGGCGCGGCCGTGTAACTGCTCCAGCGCAGCAGCCACGGCAGCGCCGCGACGTGACCCGACGAGGAGATCGGCAGCAGCTCGGCCGGGCCCTGGACGAGCCCGAGGAGCACGACCTCAGCGAGTCGGGGCATCGGCGGCCGGCTCGGCCCCCGGGGCGGCGCCGCCGCGCCGCCGGCGCCAGTGGCGGATCACCAGGTACGCGACGCCGAGGAGGATGAGCCCGGCCACCGCGTAGTCGACGTAGTGCAGGGAGTCCTTCCACTTCTCCCAGCGGTCGCCCACCTGGTAGCCGATGTAGGTGAGCATGAAGATCCACGGCACGCAGCCGAGCGTCGTCAGCGCCGTGAAGCGCCAGAACGGCATCCGGGCGACGCCGGCCGGCAGCGAGATGAACGTGCGGACGATCGGCAGCATGCGCGTGAAGAAGACCGTCGCGGAGCCCCAGCGCTCGAAGTAGCGGTCGGCCTGGTGCAGGTGCGACGGCTTGATGTGCAGCTTGCGTCCGTGCTTCTCGAGCAGGTCGACGCGGCCGTAGTAGCCGACGCCGTACGCGATCCACGAGCCGACCACGTTGGCCGCCGTCCCCACCGCGACCACCGCCCACAGCGGGTAGTGGCCCTCGGCGACGTTGAAGCCGGCGAACAGGAACGTCGCCTCCGACGGGATCGGGATACACGCGCTCTCGAGCACCATCAGCCCGAAGATCCCGGCGAGCCCGACCTTGTCGATGACGTCCACGGCGAACTGGACGATCGGGTCGGTCACGGAGGCGAGGTAGAGAGGCACGGCGTTCGAGGGTATCGGCCGGTGGGCGCAATAGACTGCACCGCCATGCGCCGCCGGCTGCGCTCCGCGGCCTTCCCGGTCCACCGTCACGCGCTCCCGCAGATCGTGCTGGACGCCGGGCTGGTCGCCCTCGCCTACTACCTCGCATACCGCCTGCGCTTCGACGGGGCAGGCGGCCTGCCCGAGCCGTACGAGCTGCTGTTCAAGACGACGATCCTGCCGGCGGTGGCGATCGCGCTGCTGTCGCTGGTCGTCGCGGGCGTCTACCGGCGCTGGATGCGCTACTCCTCGCACCACGAGTACGCGCGGATCTTCCAGGGCGGCGCGGTCGGGGCGCTCGCGCTGCTCGGGTACATCGTCGCGTTCCAGCCCGTCCTCACGACGGCGGGCGGCGGCCGCATCGTCGCGCTCAACCTGCCGGCCAGCGTCGTCGTCCTCTACGGCCTGCTGCTGCTGCTGTTCCTGGGCGGCGTCCGCTTCGCGGTCCACTTCTACTACGAGCGCCCGCTGCGCGGCTTCCGCCCCCCGCCGGGCGCGCGGTCGGCCCTGATCGTCGGCGCCGGCGACGGCGGCCGCCTGCTGCTGCGCGAGATCCTGCGCAACCCGGCGCTCGGCTACCGGCCCGTCGGCTTCGTCGACGACGACCCGCGCAAGCAGCGCGTGCGCGTCGACCGCTTCGAGGTGCTCGGCACGACGCGGGAGCTCGGCCGCGTGCTCGACGACGTCGAGCCCGACGAGGTCCTGATCGCCGTCCCCTCCGCGCCGGGCGAGATGCGCGCGCGCGTGGTGTCGGCCTGCCGCGAGCGCGGGGTGCCGGTCCGCACGCTGCCGACGGTGTTCGAGCTGCTGCGGGGCGGCGGCGGGCGCGTCGCGCGCCAGGTGCGCGACGTCCGGGTCGAGGACGTCCTCGGGCGCGAGCCCGTGCGCATGGAGGTCGAGCGCTTCGGTCAGTACCTCGCCGGCCGGTCCGTGCTGGTCACCGGCGCGGGCGGCTCGATCGGCTCGGAGCTGTGCCGCCAGATCGCCCGCGTCGGCCCGAGCCGGCTGATCCTGCTCGACCACGCCGAGGACAACCTGTTCGAGATCGCGCGCGAGCTCGTGCAGGACCGCCACGCCCTCAACACCGTCGCCGTCCTCGCGGACTGCAAGGAGGAGGAGCGGATGCGCGAGGTGTTCGCCGAGCACCGCCCGGCGATCGTCTTCCACGCCGCCGCCTACAAGCACGTCGGCCTCACGGAGTCCAACCCGGTCGAGGCGGTGCGCAACAACTCGATCGCCACGCAGGTGATGTCGCGCGTGGCGGGCGACAACGGCGTGCGCACCTTCGTGCTGGTCTCCACGGACAAGGCGGTCGCGCCCGCGACCGTGATGGGCGCCTCCAAGGCGCTCGCGGAGTGGGCGTGCGAGGCCGCCAACGCGCGCTACGAGCGCAGCGCCTTCGCCTCCGTGCGGTTCGGCAACGTCCTGGGCTCCTCGGGCTCCGTGGTGCCGATCTTCCGCCGCCAGATCGCCGCGGGCGGCCCCGTGACCGTCACCGACCCGGCGATGACCCGCTACTTCATGACGATCCCGGAGGCGGTGCAGCTGGTCATCCGCGCCGGCTCGCTGGCCGAGGGCGGCGAGGTCTTCGTGCTCGAGATGGGCGAGCCCGTGAAGATCGTCGATCTCGCGCGCGACATGATCCGGCTCTCCGGGCTGGAGCCGGAGCGCGACATCGCGATCGAGATCGTCGGCCGGCGGCCGGGCGAGAAGCTGCACGAGCAGCTCTTCGACTCCTACGAGCGCCCGATCCCGACGCCCGCGCAGCGCATCGTCCGCGCGGAGCGCACGCCGCTGGACGCGGGCTGGGTGGAGCGCACCTTCGCCGAGGTCAACCTGCTCGTCCTCGAGGGCGACGCCGCCGGCCTCGCGGCCAAGGTGACCGAGCTGGCGGAGCTGCGGGCGGGCTCCTCCGCGCCGGTCGCGCAGCCCGACGCCCGGACCACCGCCTAGAATCCCCTCGCTCTCGATGGTCTTGGTCTACGCGATCTCGCTCCAGGACCAGGTGGAGAAGTTCGGCGCCTACGTCGGGATCGCCGCCTTCTTCGGCCTGGCCGTGCTCATGGTGCTCACCTTCGCCCAGGCGCGCGAGATCAAGCGCCTGCGCGAATGGGCGGGCCGCGCGCCCGAGCGGGCGCTCGAGCTCGAGGAGCGCGTGATGGCGCAGGCCGAGCAGGCCCGTCAAGTCCGCGCGCAGCCGCAGGCCGTGCGCCCCGTGCCGACCGCGGCCACCGCGGCGGCGCAGGCCGGCACCACCGTCGCCCCGGCCGTGCCCGCGGCGGCGACCGCCGCCGGCGCGGCCGGCCCGGCTGCCGCGACGGCCGGCGCCACGACGGCGATCCCCGCCGTCGGCGGGAGCAACGGCGCCCAGGCGCCGATCCTGCCCGCGAGCGGCGACGGCGACGGCAAGCCCGTCTACGGCCCCGTCCGCGCCCCGGCCCCCGCCCCTGCCAAGGCCCCGGCCCCTGCCAAGGCCCCGGCGCCGGTCGCCGCCAACGGGACCGCCTCGACCCCGGCCCCGGCGCCCGCCACCCCGCGTCCGGCCACCACCGCTCCGCCGCAGGCCGCCCGCCCTGCCGCCGTCCCCGCCCCGGCCGTCCCGTCGCGCGCCGCCGCCCCGCCGCGCCGCCCGGGCACCGGCTACGGCGCGGCCACCGCCGCCCGCCGCGGCGGTGAGCCCGGCCGCTCGCGCTCGGGCACGGCGGTCCTGGTCGCCGGCGCGATCGCCGCCCTGGCCGGCCTCGCGTTCCTGGCCACCCAGGTCCTCGGCGGCAACGACGAGCCGTCGCCGCAACCGGCCGCCCAGTCCACGCCGCGCGCCGACGCCGGCCCGCAGGCCTCGCCCCCGTCGACCTCCCAGCTGCGCAAGACCGCCTCGGTCGCCGTGCTCAACGGCACCACCAGCGACGGGCTCGCCGGCAGCATCGCCGAGCGCCTGTACGGCGCCGGGTATCCCGAGGGCGGCAAGGTCGACACCGGGCCGGACCAGACCGTCGCGGAGTCGACGATCTACCACGTCGAGGGCGAGGAGGGCGAGCGCCTGGCCCGGGACGCCGGGCGGCTGCTCGACATCACCGACATCAAGCCCATGGACGCGGACACGCAGGCGCTCGCCGGCCCGAACGCCAAGCTGCTGGTGATCGTCGGCGCCGACAAGGCGCCCTCCTAGTTGACCCTGCTCGGCCGGGTGGTGTTCGCGCTGCTCGTCGGCGCGACGTTCTCCGCGTTCTTCGTCGCCCAGCGCCTGCGCAGCGCCCCGACGGCGATCGGCGAGGTCAAGGTGATGCGGTTCTTCTCGCCCAACGGCGACGGGCGCCGCGACGTCGCGCCCGTCTCCTTCCGCGTCGAGAAGGCCGACGACATCACCGTCGACGTCGTCAACGACGCGGGCGAGCGGGTCCGCCGCCTGGCCACCGCCATCGCGGCCCGCCCGGACCTCCCCGTCAGCCTCAGCTGGAACGGCCGCGACGACGACGGCGGGCGCGCCGCCGACGGCCTCTACCGGCTGCGCGTCGCGCTGCGCCGCTCCGGCCGCTCGGTCGTCGTGCCGCAGGGCCTGCGGGTGGACACGACCGCGCCGCGCCCGGTGATCGTGCGCGCCCGCCGCCCCGGCCAGCCGCCGCCGCAGCGGGGTCCCGTGATCGTCCAGCCGGGCGAGCACGTGGTCGTCGCGGTCCGGCGGGCGACGCGCCTGCGGCGCACGCGGTTCGCGGTCTGGCGCACGGACGGCGGCGCGCCGCGCGAGGTCGCGCGCTTCCGCGCGCCCAGCAAGGCCTCCAGCGGCGGGGAGTGGGACGGCCTCGTCGCCGGTGCCCCCGCGCCGGCCGGCACCTACATGATCGTCCCCACCGTGCAGGACAAGGCGGGCAACCGCGGCTCGGCCCCCGCGGAGCTGCCGCCGCAGCCCGGAACGGTCCCGGGGCGCCCCGGCGTGCTGGTGCGGCGCCTGGCGGTCCAGCCGCCCCTGGAGCCGGTGCGGGCCGGGCAGAAGGCGCAGTTCTTCGTGGACTCGCGCGGGCGGCCGTACCGCTGGAGCGTGCGGCGGGTGGGCGGCTCGCGGCCGGTCCGCAAGGGCGCCGGCAAGGCCGACGCGCCGCTGGCCATCCCGGCGCCCCGCGGCGTCTCGGGCGCCTACCTGCTCGAGGTCCGCAGCGCCGGCGCCACTGCCCGGGTGCCGTTCCTCGTCCAGTCGCCGGAACGGCAGCGGATCCTCGTCGTGCTCCCGGCGCTCAGCTGGCTCGGCGAGGACGCGATCGACGACGACGGCGACGGCCTGCCCAACCAGCTGACCAACGGCACGTCGGTGCGGGTCCCGCGCCCGCTGGCCGGCGAGGGCGGCGGCGGGCTCCCGGCCGGCTTCGCCGAGCAGCAGGCGCCGCTGCTCGCGTTCCTGG
>DASVQH010000006.1:0-18574 GCA_036389195.1 Solirubrobacteraceae bacterium
CGCGCTGCTGCTGGCCGCCGGAGAGCTCGCGCGGGCGCCGCGCGGCGGCGCGCCCGTCGAGCCCGACGCCGGCCAGCAGCTCGGCGGCGCGGCGCCGGGCGAACCGGCGGCCCGCGCCGCGCAGCCGCAGCCGGCGCGCGACGGCGTCCCCGACCGGCAGCACGTCGGGCAGCGTCTGCGCCGGATGCTGCCCCATCACCGCCACCGTCTCGGCGCGGAACCGCGCGACGGCGCGCGGCGACGCGTCGTGCAACCGGGTGCCGAAGGCCACGAGCTCGCCCGCCGTCGGCCGGCGCGCGGCGCTCAGGCAGGTCAGCAGCGTGCTCTTGCCCGAGCCCGACGGGCCGACGGGCCGACGACGGCCAGGATCTCGCCGGCGCCGACGTCGAGGCTCAGCCCCTGCAGGCCCATCGCGTTGCCCGTCGCCGCGCGGTGCACGACGAACAGCCGGCGCGCCTGGATGACCGGCTCGCCCACGGCTACAGCCGCCCCGGCCGCGGCGCCGCGAACGCGCCGCGCAGTCGCAGGGCGATCACCGCGGCAGCGGCGCCGAGGACCGCCGCGACGGTGAGCGCGAGCGCGACGGGGTCGACCGCGCGGCCGACCGGCACCGGCGGCGCGGTGCCGTCGGCGGCGATCTCCAGCACGGCGCCCAGGCCGTGTGCCAGCGCCCAGCCGCCGACCAGGCCGCCGGCCGTCCCGGCGCCGGCCAGGAGCGCGAGGGCGACGGCCAGCTGGCGCCGCAGCCCGCGCGGCGTCACGCCCGCCGCCTCCAGCTCGACCAGCTCGCCGCGGCGCTCGCTCAGCCAGCCGGTGAGCGCGAAGACCAGGACCGCCACGCCGGCGCCGCACGCCACGACCCACAGCCCGAGCAGACCGGCCCGCAGCGCGACGCCGAGCGGCTCGGCGCGCCGCGCGGCCAGGACGCCGTCGCGCCGTCGCGCCCTTGCGAGCGCGGCGGTGGCGGCGCCCGGCGTCGCCCACGTCTCCGTCGGTGTGAGCGCACCGGGCAGCTCGCCGTTGGCGGCGGCGTAGAGGCGCCGGGCGTCGGCCACGACGAACGGTCCGTCCACGGTCGGGAACCGGGCCGCCGTCCCGACCACCCGCACGGTGAGGAGCACCGTGCCCGCCGTCACCTGGAGCGTGCCGTCGTCGAGCGCCTCGCCGGCCAGCCCGGGCGAGACCACGGCAGGGATCGGCTGTCCGCCCGCCGACTGCACGCGGTGGATCGACAGCGGCCCGGTCGAGCCGAGCAGCCGGTAGGCGATGGTCGCCCCGCCGGCCCCCGGGACGATCCTCGCCTGCCCACCGCCCGTCCAGCACGCGAAGGCGGAGACGGGCAGGCGGTCGCCGGCGGCGGTCCGCGCCCGCAGGACGCCCAGGCGCACCGCGCCGCGGTCGCTCTGCGCGCCCGCGCCGATCGGCACCGTGACCTCGACGGCGACGAGCCGCCCGCCGCGGAGCCGCGGCGGGACCCTGAGGCGGAGCCCGTGGCGGCCGGGCGGCAGCTGCGGTGCGGTGAGCCGCTCGAAGCGCCCGTCGGGGCGCTGGAACGCGAGCGCGACGATGACGGCGGAGCCCTCGGCCTCGAGGGGAAGCAGGAGCGCCCGCGCGTCTGCGGGCACGCGGTCGCCGGCCAGCCGCAGCGGTCCGGCGCCGCCGCGGGCGCCCGCGGCGAGGCGCCGCAGGATCCGGGCCGGCACGCCGGCCGGCGGCGGCTCGGCGGCGGCCAGCACCCGGGTCGGGACGCCCGCGAGCCGGACGGGGCGCGCGCTGCCGACCAGCTCGGCGCGCGTCCGGATGACCGCCCCCTGCGCGCCCGCCGCGCCGACCGGCAGTCCGCGCAGCGCCGTGGCGACGCCCGGCACGGTGACGCAGGCCGGGACCGCCGCGGCGGCGGCATCGGCGTCGGCCCGCGCCAGCGCGTGACGGTACGAGCCGGCGAAGACGGCGACGCCGATCGCCGCCAGCAGGCAGGCGGTGACCGCGGCGGCGCTCTGCGGGTGGCGGCTGAGCGAGAGCGCGGCGAGGCGGACGCTGAGCGGGCGCCCGCGCGCGGCGCGCTCGGCGCCGCGCACGAGCGGCGGGACGAGGCGCGACAGCAGCGCGGCGACGGCCGCCAGCGCGACCCCGGGCAGGACGAGCAGCGCCGGGTCGGCCGGACGGGCGGCGAGGGCCGTCGGCCCGAGGGCGCCGCGCGCCGCGGCCTGCCAGGCCAGCGCGGCCGCGGCGGCGACCATCGCCGCCTCCAGCGCGGTGCGCGCGCCGGGGCGCAGGCGATGGAGCGCCGGGAGCGAGAGCACGGCGAGCGCCGCCGCGAACGCGGCCGCCGTCACCGCGGCGCCGGTGCCGGAGAGCTGGGCCTCCCGCAGCACCGGCCCGGCCGGCGCACCGGCCGCCGCGGCGGCCAGCGCGGTGACCGCCACGGACGCCACCCAGCCCGCCGCGACGCTCCCCGCGGCCAGCAGCGCCGTCTCGCTCGTCGCGAAGACCGCGAGCTGGCCACGCGTGGCGCCGGCTGCCGTCAGCCGGGCCAGCTCCGCCTCGACGTCGGGGCGCCGCGCCGCCGCCGTGAAGGCCGCCAGCGCGAGCGCCACCGCCGCCGCGAGCGCGGCCACCAGCAGGACGTGGGCGCGGCCGCCCGCTGACGGGCGCGCTCGCCGGCGAGCCAGCGCGCGGGGGACCGCAGCTCCGCCCGGTCGACCGCCCGGGCGAGGCGTCCCGGCGCCGTGGCCAGCGCCGCCAGCGTCGCGTCGAGCCGCCACGGCCGCGCGCCGGTGCGGGCGAGCAGCCGGGTCCACGTGTAGGTGCGGGGGATCTCGGCCAGGGACGGCTGCGCGGCGAGCGCCGCCGGGCCGCGGGCGAGGACGTAGCGCGCGTCCGCGGCCAGCGCCCCGCGGCGCGGCGGCAGCGGACCGGCCGCGGCGGGGTCGACGGTCGCCGCGCCGACGAGCCGCACGGTGACGCCGTGGATCCGCACGCGCCGTGCGGCGGCGCGGCCGCCCACCGCCACCGCCTCGCAGACCGCCCCGCCGCACGGCGCCGGCCAGCGGCCGCGCGTCAGCCGGCCCCAGCGGGCCGGGTCGTCGAGCGCCGCCAGCGCCCACCGCCGGCCGCCCGCCCGGTCGGGCGCGAAGACGACCCCGTGCTCCACCCGCGCGCCGAAGCCTCCGATCCGCGTCGCGGCGGTCGCGGCGCGGGTCAGGCCGGCCAGCTCGGCGGGCGCCGGAGCGGCGAGCCGGCGGACGGTGGCGCGCAGGGCGCGGTCGGCGCGGTCGTGGCGCTCGACCGCGCGCTCGGCTCGGAGGCGGCGACGACGGCGCCGACCGCGGCGAGCAGCGTGCACACCGCCGCGGCGATCGCCGCGACCACGAGCCACAGCCCGGGCGCCCCGCCGCGCAGCCGGGCCCAGGCCAGTCCCACCACCGCGCCGGTCGCTCGCATCAGCGAGATCCTTGCCGTCACTGGTCGCCAGATCAACTACTTGTTCGCGATGACGTCGTAAGCTCTGCTTACCGTGGATCTCCGCCGCCTCGAGGTCTTCAGCCGGGTCGCCGCGCGCGGGTCGCTGGCCGCGGCGGCCGCGGAGCTGTCCTTCACGCCCTCTGCCGTGTCCCAGCAGATGGCGCGCCTGGAGGCCGAGCTCGGCGCGCAGCTGCTGGTCCGCAGCCGCCGGGGGATCACGCTCACGCCGGCCGGCGCGCTGCTCGCCGAGCGCGCCGAGGCGCTCCTCGGTCAGCTCGCCGAGGCTCGCCGCGACGTCGCCGACCTCGCGGAGGGCCGCAGCGGGCGACTCGCCGTCGGCGCCGTGCCGACCTGCGCGAGCACGCTGGCCGCGCCCGCCATCGCCGCCTTCCGGGCCTCCCACCCCGGCGTGCAGGTGCACATGGCGACCCACGACGTCGACGAGCTCGAGCGCGGGCTGCGCCGGCGCGCCGTCGATCTCGCGGTCATCGCGCGCGATCCCGCGCTGGAGCCGGCCGGCGACACGGTCGCGGCCGTCGTGGGCGAGGATCCGTTCGTGCTGGCCTTGCCGGCGTCGCACCGGCTCGCCGGGCGCCCGCGCATCGAACCGGCCGACCTCGACGGCGAGCGCTTCGTCGGCACGCCGCGGTGGCCCGGCCTGGCCTCCCTCGCGCCCGCCCTGGCGTCCGAAGGCGTCGCCGTCGGCTTCGACGGCCTCCTCTCGAACGACTTCCACCTCGCCCAGAAGCTCGTGGCGCTCGACCAGGGCCTGGCGCTCATCCCCGGCCTGGCGGTCTCCCCCGGGCTCGGCGCCCTCGCGTTCCGCCGCCTGACGCGGCTGGCGCCCCGGCGGGTGGTCGAGGCGCACCGCCCGCTCGGCGCGCCGCCGCGGCCGCTCGCCGACGCGTTCGTCGCGGCGCTGGCGAAGGAGGCCGCGGCGTGGTCGGCCGAGATCTCGGCGCGGCTGGACGCGGCGGGCGGGTGATGCGCGAGGGCCGGCTCAGCCGACGAGGTCCGGGTCGGCGCGGGCCGCCAGCTCGGCGGCCCGCTCGCCCTCGACGGGCTGGCCCTCGCGGATCCAGTACTCCATGCCGCCGATCATCTCCTTGACCTGGCGGCCGTGCGCGGCCAGGCGGTGGGCCGCCTTCTGGGCGCCGTTGCAGCCCGGACCCCAGCAGTAGACGACGAGCAGCCCCGCGGGCAGGCCGGCCGCGACCGCGGCGTCGATCGCGGAGGACGGGACGTTGAGCGCGCCCGGGACGTGCGCCGCGTCGTAGCTGCGCGGGCCGCGGACGTCGAGGACCGTGTAGTCGCGCTCGGCGCCGAGGCGCAGGTCGGCCGCCACGTCGGCGGCGTCGGTCTCGAAGGCCAGCCGTGCGGCGAAGTGCTCGCGGGCCGCCTCGGGCGGCGCCGCCGGGGTCTGGGTCACGAGGCTCTTGGGCAGGACGGAGGACGCCACGGTCGCGCTCCTTGGTCGGGGAGTCCGAGTGTCGCGGGCCGCGGCGGGCGGCGACAGGCCGATCTCCGACAGCGCGCGCACGGATCCGGACAGCCGTGCGATCCTGCCCGGCCGTGACCGACCTCCCCGCGTGCCTGTACGAGCCCGACGGCGACCGCTGGCTCCCCACGCGGCTGACCAGCGGCCCCTGGGACCCGGCGCTCCAGCACGCGGGCCCGCCGGCCGCCCTGCTCGCCCGGGCGGCCGAGGCGCGGAGCGGCCTCGACGGCGGGCAGACCGTCCGGCTGTCCTACGACATCCTCGGCCCCGTGCCGGTCGCGCCGCTGCGCGTCGACGCGCGCACGCTGCGCCCCGGCCGGCGGGTCGAGCAGGTCGAGGCGACGCTGTCGGCCGCCGACGGGGCGCGCGGCCTGCTGATGCGCCTGACGGCCTGGCGGATGCGCGCGGCCGCGGTCGAGGGCGTCGAGGCCGCCGCCGACCCGCCGCCGCCCGGCCCGGAGACCGGCAGCGAGGCGGCCTTCGCGTGGTGGGCGGACGAGGTCGCCTACCACCGGGCGCTGGAGTGGCGGTGCGTGGCCGGCGCGGTCGACGCGCCCGGCCCCGCGACGGTGTGGACGCGCCTGAAGGTGCCGCTCGTGGCGGGCGAACCGGCCACGCCGCTGCAGCGGCTGCTGGTGATGGCCGACGCGGCCAGCGGCGTCTCCGCCGTCCTGGACTGGACGCGCTTCACCTTCGTCAACGTGGACCTGGGGATCCACCTGGCGCGCGCGCCGGAGGGCGAGTGGATGGCCATGGACGCCGTCACGCGACCCGGGCCGGCCGGCGCGGGGCTGTGCACGAGCGTCCTGTCGGACGCCCGCGGGCGCGTCGGCGTGTCGACGCAGAGCCTGCTGATCGCGCCCCGGTAGCTACTCCGGAGGCGGCGGCTCGGCGAGCCCGCGGACGACGCGGCGCAGCAGCGCGCCGTAGCGCTCGAGGAACGCCTCGGAGAACGGGTCGACGCCGGCCATGGCACGCACGTCCTCGGCGAACAGGACGCCCGCGCTGACGGCGGCCTGGAACAGCAGCAGCGCCAGCGCGGGGTCGACGTCGGCGGCCAGCTCGCCTTCGGCCTGGCGGCGCCGCAGGTCGGCCAGGTCGGGCGGGACGCCCCCGTCCGGGCCGGCCGGCTGGGAGGCCACGTCGCCGTCGAGCAGCTCGCGAAGGAAGAAGCGCTGCAGGTCGCGTTGGCCGACCGCGGCGCGCAGATAGCGGGTGACGAGCTCCTCGAGGTCCAGGCGCTCGGCCGACCAGTCCGCCTCCTGCGCGTGCCACCGCTCGACGATGGCGGCGTAGAGGCCGTCCTTGCCGCCGAAGTAGTACGAGATCAGCTGCTTGTTGACGCCCGCGCGCGCGGCGATCTCCGAGACCCGCGCGCCGGCGCGGCCCTTCTCGGCGAACTCCGCGAGGGCGGCGTCGAGCAGCGCGCGCCGGGTCCGCTCGGCGTCGCGGACGCGCTCGTGCGGATCGGGGGCGCGGCGCGGGCCGGCGGCTGCGTCGCGTGCCACCGGGCGAAGGCTAGTCGGCCAACTGATCATCCGTTTGGTTGACAACGCCATCCGTGTGGTTGAGAATGACCGGCATGACGCTCCCCTCACCCTCCGGCCTGCCGCTCGTCGAGGCGGCCGGCGTGCGCAAGCGCTTCGGCCGCGTCGAGGCGCTGGCCGGGCTCGACCTCGTCGCCCCGGCCGGCCAGGTGCTCGCCCTGCTCGGCCCCAACGGCGCGGGCAAGACCACGTTCGTGCGCATGCTGGCGACGCTCCTGCGGCCCGACGCCGGCACGCTCGCGGTCGCGGGGATCGACGTCGCGCGCCACCCGGAGCGCGTCCGCCGTGCGATCGGCCTCGCCGGCCAGCACGCCGCGGTCGAGCCGGCCATGACCGGGCGCGAGAACCTCACCATGGTCGCGCGGCTGTTCGGCCACGGGCGCCGGGCGAGCCGGGAGGCGGCCGGCGCGGTCCTCGCGCAGCTCGGGTTGACGGACGCGGCCGACCGCCTGGTGCGGACGTACTCCGGCGGGATGCGCCGCCGGCTCGATCTCGGTGCGAGCCTGGTCGGGGCGCCGCGGCTGCTGCTCCTCGACGAGCCGACCACGGGCCTGGACCCGCGCAGCCGCATCGAGCTGTGGGAGGCGATCCAGGCGCTGGTGGCCGGCGGGACCGACGTGCTGCTGACCACCCAGTATCTCGAGGAAGCCGACCGGCTGGCCGACCGCATCGCGATCGTCGACCGCGGGCGCCTCGTGGCCGACGGCACGCCCGGCGAGCTCAAGGCGCGCGCGGGCCGCGACGTCGTCGAGGTCCACGCCCGCGACGGCGAGGACGTGGCGCGCGCGGCCGACGCGCTCTCGCGGCTCGGCGAGCCGGCGGTCGATCGCGCCACGCGCCGCGTGGCCGTGCCGGTCGACGCGGGCGCCGACCGTCTGATCGAGGCGGCGCGTGCGCTCGACGAGCTCGACGTCGCGGTGGAGGACATCGCCTTGCGGCGCCCGACGCTCGACGAGGTGTTCCTGGCGCTGACCGGCGCGCCCGCCGAGGAGCGCGCATGACGGCCCCGGAGAGCAGCGCCGGCGTCCTCGTCACCGCCGGCCAGGTCGCCGCCCGCACGCTGCGCAAGTTCGCGCGCACGCCCCAGCTCCTGGTCGTCGCCACCGTCCAGGGCGTCCTGTTCCTGATCATGTTCCGCTACGTCTTCGGCGGCGCGATCGAGACCGGCGGCGTCGCCTACGTCGACTTCGTCGTGCCCGGGTTCGTCGTCGCCGCGCTGCTGTTCGCGACGACGGCGGCCGGGGTGGCCGAGGACGCCGCCGAGGGGCTGTTCGACCGGCTTCGCTCGCTCCCGGTGCCGCAGCTCAGCGTGCTGGCCGGGCGGGTGCTGGCGGACACGGCGCTGACGGCCTGGACCGTCGTCACCACGGTCGCCGTCGGCGTCCTCGTGGGCTTCCGCGTGCACGCCGACCCCGTCGACGCCCTGGCCGCACTCGGCCTCGTCCTCGTCTACGGCTTCGCGTTCACGTGGGTGTTCGTCGCGGTCGGGCTCGTCGCCGGAAGCGCCCAGGCGGCCCAGGGCCTCTCGCTCGTCTTCATCCCGTTCTCGTTCGTCTCGAGCGCGTACGTCCCGGTCGCGACGATGCCGTCGCCGTTCCGCCAGTTCGCCGAGCACCAGCCGCTCACGCCGATGGTCGACGCCGTCCGCGCGCTCGTGCTCGACCGTCCGCCGGACGGCGCGGTGGTCACCTCGCTGGTCTGGAGCGCGGGGCTGGCCGCGGTGTTCGCGGCGCTGTCGGTCGTCCTCTACCGGCGCAGCTAGAAGGAGGCCTGCTCGCCGCGCAGCCGCTCGTCGTCGTACGGGGTGGTGCCCGCCTTGGGCGCCAGATCCTCGCGCTCGCCGGCGTCGCGATCCTCGTGGCCGGCCAGGCCGCTCGGGTCCTCGTCGGAGACGATCACCTCGCCGCCGCCGCGCTCCGCGGCGAGGGCGCGGGCGGCCGACTCGGCCTCCTCGCGCGTGGCGTGCTCGGAGACGGGCGTGGCGGCCGGGTCGTCGGCGACCGCCCAGCGCTGGCCGTGACGGGTGACGTGGACGTCGGGCATGCGGTGCGTCTACCCGCCGCGGCGGGACCTCAGGCGGCGTCGCGCAGCGGCGGGCGGCGCGCCGGCAGGGCGACCACCGCGCTCGGGCGCGGCTCCAGCCAGTCGGGCCAGCCGATGATGTGCAGCACGCAGCCGCAGTCGCACATCAGCGCCTCCAGCTCGGCCAGCGTCGCCGCTTCGACGACGCGCTCGTCGGCGCAGTCGGTGTCGGAGCAGATGACGCGGGCGACGAACATGGGCCGATCTTCGCGCGCGTCCCGGACGGAACGTCGTTGGTTCCAGCGGGACTGCGTCCGGGTGAAGAGAGCGGGTGTCCGTGCGGCGGCGGTGAGGGGGCATAACCTCGACCGCGCGCCCGCCGACCCGACCATGTCGAGGTTATGCCCCTATAGCAGGCAAAAGCTCGACACAACGCGCGCGCGGCGCACCGAGTCGAGGTTATACCCCCTCAGAACCTGCCTCCTTCACCAGCCGCAGTAGAGCCGCGCCGACCCACGAGCGTGCCGGGGCACCGCCCCGAGGCGCCAAGAGGTACCGCCCACAAACACCCTTACTCCGAAGCCGGCGGCTCACCCTCGGTCGGGATGCCCGGCATCGCGGTGGGATCCACCTCGTCGTCGGCGTCCACGCCCATCGGCGACCCCTCCACCTCGGGGTCGACCGCCTCCCGCGGCGGCGGGGAGTCGGGGACGTGGGCGTCGTCGGAGGTCAGGTCGGGGGTGCGGTCGTCCATGCCCGACGCCCTACCCGCCGATCACGGCCGGCGCACCCCACCGGTGCAGCACGGCGGGGATCGCGACCGTCCCGTCCTCCTGCTGGCCGTTCTCCAGCAGCGCGATGATCGTCCGCCCGACGGCCACGGCCGTCCCGTTGAGGGTGAACACGTGGCGCACGCCGCCGCCGCCCGCCGGCCGGTAGCGGACGTCGAGCCGCCGCGCCTGGAAGTCGGTGGTGTTCGACGTCGAGGTCAGCTCGCGGAAGCGGCCCTGCCCGGGCAGCCAGGCCTCGCAGTCGTACTTCTTGGCCGCCGAGGAGCCGAGGTCGTCGACCGCGATGTTGACCACGCGGTAGGGGATCTCCAGCGCGGCGAGGATCTCCTCCTCGATGGCCAGCAGCCGCTCGTGCTCGGCCGCGCCGGCCTCTGGCTCGACGAACGCGAACATCTCGACCTTGTCGAACTGGTGGACGCGGAAGATCCCGCGGGTGTCGCGCCCGGCGGCGCCCGCCTCGCGCCGGAAGCACGGCGAGAAGCCGGCGTAGCGCAGCGGCAGCGCGCCGCCATCGAGGATCTCGCCTGCGTGCAGCGACGCCAGCGCGACCTCAGAGGTCCCGGCGAGGTAGAGCGGGTCGTCGGCGAGCCGGTAGATCTGCTGCTCGGTGTCGGGCAGGAAGCCCGTGCCGAACAGCGCCTCCTCGCGCACCAGCACCGGCGGGACGACCGGCTCGAAGCCGTGGCCGCGCAGGACCTCCAGCGCCCAGCGCACGAGCGCCAGCTCCAGCAGCACGAGGTCGCCCTTCAGGTAGGCGAAGCGCGAGCCGGCCACCCGGGCGCCGGCCTCCATGTCGATGCCGTCGCCCGCCAGCTCCAGGTGGTCGCGGCCTTCGCGCCCCGGCGAGCCGACCTCGCGCAGCACCTCGTCGGCGTCCGCGGCGCTCGGGTCGGGCGGGTTGGGAAGGCCGGCCAGCGCCGACTCGAGCTCGGCCTCCACCGCCGCGAGCTCCTCGGTCAGCGCCTTGACGCGCCGGGAGACGTCCTGCATGGCGCCGATCGCCTCGCTCGCGTCGCCGCCGGCCTTCTTGGCGGCGGCGATCTGGCCGGACGCCTCGTTCTGGCGCGCCCGCAGCGCCTCGACCTCGGGCAGCAGGGCGCGGCGGCGCTCGTCGAGCGCGAGCACGCCGTCGAGGCGGACCTCCGAGCCGTCGCCGCGGCGGGCCAGCGCGGTCCGCACCGGGGCGGGCTCCCGGCGGATGGCCTTCAGGTCGAGCACGGCGCCCGGGCGGCGCTACTCGCCGCCGGCGCCGGCGGGGCCGGAGTTGCCCGGGTTGGGCGACTGCGCCTTGCTGCTCGACTCGCGGCCGGAGTACTTGGAGACGAACCGCGCCACCTGCTCGGCCTCGCGCCCCGTGACGATGTTCTGCGGCATCGGGCCGGAGGAGAACCCGCCGTTGCGGATGGCGTAGAGCACCTGCTCGTACTGCTCCGCGCGCTGGTCGAAGTTCGGGCCGTCCTTGTACTCGCGGCTGTGCGCGCCGGCCGACGAGGAGCCCTCGGTCCCGGCGGCGCCGAGCGTGTGGCAGCCCGAGCAGCGCTGGAAGAAGATCTCCGCGCCGGCGCGGTCGGGGTTGTTCTTGGCGAGCTCGATGCCGTGCTCGCCGCAGCCGGAGAGGCTGAAGGCGAGAGCACCGAGGACCAGGGTTGCGCGAAGGAGCCGCATGAGCGGCGCACAGCATACGGAACTATCTTCGGGCCGATGGTCCGCCTTGTCGCCCTCGCGCTCGTCGCCGCTCTGCTCGTCGCGGCGGCGCTCGTCCTGCGCTCCGGATCGCGTCCCCCGGAGCCGGTCCGCGCCCGCGACGGGCGCATCAGCGTCGTCATGCGCGACTTCCGCTTCCAACCCCAGCGCATCCGCGCGCGCCCGGGCCGGCTGACCTTCGCGCTGCGCAACGAGGGGCGCCTCGCGCACGCGTTCCGGCTCAGCACGCCGAGCGGCGGCCTGGTCGAGCATCCGTCGCTCAAGCCGGGCGAGCGCGCCACGGTGACCACCCGGGTGAAGCGCGGGCGCTACCGGATGTTCGACGCGCTCTCGAACTTCGAGGAACTTGGCATGTACGGGACCGTGGAGGTCCGATGAGCCACCTGCACACCGTCGACCCGGCGCAGTACCGCGACGTGATCGGCCGCTTCGCCACCGGGGTCTGCGTCGTGACCGTCGAGGGTCCCGAGGGGCCGGCCGGGATGACCGCCAACGCGGTGACCAGCGTGTCGCTGGACCCGCTGCTGCTGCTCGTGTGCTTCGCGAACGGCGCGCGGACGCTCCCGCTGGTGCGCGACCAGCAGCGCTTCGGCGTCAACATCCTCGCGGCCGGCCAGGACGTGCTGGCCGCGCGCTTCGCCTCCAAGACGCCGGAGCGCCAGAAGTTCGCCGGCGTCGCGCACCGCCTCCACGACGGCGTCCCCGTGCTCGACGGCGCGCTCGGCTGGCTGGGCTGCGACCTCGTCGAGCTGGTGCCCGCGGGCGACCACGTGATCGCGATCGGCGCCGTGCGCCTCGCCGAGGCCGCCGAGGGCGATCCGCTGGTCTGGTACCGCGGCGGCTACGGCGAGTTCACAGCCATCCCGCGGCCCTGAGGCCGAGGACGACGACGACCAGCGCGGCGGCCGTCATCACGCCCATCTCGCGGCGGACGATCGCCAGCACCACGGAGCGCTGCTCCTCCTCGGTCAGCGTTCCGACCGCCGCCGCGTCGGGCAGGTCGCGCGCCGCCAGCACCGTCTCCGCCGACGCGATGCGCAGCTGCTCGCCGATGAACGAGACGGCGAGCGGGAGGAAGCCGTAGAGCAGGTGCAGCGACGGCGCCTCGCGCCCGAGCGCGAGCAGCAGCGCGCCGTCGAGCGCGACCAGGGCCGCTGCGCCCTGCGACACGCGGAGCAGCCGCCAGAACAGCTGCGAGGGCTCGACGCGGTAGAAGCGCCACGCGCCCCAGCCCCCCGCGGCGGCGCTGGAGACGATGAGGGCGACCCCCAGGACGATGTGCACGGTGGTCTGGGTCAAGCGCCCTCTGTCACTAAGTAACACAGTCGCACAAGGACTGCTATAACGCGATCCAGGGTGATTCGCAGCTACCTCCCAGCGCTGATCTTCTTGGGTGTCGGAACGCTGCTCGGCGTGGTCTTCACCATGGCCAACTCCCTGATCGGCGCCAAGGCGCGCCACCGTCGCGCGGCCAAGTTCGACGCCTACGAGAGCGGCCTGCCCTCCGACGCCCAGAGCAGCCTCCAGGGCTTCCGCTTCGGGATCTCGTTCTACCTCGTGGCGATGCTGTTCATCCTGTTCGACATCGAGGTCGTGTTCCTCTACCCCGTGGCCATCCAGCTGAAGGCCTTCGGGACCTTCGCGCTCGTCGAGATCATCGTCTTCGTGGTGCTGCTCTTCGTCGCGTTCATCTACGTCTGGCGAAGAGGTGCGCTCGAATGGAAATAGTCCGCCAGAAGCTCTCGGACTCGACCGACTTCCGCGCCCGCCAGCTGCGCGCCCGCGACATGCTCAAGGGCGACCTCGACGACGCGGACCTGCAGAAGCACGTCGAGGAGAGCCTCCTCACGACGACGCTCGAGAAGGCCTCGAAGTGGGCGCAGGGCAACGCGTTCATGCCGGCCACCTTCGGCCTCGCCTGCTGCGCGATCGAGATGATGGCGATGGTCAACGCGCGCGTCGACATCGCCCGCTTCGGCTTCGAGGCGTTCCGCGCCTCGCCGCGCCAGGCCGACGTGCTGATCATCTCGGGCCGGATCTCGATCAAGATGGCCCCGGTCGTCCGCCGCATCTACGACCAGATGCTCGAGCCCAAGTGGGCGATCGCGATGGGCGCGTGCGCGTCCTCGCAGGGCGTCTTCAACAACTACGCGATCGTCCCCGCCGACAAGTTCATGCCGGTCGACATGTACGTCCCGGGCTGCCCGCCGCGGCCCGAGTCGCTCGCCCACGGCATCCTCAAGCTGCGCCAGGCGGTCGTCGCCCGGCCGGACCTCGGCTGGCGCGCGCGCTACGGCGGCGAGGGCACCGAGGAGGTCCTGGCCCAGGTCGCGGCCGAGGACCCCGGCGCGGCCGCCGCCATCAACGTGCTGCGCGAGGGCACGGACGGCGCCAGTGCCTGACGCCACCGGCCTCGAGCTGATCGCCCAGGAGCTGCGCGACCGCGACGCCGACGCGGTCCTGGGGACGCTCTTCTACCGCGAGCAGGCGACGATCCTCGTGCACCCCAATGCGGTGCCCGCCACGCTCGAGCACCTGCGCGGCAAGGGCTACACGTTCCTGGCCTCGCTGCACGGCGTCGACTACTTCCCCGAGGAGCCGCGCCTCGGCGTGCACTACGAGCTGCTGGACATGAAGCGCGTCGACCGCCTGCGCGTCAAGACGCGCGTGCACACCGACGTCCCGCACGTCCCCAGCGTCACGCCGAAGTGGCCGACCGCCAACCACCAGGAGCGCGAGGCCTTCGACATGTTCGGGATCGTCTTCGACGGCCACCCCGACCTGCGGCGGATCCTCATGCCCGAGGACTACGAGGGCTGGCCCCAGCGCCGCGACTTCCCCGTCGGCGGCGAGGCGATCCTGTACACGCACAACGAGCTCAACCAGCCGGGGTGGTGGAAGTGACCGACACGAGCCTGACGCCGCCGAGCCTGACGCCCCAGCTCGACTACCGGGAGATGGAGAAGTCCCACGACCTCTCCGCGATCGAGCATCCCGGCAACGAGGAGCTGCTGACCCTCAACATGGGGCCGCACCACCCGGCGACGCACGGGGTGCTGCGACTGCTGACCACGCTCGAGGGCGAGGTCATCCGCGACATCAAGCCGATCATCGGCTACGTCCACACGGGGATCGAGAAGATCTGCGAGGACAAGGCGTACTGGAAGGTCATCACGCTCGTCGAGCGGATGGACTACCTCTCCTACTACTTCAACGCCTACGCGTTCTGCGGCGCGGTGGAGCGGCTGCTGGACCTCGAGGTGCCCAAGCGCGCGCAGTACCTGCGGGTCATCCACATGGAGCTCAACCGGATCGCGTCGCACCTCCTGTGGCTGGCGACCGGCGGGCTCGACCTCGGCGCGATGTCGGTGTTCTGGTACGGCTGGCGCGACCGCGACCGCATCCTCGACCTGTTCGAGATGTCCTCCGGCCAGCGCATGCACACGCGCTACTTCCAGGTCGGCGGCGTCTTCGAGGACATCCCGTCCGACTGGGCGGCCAAGTGCCGCGAGTTCACGCAGGAGTTCCCCACCCGCCTCGACCAGTTCGAGGACCTGATCGACCGCAACGAGATCGTCCTGCAGCGGCTGCGCAACGTCGGCGTCGTGGACGCGGAGACGCTGCTCGGCTTCGGCGTCACCGGGCCGCTGCTGCGCGCCGCCGGCACGCCGTGGGACCTGCGCAAGGCGCACCCCTACTCCAGCTACGAGGACTTCCAGTTCGGCGTCCCGGTCGGCACGGTCGGTGACAACTACGACCGCTACCGGGTGCGGATGGTCGAGATGCGCGAGTCCGTGAAGATCATCGAGCAGGCGCTCGACGGCCTTCCCGAGGGGCCGTACATCACCGACAACCGCAAGATCGCGCTGCCGCCGCGCCATGAGCTGGCGACGTCGATGGAGGCGCTGATCCACCACTTCAAGCTGGTGACCGAAGGCTTCCGCGTGCCGCCGGGCGAGGTCTACTTCCCGATCGAGTCGCCGCGCGGCGAGATGGGCTGCTTCGTGCGCTCCGACGGCTCCTCCAAGCCGGCGCGCGTCCACATGCGCGACCCGTCCTTCGTCAACCTGCAGGCGTTCAAGTCGATGGTCCAGGACACCTACATCGCCGACATGATCGCCACGCTGGCCATGCTCGACCCGATCCTCGGCGGGATCGACCGCTAGTGCAGGTCCGCAGGTTCGCCCACGGCTCGCGCGTCCCCGGCTGGGACGAGGCGGCCGACCTGACGAAGGACCCAGCGGTCGTCCCCGACGCCGCTTCGACGCCCGTCCCCGACGAGCTGCGCGCGGAGATCGAGGGCTACATCGCTCGCTACCCCGACGTCCGCTCGGCGGCCATCCCCGCGCTGCACGCCGTGCAGCGCTGGCACGGCTGGTGCTCGCCGACGGCGATCGAGCAGGCGGCGGTCGTGATGCGGCTGACCCCGGCGTACCTGAGCTCGGTGGCCACCTTCTACGACATGTTCGAGACCCATCCCAAGGGCGACCACACGATCTACGTGTGCACGAACATCTCCTGCTCGCTGCGCGGCGGCGACCAGATCTACGAGGCGATGCTGTCGGCCGGCGGCGACGACCCGAGCTTCAACATCCGCTCGTTCGAGTGCCTGGGGGCCTGCGACATCGCGCCGATGGCCTCCGTGAACGGCACCTACGTCGGCCCGCTCTCCGAGCAGGACTGCGCGACGATCGTCGACGACCTGCGCGCCGGGCGCCCGCCGTTGGACGCCAAGAACCTGGCCCACCGCCCGGTCGCCGCCAAGCTGGGCGAGCAGGCGGCGACGGTCCCGCAGCCCGACCCCGCGAGCGGCCCCTCCGCCGCCCAGAACGACACCGCCGGCCCGAAGGACATGTGATGAGCGAGTCCCTGCTGCTGTTCAAGGAGATCGACAAGCCCGGGCTCAACACGCTCGACGTCTACCGCGGCCTCGGCGGCTACGCGTCGCTGCGCCGCGCGCTGACGGAGCTGACGCCCGACGAGGTGCTCTCCGAGCTGCAGGCCTCCGGCGTGCGCGGGCGCGGCGGCGCCGGCTTCCCGATGGGCCGCAAGGCGTCGTTCCTCCCCAAGGGCGACATGGCCAAGTACCTCGTCTGCAACGCGGACGAGTCCGAGCCCGGGACCTTCAAGGACCGCGAGCTCATGCAGAAGACGCCGCACACGCTGATCGAGGGGATCATCATCACGGCGTACGCGGTCGGGGCCAACCGCTCCTACATCTACATCCGCGGCGAGTACGAGATGCAGGCCGACATCCTCGAGGCCGCGCTCGAGGAGGCCAAGGCGGCCGGGTTCGTCGGCGACCGCATCTTCGGCTCGGACTTCTCGCTCGAGCTGTGGGTCCACCGCGGCGCCGGCGCCTACATCTGCGGCGAGGAGACGGCGCTGCTGGACTCGCTGGAGGGCAAGCGCGGCAACCCGCGCCTCAAGCCGCCGTTCCCCGCCATCAACGGCCTCTACCAGGGCCCGACGCTGATCAACAACGTCGAGACGCTGATGAACGCCCCGCACGTCCTGCGGATGGGCGGCGCGGAGTACGCCAAGCTCGGCACCGAGGGCTCGACCGGCACGAAGGTCGTCTCGGTCTCGGGCTGCGTCCGGCGGCCCGGCAACTACGAGGTCGAGCTGGGCATCCCGACGCGCGAGCTGATCATGAACCTGGCGGGCGGGCCGCCCGAAGGCCGCACGATCAAGTGCTTCTTCCCCGGCGGCTCGAGCTCGCCGGTGCTGCCCGGCACGGACGAGATGCTCGACCTGCCCTACGACTTCGACTCGCTGGCCAAGGCGGGCTCGATGCTCGGCTCGGGCGCGATCATCGTCGTCGACGACTCGATCTCGATCGTCGACGTGGCGCTCAAGACGGCGAAGTTCTACCGCCACGAGTCCTGCGGCAAGTGCACGCCGTGCCGCGAGGGCACGAACTGGACCGTGAAGATGCTCGAGCGCGTCGAGACCGGCGAGGCCACGCCGATGGACCTCGACATCATGGCCTCGGTCTGCGAGCAGATCATGGGCAACTGCCTGTGTGTGCTCGGCGACGCCATGGCGATGCCGATCAGCTCGATGATCAAGCACTTCCGCGAGGAGTTCGAGGCCCACATCGAGGCCGCGCGGGAGAGCGCGGGACTCGGTTTTCTCTCGCCGCAAGTCAACCGCGGGCGCCACGCCGGGCAGACACCGATGGAGGAGCCGACCGGGGCCGATCCGACGGCGGCGGTGGTCTAGTGCCGCGCCCCGAGATCAAGATGGTCACCCTCACGATCGACGGTCGTGAGGTGCAGGCCCCGGAGAACGCGATGCTGGTCGACGGCGCCAAGTACGGCGACGTCGAGATCCCGGTCTTCTGCTACGAGCCCAAGCTCGGCGGGCCGGTCGGCGCCTGCCGCATGTGCCTGGTGGAGATCGAGGGCATCCCGAAGCTGCAGACCGCGTGCTCGACGCCGGTCAAGGACGGCATGGTCGTCCACACGCAGACCCAGCGCGTCCACGACGCCCAGCGCGCGGTGGTGGAGTTCCTGCTCATCAACCACCCGCTCGACTGCCCGGTCTGCGACAAGGGCGGCGAGTGCCCGCTGCAGGACATCACCTACGGCTGGGGACCGGGGACGTCGCGCTTCATCGAGCCCAAGCGCCACTTCAAGAAGCCGCTGGAGCTCTCGCCGCTGATCGCGATCGACCGCGAGCGCTGCATCCTCTGCTACCGCTGCGTCCGCTTCTCGCAGGAGATCTCCGAGGACTACCAGCTGATCCTGCTCGAGCGCGGGGCGCACTCGTTCGTGGGCACGTTCGACGGCCACCCCTACGTCGGGCCGTTCAGCGGCAACATCATCGGGCTGTGCCCGGTGGGGGCGCTGACGTCGCGGACCTACCGCTTCCGCGCGCGCCCGTGGGACTCGGAGGGCGCCGGCTCGGTCTGCACGCTGTGCCCGTCGCAGTGCAACGTCGAGTTCACCGTCCGCGACGAGCGCATCGTGCGGGTCGGCGAGCGCGACAACTCGGAGGTCGACGACGGCTGGCTGTGCGACAAGGGCCGCTTCGCGTTCCAGCACGTCCACGTCGACGAGCGCATCACGCAGCCGATGGTCCGCTTCGGCGCCGAGCTGCGCCCGGCGAGCTGGGAGGCCGCGCTGGAGCAGGCCACCGGCGCGCTGCGCAAGGCGGGCGCGAAGGCCGCCGCGATCGCCGGCGGCGAGACGACCAACGAGGAGGCCTTCCTCCTGCAGCGGCTGTTCCGCGAGGCGCTGGGCTCGAACAACCTGAGCGCCCGGCCGGGCGGCGAGCTGCCGCTCGACGTCGCGCGCGCCCTCGCCGACCCCGGCCTGGCCGCCAAGGTCTCCGACCTCGAGTTCGCCGACACGGTCGTGCTGCTCGACTGCGACCCGGTCGACGACGCCCCGATCCTCGACCTGCGCATCCGCAAGGGCGTGCGCCGCCGCGGCGTCTCGCTCGTGGTCGCCTCCGAGCGCCCGGGCGCGCTGGACCCCAAGGCCGACATCTCGCTCCGCTACACGCCGGGCTCGGCCGAGGCGATGCTGGTCGCGCTCGAC
>DASVQH010000007.1:0-4275 GCA_036389195.1 Solirubrobacteraceae bacterium
GAAGGTCGTCGAGTTCAGGTGCGGCACGGCCACGAGCGTCCCGGCCGGCGGATCCGGCCCCCAGGCGCCACGCGCCGCCGCGACCGCGCACCGCGGGTCGCCGGTGACGAACGTCTGGCTCCAGGCGAGCGTCCCCGCCGCGAAGCCGACCTGGCCGGCGACCTCGCGCGCGCGCCGGACGCTCACCCGCTGCTTCTCGGCCGCCGACAGGCCGGGGTGCACGTCGCCGTCGCGCCGCGCCACCTGGCCGGCGACGAAGCACACTCCGGCGTCGGCGGTCGCCTGCGAGAAGCCGAAGCGCTCCTCGTTCGGGTGCCCGAGGCTCGCTCGCGGACGCTGCGACACGGCCTCAGCTCACCAGCGCCGCGGGCAGCGGCGCGTCGAGCATCTCGCGTGCGTACGCGACGCAGCCCGCCACGTCGTAGTCGCGGACCGCCGTCACGAGCTGCGCCCCCATGCTGCCTTCGCCGTGGAGCGTCACCGAGTCGTTGTAGCCGCCGAACTCCGAGGCCGTGAGGTCGCGGACGAGCTCGGCCAGACGCCAGCGCTCGACGCCGTCGACGCCGTCGCGCCCCTGCAGGTACTTGCGGACGAGGCCGCCCACCTCGGGGTGCACGAGATCCTCGACGCCCGGGGCGGTGACGACGATCCCGCCGGCGAGATCCTGCAGGATCGCGACGGCCGCGTGGTAGCCCGACGCGAAGTGGTACTTGCCGGCGTTGGCGGCGATGGAGTCGGGCACGAGCAGCCCCGACGGCGCGTGCTGCCGGCCGCGCTCGGCCGCCGCGACGCGCGCGCAGCGGATGAGCTCGCCGTAGGTGATCAGCTTGCCGATCTTCTCGCGGACGACGCCGTTGCGCAGGATGCCCAGCTGGTCGGCGGCGAGCGCCGCGGCGCCGATCATCAGGTCGACGACGGGCGGCTTGTACGAGATGGCCGTGTAGCGGTGGAAGTTGGCGAACGCGCCCGCCACGGCGCCCGCCAGGCGCCAGTGCCGGCACACGAAGACGCGCTCCCACGGGACCAGGACGTCGTCGAAGATCGTGAGCGTCTCGACCTCGATGTTGCGGGAGGACACCGGGTGCTCGGCGTCCGGCCCGTCGACCAGCGGATGGCAGACCAGGGTGAGCCCCGGCGTGGCGACCGGGACGGCGAAGGCGAGCGCGTAGTCGGCGTCGTCGGGACCCATGGCGCGGCAGGGGATGACCAGCAGCTCGTTGGCCGACGGCGACGCGGTCGTGTGGACCTTGGCGCCGCGCACGACGATGCCCTCCGGGCCTTCGTCGACGACCCGCAGGAACTGGTCGGCGTCGCCTTGCGCCGAGGGCGCGAGCGTCCGGTCCCCCTTGGGGTCGGTGACCGCCGCGGCCATCGTGAGATCGCCGGCGGCGCAGTGCGCGCGGTAGGCCCGCAGGCGGCCGAGCCGCTCGGCGGCATCGGCGCTGTCGTCCTCGCTCAGGACCTGCTCGAGCGAGAGCAGGACGTCCGTCCCGACCACCTTGACGATGTTGAGCGTCGAGCGGGCTCGCCGCGTCGTCTCCTCGATCAGGTCGCCGCGCGCCGCCAGCGTGGCGACGTCGACCGGCCGCCGGAAGTAGGTCGAGACCGTGTCGCCCAGCTCGTCGTCGCGGTACGCCCACAGGGCCGCCGGCCCCTCGTCGGGATGGTCGAACAGCCCGGCCGCGTGGTCGACCGTCCGCCGCAGCGACGGGTGGGCGCTCACGTCCGCGACCGGCTCTCCCCGGTACAGCAGCCGGCGTCCATCGCGGAGGCTCGCCCGGAACTCGTCTGCACTTCGTAGACCCATAGCTCCTGTCCTTGGCTTTGTACCGACCGGACGGTACACTCGGCGCATGCCCGTGTCCAGTCGCGCGCCGGCACCGGAGGCCTTCGTCGTCGACGCCGTACGGACGCCGATCGGCCGCGGCCACCCCCTCAAGGGCGCGCTGCGCTCCGTGCACGCCAACGAGCTCCTGGGCCGCGCGTTCGTCGCGCTGCTCGCGCGCGCGGGCGTGCCGCCCGACGCGGTCGACGACGTCGTCGTGGGCTGCGTCGAGCAGTACGGCGAGCAGTCGATCAACGTCGGGCGCAACGCCTGGCTGCAGGCCGGGCTGCCGGTCGAGGTGCCGGCCATGACGGTCGACCGGCAGTGCGGGTCGGGCCAGCAGGCGGTCGAGATCGCGACCGCGCTCGTCCGCGGCGGCATGGCCGACGTCGTCGTGGCCGGCGGCGTCGAGCACATGGGCCACGTGCCGATGGCGCTGGAGACCGCGCTCGCCGACCGGGCCGGCACGCCGTGGCCCGCCGCGTTGCGCCGGCATCACGATCTGGTCCCGCAGGGCCTCGCGGCCGAGGCGATCACCGCGCGCTACGGCTTCACGCGGGAGCAGGTGGACCGCATCGCGCTGCGATCGCACCGGCGCGCCGCCGCGGCGCAGGCGGCGGGTGCGTTCGCTTCGGAGATCGTGCCGCTGGAGACGCCCGACGGCCCGGTGGACACCGACCAGGGCGTGCGCCCGGACACCGACCTCGCGAAGCTCGGCGCCCTGCGCCCGGCGTTCGCCGACGGCGGGACGGTGACCGCGGGCAACGCCTCGCAGGTCTCCGACGGCGCGGCGGCCGTGCTCGTCGCGAGCGAAGCGGCGATCGAGCACCACGGCCTGCGGCCGCTCGCCCGCGTCGCCGCCACCGCGTCCGTGGGCGTCGACCCCGTGTTCATGCTCGAGGGTCCGGTCCCCGCCACCGCCGCGGTCCTCGACCGCGCCGGCCTCTCGCTCGACGACGTCGACGTCTTCGAGGTCAACGAGGCGTTCGCGTCGGTCCTCGCGATGTGGTGGCAGGCCTATCCGGTCGAGGACGAGCGCGTCAATCGCCGCGGCGGCGCCATCGCGCTGGGCCACCCGCTCGGGGCGTCCGGCGCGCGGCTCATCACGACCGCGGCGCATCAGCTCGCCGACGACGGGCTCGACCACGCGCTCGTGACGATGTGCTGCCGGGGCGGGCTCGGCACGGCGACGGTGCTCGAACGGGTCTGATGGGCGACGGTCCGCTCACCGGCGTGCGCGTCGTGGAGCTGGCCGGGATCGGGCCCGCGCCGTTCGCGGCGATGCTGGCCGGCGACTTCGGCGCCGACGTCATCCGCGTCGACCGCCCGGAGGCGGTGGGCGTCGACCACCCGCTCATGGGACCCGCCGCGACCGACGTCCTCTCGCGCGGCCGCCGGTCGGTGGCGGTCGACCTGAAGTCCGCCGGCGGCCGCCTCGCGCTCGAGGCGCTGCTCGGGCGCGCCGACGTCCTGCTCGACCCGTTCCGTCCCGGGGTGCTCGAGCGCCTGCTCGGCCCGCTGGACGCGCTGCTCGCCCGTCACCCCCGGCTGATCCTGGTGCGGATCACCGGGTGGGGCCAGGACGGTCCGTACGCGCAGCGCGCGGGCCACGATCTGACCTACCTGGCCGCCACCGGCGCGCTCGGCGCGCTGGGTCATCCCGACCGCGAGCCGGCGCCGCCGCTCAACCTCGTCGCCGACTTCGGCGGGGGCGGGATGCTCGCCGCCGTCGGACTGCTGCTCGCCCTGCTCGAGCGCGAGCGCTCCGGTCGCGGCCAGGTGATCGACGCCGCGATGGTCGACGGCGTGAACCTCCTCCTCGCGAGCGTCCACGGCTGGCGCGCGGGCGGCCGCTGGGCCGACGCTCGCGCGAGCAACCTCGTCGACGGCGGCGCGCCGTTCTACCGCGTCTACCGCGCCGGCGACGGGCGTCTCGTCGCCGTGGCCGCCCTCGAACCGTCGTTCTACGCGGCGCTGCTGTCGGTCCTCGGGCTCGAGCCGAGCGCGTGGCCGCAGCACGACCGCGACCGCTGGCCGGCCCTGCAGGAGGCCATGGCGGCGGCGTTCGCCACCGCGCCCGGCGCCGAGTGGGCGCGCCGCTTCGAGGCGGTCGACGCCTGCGTCGAGCTCGTCGCCGACTTCGCCGGCGCGGCGGCACACCCCGCCGTCGGCGGCCGCGACGCGCTGCCGGCGGCCTTCGGGGCGGTCCAGCCGGCGCCCGCCCCGCGGCTGAGCCGGACACCCGGGCGGATCGTCCGGCCACCCGCGCGGCCGGGCGAGCACACCGTCGAGGTCCTGCGAGAGTGCGGCTACGGCGACGCGGTCATCGACGCGTTCGTCGCCTCGGCGGCGATCAGGCAGGCCTGAGGCCCGCGAGCGAGCGGTACTCGGCGGCGGTCGCGGGCGTCCGGCCCAGCGCGGCGGCCACGGCGATCGCGTCGCGGATGAGC
>DASVQH010000008.1:0-16036 GCA_036389195.1 Solirubrobacteraceae bacterium
ACCTCGCAGACGATCACGTGCGCGCCCGCGCCCTTCGCCCTGATCGCGACGCCACGGCCGCAGGCGCCGTACCCGACGACCACTACCCGCTGTCCTGCGAGCAGGATGTTCGTGGCGCGCAGGATGCCGTCGAGCGTCGACTGGCCCGTGCCGTAGTGGTCGTTGAACAGCCGCTCGGACGCCGCCTCGTTGACCGCGATGACCGGGCAGGCGAGCCGCCCGGCCGCCTCGAGCGCCCGCAGCCGGATGAGGCCCGTCGTCGTCTCCTCGGTGCCGCCGAGCACTTCTTCCAGGAGCTCCGGGCGCGCCTGGTGCAGGACGGTGAGCAGGTCGGCGCCGTCGTCGAGCGTCACCTGCGGCCGGCCGTCGACGAGCGCGGCGACGTTCGCCGCGTAGGCCTCGGCGTCCTCGCCGCGCACCGCGCGGACGTCCGCGCCGTGGTGCTCGACCAGCGCGGTGGCGACGTCGTCCTGCGTGGAGAGCGGGTTGGACGCGCAGAGCGCGACCTCGGCGCCGCCCGCGGCGAGCGCGCGCACGAGGTTCGCCGTCTCGGCGGTCACGTGCAGGCAGGCCGCGACGCGCACGCCGGCCAGCGGGCGTTCCGTGGCGAAGCGCTCGCGGATCGAGCGGAGGACAGGCATCTGCCCGTCCGCCCACTCGATCCGGGCCTCCCCCTGGTGAATCAGGTTTCGTCCTCCGTCCTCGCGAGCTCGGACCTCGGACGACGTCACTAGTAGCGGTACTGGTCCGACTTGAACGGCCCCGTCACCGGCACGCCGATGTAGGCGGCCTGCTCGTCGCTCAGCTGCGTGAGCTTGACGCCGAGCGCGTCGAGGTGGAGGCGGGCGACCTTCTCGTCGAGGTGCTTCGGGAGCACGTACACGCGCTTCTCGTACTCGTCGTTCTTCGTGAACAGCTCGATCTGGGCGATCGTCTGGTTGGTGAACGAGTTCGACATCACGAACGACGGGTGGCCGGTCGCGTTGCCGAGGTTGAGCAGCCGGCCCTCGGACAGCAGGATGATCGCCTTGCCGTCGGAGAAGCGCCACTGGTCGACCTGCGGCTTGATGTTGATCCGCTCGATGCCCTCGGTCTTCGCGAGGCCGGCCATGTCGATCTCGTTGTCGAAGTGGCCGATGTTGCCGACGATCGCGCCGTGCTTCATCCGCGCCATGTGGGCGGCGGTGATGATGTCCTTGTTGCCGGTCGCCGTGATGAACACGTCGGCGGTCTCGACGACGTCGTCGAGCGTCTTGACGTCGTAGCCCTCCATCGCCGCCTGCAGCGCGCAGATCGGGTCGATCTCGGTGACCACCACGCGGGCGCCCTGGGCGCGCAGCGAGGCGGCCGAGCCCTTGCCGACGTCGCCGTAGCCGCAGACGACCGCGACCTTGCCGGCCAGCATCACGTCGGTGGCGCGGAAGATGCCGTCGACGAGCGAGTGGCGGCAGCCGTACAGGTTGTCGAACTTCGACTTCGTGACGGAGTCGTTGACGTTGATCGCCGGGAACAGCAGCTCGCCGGTCTGCTGCATCTGGTAGAGCCGGTTGACGCCCGTGGTCGTCTCCTCGGTGACGCCCTTGATGCCGGCGGCGATCCGCGTGTAGCGCTGGTTGTCCTCCTGCAGCGAGCGCTGCAGCAGGCCGAGGAAGACCTGGAACTCCTCCGACTCGGCGCCGGCGGGATCCGGCACGGCGCCGGCCTTCTCGTACTCGACGCCCTTGTGGACGAGCATCGTGACGTCGCCGCCGTCGTCGAGGATCATGTTGGGACCCTCGCCGTCCGGCCACGCGACGGCCTGCTCCGAGCACCACCAGTACTCCTCGAGCGTCTCGCCCTTCCAGGCGTAGACCGGCACGCCGGCCGGCTCGTCGACCGTGCCCTCCGGCCCGACGACGACCGCCGCGGCGGCGTGGTCCTGGGTCGAGAAGATGTTGCACGAGCACCAGCGGACCTCGGCGCCGAGCGCCGTGAGCGTCTCGATGAGGACGGCCGTCTGGATCGTCATGTGCAGCGAGCCGGTGATGCGCGCGCCCTTGAGCGGCTGCGCGTCGGCGTACTCGGCGCGCGTGGACATGAGACCGGGCATCTCGTGCTCGGCGAGCTCGATCTCCTTGCGGCCGTAGTCGGCGAGCGAGAGATCGGCGACCTTGTAGTCGTCCTTGGTGAGGGAGGTGGTTGCCATGGGGCCTTTCGGATCGGGGTCAGGCGGCGGTGAGCAGCCGCTCGTGCTTCTCCTGCTCGAAGCGCAGCCAGTCGGCCGCGGAGACGTCGTCGGGGCGCTCGGCGCGGGCCTGCAGCCAACCCTCGACCGCGCGCCGGAGGTCGGGATCGCGGCGCAGGCGCGCGGCGAACGCGACGTCGGACAGCCCCAGCTCGTGCGCGTCGAGCAGCTCGCGCAGGGTGCGCAGCCGCTGCAGCTCGGCCGGGCCGTAGAGGCGGTAGCCCTTGCCCGTCCGCGCCGGGGCCAGCAGCCCCACGCGCTCGACGTAGCGAAGCATGCGCGGCGACCAGCCGGTGGTCTCCGCCGCCTCGTTGATGGTCAGGGCGTCCATCCGGCGACAACCCTAACACGGATGTGTCAAGGTTCAAGCGGCTTGGGCGCGGCGCCGCACGCGAGCGCCGGGCCGGCCGGATCGGCCCCGGCGTGCACGGTGAGCGCGAGGCCGTCGCCGAAGCCCGTGCTGGGCCGCGCGACGTCGATCCGCGCGAACGCCACGCCGTCGGATCCGGCCGCCAGGACCGGCAGCGGCGCGACCACCTGCGCGAGCCCGCCGCCGCCGCAGCCGCCGTCCGGCCCGCGCAGCGCCGCGGCGTGGCGGGAGCCGGGCGCGAGGCCCCAGACCGCGACGTGGCCGGTCAGGCGGCCGCCGCGCGCGGCGAGGTAGGCGACGCCGCTCGGCCCGCCGGCGCGCTGCGGCCCCAGCTCGAAGCCCGCGCGCAGGCCGGCGGGCGCGGGCGACTGCCCGCCGGCGATCACGACCGCGAGGAGGAACGCGACGGCGGCGACCACCGCGATGGCCTGGCCGAGACGGAAGGGGTGGCGAAGCACCCCGCCGATGATGAGGGGTCAGTCCTCGATCGACTTCTGGTAGCGCGCGACGGCCAGCGGCGCGCACACCGCGATGATCACGACGCAGGCGATCAGCGTGTAGAGGACCGGGTGGTGCAGCGGCCACGGCGTGTCCGGCCCGGGCGCGTCGTGGGGGTTGCCGAACAGCACGCGCAGCGAGTCGGCGAGCGTCGACACCGGGTTCCACTGGGCGAACGTCCGCAGGACGCCGGGCAGGCTCTGCGACGGCACGAAGGTCGACGCGATGAACGTGAGCGGGAAGATCGCCACGAACGCCACGCCCTGCACCGCCTCGGGCGACGCGAGCATGCTGCCCATGAGCACGCCGATCCAGATCATCGCGAAGGCGAACAGCGCCAGCAGCGCGTAGGCGGCGACGGCGTCGCCCACGCCGCCGCGGATGCGCCAGCCGATGATCAGCCCGCACAGCGACATCAGCAGCATGGGGAGGAACGCCTTGATCATGTTGGCCAGTGCGTGGCCGCCCAGCACCGAGCCGCGCGCCAGCGGCAGCGAGCGGAAGCGGTCCATCGCGCCGTTGGTGCGGTCGGCGGCGATGCCCATGGCGACGCCGAAGGACCCGCCGAAGACGATCGACTGGGCGAAGATGCCGCCCATCAGGAACTCCTTGTAGTCCCCGCCGCCGGGCACGGAGATCGCCCCGCCGAACACGTAGGCGAACAGCAGCACGAACATCACGGGCTGGAACGTCGCGTCGGCCAGCGCCTCGGGCTGGCGGCGCATGTGCCACAGCCCGCGGCGGGCGACGACCCAGCTGTCGCGCACGAGCGAGCCGCGGCGGGCGTCGGGGTCGCGCAGGGCGTCGGGGAGCTCGATCGCGGTGGTGCTCATCGCAGGGCCTCCTCCGGGGTCGGCAGCGCGGGCGCGGCGGGCTCGCCGCCCGCGCCGCTGCCGGTGAGGGTCAGGAACACGTCGTCGAGCGTGGGCTGGTGCAGGCCGAGATCCTCGACCGCGATGCCCTCGGCCTGCAGGGCGGCCGCCACGGCGGCGATCGCCTCGACGCCGGACTCCGCCGGCGCCGCCGCGCGCCGGCTCGCGTCCTCGACGGAAGCGGCCGCGCCGGTGACGCGCTCGAGCACGGCGGCGGCGCGGGGCAGGTCGGCGCCGTCGACCAGGACGACCGCGATCTGGGCGCCGCCGACCTGGCGCTTGAGGCTGCGCGAGTCGCCGCGCGCGATCACCAGGCCGTGGTCGACGACGACGATCTCGTCGGCCAGGCGGTCGGCCTCCTCGAGGTACTGGGTGGTCAGCAGCAGCGTCGTGCCGCCGTCGACCAGCGTGTCGAGCACGGCCCACAGCTCGTTGCGGGCGCGCGGGTCGAGGCCGGTGGTCGGCTCGTCGAGGAACAGCACCTCCGGGCCCGCCACGAGCGTCGCGGCCAGGTCGAGCCGCCGCCGCATGCCGCCCGAGTAGTCGCGCACGAGGCGGTCGGCGGCGTCGGTGAGCGAGAACTGCTCGAGCAGCTCGTCGGCGCGCCGGCGGGCGAAGCGCCGGCCGAGGTGGTGCAGCTCGCCGACGAGGACGAGGTTCTGGCGGCCGCTGAGCAGGCCGTCGACGGTGGCGTCCTGCGAGGCGAGCCCGATGCGCCGGCGGACGCGCAGCGGGTCCTGGGCGACGTCGTGGCCGGCGACGCGGGCCCAGCCCGCGTCGGCCACGGAGAGCGTGGTGAGGATCCGCACCGCGGTGGTCTTGCCCGCGCCGTTGGGGCCGAGCAGGCCGCACACCGAGCCGCGCGGCACGGCGAGGTCGACGCCGCGCAGCGCCTCGGTCTCGCCGTAGGTCTTGTGGAGGCCCTCGGCCTCGATCGCGTTGGTCGTCATCGAGACGCAACCCAACCAGAACCGGGGCACGATTTCAACCGTTGTATCTTTACCTACTCGGTAGTATGATGGTCCCATGGCGGTCGGAGAGGGGCTCCGCGAGCGCAAGAAGCGCCGCACCCGCGAGGAGATCTCCGACGTCGCGACGCGGCTGTTCGCCGAGCACGGCTTCGAGGCGGTCACGCTGGCGCAGATCGCCGAAGCTGCCGAGGTGTCGGTGAAGACGATCTTCAACCACTTCGGCAGCAAGGAGGACCTCTACTTCGATCGCGCGCAGGAGGCGCGCGACGCCCTCCTCGACGCCATCTCCGGCCGCCCGCCCGGCACGACGATCCTCGCGGCGGTGCGCTCGCTGCTGACCGACAACCTCGCGCCGTTCCCCGGTGTCGGCTGGGAGGGGCTGCGCGAGCCCGCGGGGTACGCGCGCTTCGCGGCGTTCCTGGCCACCCAGGACCGCTCGCCGGCGTTGCGCGCGCGGCGGCTGACCCTCGGCGAGGAGATCGGCGCCGCGCTCATCGGTGTCCTGGCCGCTGCGCTCGCCCGCGCACCGGACGACCCCGCGGTCGAGGCGCTGGCCGCCGCGATCCTCGCCGCCTACCAGCTGCGCGACCGGTGGCTGCGCCGCGCGATCGCCGAGGCGGCCCCGGCCGAGGAAGTCGAGCGCCGCGTGCGCGCGGTGGTCGACGAGGCGGTCGCCCGCCTGGCGACCGCGTTCGCCGACCTCGACCGACCCGCCGCCTAGAGCCGGAACTTCGGGTCGCCGGCGACCCGGGCGACGTCCATCTGCGCCTTCTGCAGCTTGCCGGCGTAGTCCCAGTTCATCGACTGCCAGCGGGTGAACTGGTCGAGCACCCAGATGCCCGACTGCCGCGAGCCGTTTCCGGACTTGCCGTTGCCGCCGAACGGGAGGTGCGCCTCGGCGCCGCTCGTCGAGTTGTTGACCGAGAGCATGCCCGCGCCGACCCGCTCGCGGAAGCGCAGCGCGTAGGTCGGCGAGGTGGTGTAGATCGCCGCCGACAGCCCGTAGCCGTGGCCGTTGGCCAGCTCCACGGCCTCGTCGAAGTCGCGGAACGGCATCACGCCGATCAGCGGGCCGAAGGTCTCCGTCGAGTACAGGGCGTCCTCCCGGCGGATCCCGGCGACGATCGTCGGGTGGTAGAAGACGCCTTCGCCGGGATCGCCGGCGAAGCCCTCGCGCGGCGCGTCGGCGGTGATGCGCCCGGTGGCCGTGGACCCGTGGACGGCGTGGTGCGGCTCGATCAGGCCGAGCCAGTCCTCGAAGCGCTCGGCGAAGCGCTCGGACAGCATCGGGCCGAAGAGCACGTCGCCGGCGGGGTCGCCGACCGGCGCGGCGCGCACCGCGGCGTCGAGCTTCGCCACGAACTCGTCGTACACGGACTCATGGACGATCGCCGTTCCCAGCGAGGTGCACCGCTGGCCGGCGGTGCCGAAGCCCGAGAACAGCGCGCCCTCGACCGCCAGCTCCAGGTCGGCGTCCTCCATGACCACCAGCGGGTTCTTGCCGCCCAGCTCCAGGCAGGGCGACTGCAGGTGGCGCCCGCACAGCGCGCCGACCTCGGCGCCGACCGTGGTCGAGCCCGTGAAGCCGACCTTGTCGACGAGCCCCTCGTCCAGCGCCGCCTCCAGCCCCGCGAAGGTCGCGGGGCCGTCGGCCTGCACGACGTTGAGGACGCCGTCGGGCAGCCCGCCGGCGATGAACAGCCGCGCCAGCGCGTCGCCGACGGCGGGCGCGTACTCGGCGGGCTTCCACACCACCGCGTTGCCGCACAGGATCGCCGGGACGAGGTACCACGACGGCACGGCGACCGGGAAGTTGCCGGCGGTGACGATCGCCGCCACGCCGACGGGCACGCGGAAGGTGAACAGCTGCTTGTCGGGCATCTCCGACGGGACGGTCTGGCCGTAGAGCCGCCGGCCCTCGCCCACGAAGAAGTCGCAGGTGTCGACGATCTCCTGCACCTCGCCGAGCGCCTCGGCGTACGGCTTGCCGATCTCGCGCGTGACCAGGCGGGCGAGCGCCTCCTGGTTGGCCTCGACGAGGCGCCCGATGGCCGCGATCACGCGCCCGCGCACGGGGGCCGGGGTGCGCGCCCACGCCGGCTGGGCGTCCCGCGCGGCGCGCGCGGCGGCGACGAACGTGCCCGCGTCGCCCAGCGCGACCTCGGCGACGACGTCGGAGAGCCGGGCCGGGTTGGTCGAGCGCAGGCGGCCCCCGGGGGCTTCGTCGTCGGGGCGGCCGCCGACGATGGAGGCGACGGTGGCGGTGGTGGCGGCGGCGGTGCTCATGCGCGCCACGGTATCGCGCGCTCAGGCCGCCCGGCGCACCCGCGGACGGCGCCCCGGGCGGGCGCGCTTGGCGGCCATCGCGACCGCGTCGGCGGCGTCGAGGAGCGCCGCCGCGGTCTCGCCGTCGGCCGGGAAGACCGCCGCGCCGAAGCTCGCGCTCACGCCGCTCAGGCCGCTGACCGCGCCGCTCACCGCCTGGCTGAGCCGCGCGATCAGGCAGCCGGCCTCCTCGGCCCCGGTCTCGGGCGCCAGCACGCAGAACTCGTCGCCGCCCTGGCGCACCACCGTGTCCTGGTCGCGCACCGTGCGCGCCAGCGCCGCCCCGACCTCGCGCAGCACCTCGTCGCCCGCCGCGTGGCCGAAGCGGTCGTTGACCGACTTGAACCCGTCGAGGTCGAGCACGACCACGGCCAGCGGGCGCTCGTGGCGCGCGTGGCGGCCGACCTCGTAGCCGATCCGCTCGCGCAGCAGCCGCGCGTTGCCCAGGCCGGTCAGCGGATCGCGGCGGCTGAGCTCCTCGAGCCGGCGCTCGCGCGCCTGGCGGCGCTTCGCGCCGAGCCCGGCCACCACCGCCGCCGGGAGGCAGAGGGCGAACGCCGGCGGACCGACGAGCTGCCCCAAGCCGACGCCGAGCGCGAGGACGGCCGCCCACAGGGCAGCGGCGAGGAACGGGCCGAAGCGCACGGCGACATGGTGCCCGGCGCGCCGGACGGCCCGGCCGCGCGCCCGCCCCGCCTCAGCCCTCCGACAGCCGCGCCTTCAGGGTGTCGAGCACGTCGATCTCCACCGGGTCGACCCCGCGCAGGACCGCCGTGTAGAGCGACAGCAGGTCCCCGAGCAGGACCGCGGAGACGACGCGCTCGGTCCGGCTCTCCCCCCGCGTGCAGACGACCTCGACGGCCTGCGCGCCGTCGGCGGCGAGCTCCGCGGTCAGCGCGATCCGCCGGCGGGTCCGCTCGTCGGTCTCCGGATCGTCGAGCAGGACGGCGGCGAAGCGCCCGTAGTCCGGCGACGCGCGCCAGCCGACGATCTCGTTGTGGTCGATCTCCGGCAGCTCGCCGGCGAACGCGGGGAGCTTGGCGTTCTCGTTGAGCTGGGTCTTCCAGCGGTAGGCCACCGGCGCGGTGAGCTCGGCGCCGGCGATGATCGGGACGCACCCGTCGAGCGCCCGCGCGAGCCGCTTGGGCTCGGCGTCCTCGGCGCCGTCCGGGCGCCAGCGCTCCGCGAGCTCGGTGGCCAGGGCGGCCGCCGCCTCGACCTCGGCGCGCAGCGACGGCGCCGCGCCCGACAGGGCGGCGATCTCCAGCGCCACGACCATCAGGTAGCCCACCGCGGCGCGGGGCTGGAAGCCGCCGGGGATCGGCACCACGGGGACGCCGTCGCGGCGCGCGCGCTCGGCGAGCCCGCCGCCCGTGGTGGCCACGATCCGCCGCGCGCCCAGGGCGCCGGCCGCGTCGTAGCAGGCGAGCGTCTCGTCGGTGGTCCCCGAGTAGCTCGTGCACAGGACGGTGGAGTCGGCGGTCGCCCACGGCGGCAGCCGGTAGTCGGCGGTCACGGTGATCGGCCGCCGCGCGCGGGACCCCAGGGCGGCGATGGCCAGCCGTCCGCCGATCCCGCTGCCGCCCATGCCGGCGACGATCATCCCGCCCGCGGAGTCCGCCGGCTTGATGGCCGCCGACTCGACCCGCCACAGCGCGTCGGACAGGTGGAGCGGCAGGTCGAGGATCTCGGCGGCCTGGCCGGTCGAGTCCACGGCGCCCACGGCGCCGGTGTCGAGGGTCGCGACGGTCATCGGCGCTAGAAGCGGATCGCCCCGTCCGGCAGCTCGACGCCCGGGAAGATCCGCGCGCCGTTGGCGATGACGTTGTCGGCGCCGATCGTCACGCCCTCGCCGAGCACCGCGAGGCCCTCGACGTGCGTGTTGTCGCCGATCCGGACGCCGCCGGCGACGATGCAGCCGCGCAGCGTGCAGCCCGCCCCGATCTCCGCGCCGCGCATGACCACCGCGCGCTCGATCGTCGTGTCCGCCCCGACGCTGACGCCGTGCTCGAGCACCGCCCGCGGGCCGATGCGGGAGCCGTCGCCGAGCCGGCAGCCGCTCTCGACCAGCGCCGAGGGGATGATCCGGCCGCCCTGCTCGACGCGGTCGCCGATCGTGAGGTAGCCGTCGCCCATGCGCTCGGCGACCGACGTGACGACCGTGCCCTCGAGGATGTCGAACGTCCCCTCGAGGTAGCGCTCGGGCGTCCCGATGTCGAGCCAGTAGCCGTCGCCGACGAAGCCGTGCAGCCCGTCGCCGACCAGCCGCGGGAACACGTCGCGCTCGATCGAGGCGGGCTGGTCGGGCTCGAGCAGGTCGAGCACGGAGCGCTCGAGCACGTAGGCGCCCGCGGAGATGTTGTTGGTGTCGATCTGGTCGGGCGCCGGCTTCTCGACGAACTCCGTCACCGCGCCGTCGGGCGCCAGCCGGACGAGGCCGTAGTTCGACGGGTCCTCGACGGGCGCCAGGGCGAGCGTCGCCCGCGCCCCCACCGCCTCGTGGCGCGCGATCTGCGCACCGAGGTCGAAGTCGCAGAGGACGTCGCCGTTGAGCATCAGGAAGCGCTCGTCGAGCAGCGCCTCGGCGAACTTCAGCGCCCCTCCCGTCCCCAGCGGGCGCGGCTCCTCGACGTAGCGCAGCCGCAGCCCGTACGCCGAGCCGTCGCCGAGCACGTTGCGCACGCCCGACGCCAGGAAGCCGCACGACATGACGACGTCGTCGACGCCGTGGCCGCGCAGCCACTCGAGCATGAACCCGATGAACGGGCGGTCGACCAGCGGCACGACCGGCTTGGGGACCGTGGAGGTGAGCGGCCGCAGCCGCGTCCCCTCTCCCCCCGCCAGGATCAGCGCCTGCATCGTCTGCCCGCCGCTAGTGCGTCAGGACGCCCTGCGCGGCCGGGCGGCCGATGCCCTCGTACGTGAGGCCGGCCTCGCGGACGCGCTCGGGATCGAGGAAGTTGCGCCCGTCGACCACGAGCGTCCCGCGCATGCTCGCGGCGACGGCCTGCAGGTCGAGCTCGCCGAACTCGGGCCACTCCGTGACCAGCACGACGGCGTCCGCGCCGTCGATGGCCGCCTCGGGCGACGGCGCGAACTCCGCGCCGGTGATCAGCTTGCGCGCCTCCTCCTCGGCGACCGGGTCATACGCGCGCACGTGGGCGCCCGCGGCCTGCAGCCGCGCCGCGAGCACGAGCGAGGAGGCCTCGCGCATGTCGTCGGTGTTGGGCTTGAAGGCGAGGCCCAGCAGCGCGATCTCCCTGCCCACGAGCTGGCCGAGGTGCTTCTGCAGCTTGGAGATGACCCGCCGCTTCTGCAGCTCGTTGACCTCGATCACCGAGTTGAGCAGCTGGAAGTGGTAGCCCGTGTTGCCGGCGAGCTGCTTGAGCGCGGAGACGTCCTTGGGGAAGCACGAGCCGCCGAAGCCGATGCCGGCCTGCAGGAACTTCGGGCCGATGCGGTCGTCGAGGCCCATCCCCTTGGCGACCTCCACGACGTCGGCGCCGGTCTCCTCGCAGACGTTGGCGATCTCGTTGATGAAGGAGATCTTCGTGGCCAGGAACGCGTTGGACGCGAGCTTGACCATCTCGGCCGACTTGATGTCGGTGCGCACGAGCGCCGCCTCCAGCGGCGCGTACAGCTCGACCACCGCGTCGCCCGCCCAGTCGCCGTCGTCGCCGATCACCACGCGGTCCGGGTTCAGGAAGTCCTTGACGGCGGAGCCCTCCTTGAGGAACTCCGGGCAGCTCACGTAGCGGAAGCCCTCCTTGCCCTGCTCGCGGAACATCCGCTTGACGGCGTCGCCGGTGCCGCACGGGACGGTCGACTTCATGACCAGCGCGTGCGTGTCGGACGGCGGCATCGCGTTGACCACGGCGTGGACGGCCGAGAGGTCGGCGTCGCCCGAGTAGGTCGGCGGCGTCCCGACCGCCACGAACAGCAGCCGCGCGTTCTCGAGCGCGTCGGCGAGGTCGGTCGAGAAGTGCAGGCGCCCGCGATGGCGCTCGACGAGCTCCGCGAGGCCGGGCTCCCAGATCGGGATGCGGCCGTTCTTCAGCCCCTCGATCTTCTCGGCGTCGATGTCGATGCACCACACCTCGTTGCCCAGCTCGGCGAAGCCGGCGGCGGTGACGAGGCCGACGTAGCCGGTGCCGATGACGCCGATCGGTTCGCGTTGCGTGCTCATGGGAGCCGATGAATCTAGCGGGCTATGCGCCGCGCAGATGGGTCATCGAGACGGCGATCGCCAGCATCTGCTGGTTCGACAGCTTCTGCAGCAGCGAGTTCGAGACCCAGTAGGCCGCGGTCGAGCTCTGCCACGCGACGAGCCGCAGCTTGCGCCCGTCGTAGTAGAGCTTCAGCTCGCGGCCGCGGATGTTCCGGGTCGCGTCGGGCTTGTCGAGCAGCGGCGGGTCGCGCCACGTCGTGCCCTGGACCCCGTAGTACTCCGAGAACCCGCTCGGCCCGAAGCGGTAGGTCATCCGGTACGCGCGCTGGGCCTTGCCGTCCTCGTCCTTGATCGTGTACGTGCGGGTGGTCGGGTCGCTGGAGAGCCCGCCGTCGAGCTCCGCGCCGTCGAGCTTGTAGGTCGGGAAGTACATCGGGAAGCGCAGCTTCGGCTTGGACATGAGCGCCTGGTCCTCGCCCTCGCGGCGGGAGGCCGTCAGGCCGGCCACGTCGCGGATGGAGAACGGCTTGCGCTTGCGGGCGGGCCTGCCGGTGGCCGGCTGGTCGGCGCCGGTGTCGGCGTCGGCGTCCGACGTGGGCAGCTTGCCGCCGTGCATGAACTTGTCGACCGTCTTCTGGATCGTGCTGCGACGCGCGAGGAGGTAGTACGCGGTCGTCCGGTTCTCCTCGCCGTCGACCTCGAACGGCACCTGCTGCACGGGCTTGCCCGACGAGAAGATCGCCAGCTTGGCGAGCGCCAGCAGCTGCTTCTTGTCGCGCAGGCCGGAGTCGGTGTCGAAGTACTTGCCGAAGACCTTCGCGAGCGTCTTGAGGTTGCCCGGGTCCTTGAGCTTCGCGACCCCCTTCTGGTTCTTGACCTGGCGGATGAAGTCCTGCTGGCGGGCGGCGCGGACCAGGTCGTTGTCGGTGTGGCGGAAGCGGACGTAGTCGAGCGCGTCCTGGCCGCACAGCTTCTGGTAGCCGGGCTTGATGTCGATCGCCGCGTAGTTCTCGCCCGACGACTTGTCGTTGTAGTACCGGCGGTCGACGTCGTAGTAGACGCACTTGACGTAGTCGATCGCCTTGCGGAAGCCGCCGAAGTCGACCTGCACGATGTGGTTGATCTTGAACGGACGCTCGTCCGTCGAGAGCACCTTGCGGACCGTCTTGAGCGTCAGCGGCGCGCCGCCCTGCTCGTAGGCGGCGTTGATCTTGGTCGGGACGCTGTTGCCGGGGATGACGACCTTGAGGTCGCGCGGCAGCGACATCATCGTGATCGCGTCCGCATCCGGGTCGAGGTGGACGAGGATGATCGTGTCCGAGCGCGGCTTGATGCCGGCCACCTTGTCGGCGTAGCGCTGATCGGACCCGAGCAGCATCAGCGTCTGCGGCTTGCCGGCCTCGCTCTTGTCGATCTCCGGGACCGGGATGTCGGCGCGGCCCTCGCGGCTCTCGTCGAACTCCTGGATGACGTCGTCGACCTGCAGGAACGCCGCCGCGGTCGCCGCGCCGGCGGTGAGCAGCACCACCAGCATGCAGGCGATCGCCGCGCGCTGGAGCAGGCCGCGGCCGACGCGGGGCGGGACGTCTTCAGGGCTCAAGCCGCGCCCCCTTCCACCGCGCGCAGCGACGCGCGCTGCTCCTCCAGGTACCGCGGCAGCCCGTGCACGAAGTCGCACAGCGCCTCGCGGTAGCGCCCGAGCGAGGAGATCGAGACCCACTCGTCGGGGCCGTGGTGGCCGGCGCCGGTCGGCCCGAACTCGACCGCCGGGATGCCGGCGGCCAGGAAGGAGACCGCGTCGGAGGCGCCGTCGCGCCCGACGCTCATCGCCTCGCCGCGCGTCGAGCGGCGCACCGCGTCGCACAGCGCCAGCACGTACGGGTTGCGGCGCGACACCGTGGCCGGGATCCGCCCGAACGTCTTGACGACGTCGATCTCGGGGATGCAGCGGATCTGCTCGAGGATCTCACCGGGGTCCTGGCCGGGCAGATAGCGGATGTCGAGGTCCATCGTGCAGCGGTCGGGCACCTTGTTGATCGCGTCGCCGCCGGCGATCCGCCCGAGGTTGATCGAGGGGCGGTCGAACATCTCCGACGACTCGCGCGAGAACGGCAGGGTCTCGATTCGCCGGAACACGTCGATCGCCTTCGTGACCGCGTTGTCGCCCAGCCACGGCGTGGAGCCGTGGGCGGCGCGCCCGTGCACGGTGACGCGCGCGGCGAGCACGCCCTTGGCCTGGACGCCGACGTGCAGGTCGGTCGGCTCGCCGGTGATCGCGAAGTCGCCCTGGAAGCCCTCGTCGACGAGCACGTCGGTCGAGCGCGTGTCGACGTCCTCGGACTCCTCGTCGGGCGCGCACATGAAGCGCACGCCGACCGCGCGCTGGTCGGCGACGTCGCGCAGCGCGCACATCATCGCCGCCAGGCCGCCTTTCATGTCGTAGGCGCCGCGACCGTACAGCCGGTCGCCCTCGACGCGCGGCTCGAACTGCTCGGGATTCCCCGGCACGACGTCGACGTGGCCGTGGAACACCAGGGTCGGCCCCGCGGCCGCGCCCACCCGCGAGCTGAGGACCGGCAGGCCGTTGTGCAGGTGCTCGGAGACCTCGATCTCGCGCGACTCCAGCCAGCCCTTGACGAAGCCCTGGGCGGCGCGGATGCCGTCGACGGTCGACGTGTCGTACGTGATGAGCCGCTCCGCGAGGCCCCGCTCGTCCATCCGGAGGAGGATAGGCGACGGCCCGGGCAGGCGGTGAGTGAACATAACCGCGCGGGGGTGTCTCCCCACGGACGCCGCCGCGGGTGCGCGGCCAGGCCGTCACTAGGCTCAACGCCATGCGGATCCTCAAGCGCATCACGAGCGCGCACCTGATCGCGTCGATCGCCCTCTTCGTGTCGCTGGGCGGCGGCGCCTACGCGGCCGCGAAGATCGGCTCCAAGGACATCAAGAAGAGCGCCGTGCGGTCCAAGCACATCAAGAACCACACGATCGGGCTGCGCGACATCTCGCGCAAGACCCAGATCGCCCTGCGCGGACAGGGCGGCAACGTCGGGCCCGCGGGGCCGCGCGGCCCGGCCGGCCTCAAGGGCGCCACGGGCAAGCGCGGCAAGCGCGGGCTGACCGGCAAGACCGGCCCGCAGGGCCCGCCCGGCCCCTACCCCGAGGCGCTTCCCGCCGGCAAGACCGTCCGCGGCACCTACGCCGCGACCGGCACCGTGACCGCCGCCGGCCAGGCCGTCGAGGCCGGGATCACCTACCCGATCGCGCTCGGCGCGGTCCCCGCGGTGCACTTCGTCTCCGCCGGCACGCCGGTGCCGCCCGAGTGCCCCGGCGATCCGGCCAACCCGGGCGCGGCCCCCGGCCACCTCTGCGTGTTCGAGTCCGAGGTCACCGGTCCCGCGCGCCCGCGCGAGCTGTTCGACCCCTCGCGGACCGACGCCGCCGGCAAGAACGCCGCCAACCGGTTCGGCTTCGGCGTGCGCGTGATCTCCGACAACGCCGCCGCCGTCGGCAGCCAGGGCACCTGGGCGGTCACCGCCCCGTAGGGGCGATGTCGTGGTTCATGTCCGTGGTCGCCCCTGACGCCAGGGGCGCACCACGGGCCTAGGTTCCGGTGGCATGAGATGCCGCCTGCTGCTGGTCGCCCTGCTGTCGCTCGCGCTCGTCGCGCCCGCGGGCGCCCCGGCCCTCGGCGCGTCCGGCGATGCCGGCAGCGCCGTGGCGGCGGCCAAGAAGAAGGCGAAGAAGAAGCGCTGCAAGACCAAGAAGGTCCACGGCAAGCGCAAGAAGGTGTGCAAGAAGAAGGGCGCCAAGGTCAAGCCCAAGCCCAAGCCGCCGGTGCCGAACCCGCCGCTGCCGAACCCGCCGCTGCCCAACCCGCCGCTGCCCAACCCGCCGGTGCCGAATCCGCCGGTGCCCAACCCGCCGGTCGACATCGAGCAGTACCGCGCGGACGACGTCGGCCGCCAGGCCATCGCGCAAGGCGCGTTCCTGGAGCGCAGCACCGGCGGCGCCTTCCCGGTGTACACCCGGATCTTCCTCTACGCCGACGGCCGGCTGCGGATCTCGACGGTCGAGTGGAACGTCGTGATGGGCGAGAAGTGCACGGACACCGTCGACGGCGCGTGGTCGTTCGACAAGGCCTACAAGCCCCCGGAGGGCGGCCTCCTGATCGTCCTGAACCTCCAGTCCCCCACGATCAACGGGCCCCAGGTGTTCTGGGCGGTGAGCGACACCGTCGTGAAGGTCGGCAAGGACCTCGTCGACTACTCGATCAACCCCAACATGGCGGATTCCTGCTAGCCGAGCGCCTGGGCGAGCCCGGCTCGCCCGCGGAGGTCGAGCTTGCGGTAGGCGTGGCCGAGGTGGGTCTCCACGGTCCGCACGGTCACGAACAGGGCGGCGGCGATGTCGCGGTTGCTCATCCCGTCGGCGGCCATCCGCGCGATGCGCCGCTCGCTCGGGGTCAGCGCCTCGACGCCGGCGCGCAGCATCCGGCGCTGGTTGACGCCGCTGGCGGTCAGCTCGTCGTGGGCCCGCGCGGCGGTCCGCGCGCCGCCGCAGCGCCGGGCGACGTCGAGCCCCTCGCGCAGCGGCGCCCGCGCGTCG
>DASVQH010000009.1:0-5260 GCA_036389195.1 Solirubrobacteraceae bacterium
CGGGCGGCGACCACTCGGCGGCGCCGGGGAACCACCACGGCCCGTCGGTCCCCACCGCCCAGCGCCGCGCGTTGGCCCACCAGCCGGCGGCCTGCCCGAGCGCCGCGACCCCGATCGCCGCCCCCGCCAGCGCGGCGAGCGGCGCGCCGCGCGCCGCGTCGTCATCCGTCCGCCCGCGCAGGATCTCCCCGGCCAGCAGCGGGATGGCCACCAGCAGCGGCAGCACATGGCGGCCCTGGACGGCGAAGTCCGTCTGGCGCTCGGCGACGTCGATCGCCACGGTCAGGCCCAGGGCCAGGGCGGTCGCCACGGTCAGCCCGAACCGCTCGCGCGGGCGCCCGAGCCACAGCGCCGCCCCGGCCAGCGCCACCGCCACCACCGCCCAGGCCACCACCACCGGCAGGGGCAGCGGCGTGTCGAGCGACCCGAAGTTGCCGATCGCCTGGCGCAGCACACCCGGCAGGTTGGCCAGCGCGGGGCGGATGGAGTCGACCGCCCGGTTCAGGTCGGTCTCCGGATGGGGCATGACCACGAGCTGCCAGGCGATCCCGCCGGCCGCCGCGAGCCCGGCGACGGCGGCGCAGACCAGCGCGGCGGCGCGGTCGCGCGCCGCCGCGGCGCGCAGGCGCCCCGCCGGCCGGGCGGCCGCGACGGCGAGGAGGATCGCCACGAGCGTCACCGGGCCGAGGAACCGGCTGAGCGCGAGCAGCGCGCCGGCGACCGCCAGAGCCGCCCAGACCCAGCGCGGCGCGGGCTCGTCGCGCGTGAGGCGCAGCAGCGCCGCGGTGACGAGGACGGCCGCGGCGATCTCGGCGCCGCTGGCGTTCAGCAGCGACGCGCAGAAGACCGTCATCGGCGTCACCGCGACGGCGAAGCCCGCGAGGGCGAGGGTCCCGCGGCGGCGGTCGGCGAGCGCGGCGAGCGCGGCCAGCAGGAGCCCGACGGCGACGAGCGCGCCGGTCGCGCGGCCGACGCGCAGCGCGGCCACCGGCGCGCCGGTCGCGCGCATGGCCAGCCCGGGCAGGAGATAGGCGAACGGCTGGTAGGTGCCGGTGTTGGACGGCAGCACCGCGCGGCGCCGCGTCGTCTTCTGGGCGTCGAGGCACGCCGCCGACTCCGTCGGGCGCTGCGCGCCGCAGCCGAACGGCACCGCGCCGAGGTCCCGCGGGACCGCGAAGCTCCGGGTCAGCCGCGCCGACCACACCAGCGAGTCCCCGGTGACGGGCGAGTCGCCGCTGCGCGTCCCGCCGCGGCGGGCCAGCCGCTCGAACGCCGCCCGCTCCGCGGCGGTCGGGACGTACGGATCGCCCACCAGGTGCCCGTTGCCCGCGCCCAGCGCGCGCACGTAGTGGGCGGGCTCATCGGGGCCGGTGCCCGGCGGGTCGGCGAACACCCACGCCGCCACGAGCAGCGCGATCGCCGCGCCGATCAGCCTCGCCGTGTCCGTCGCCGCCCGCACGGCGCACACCGTATGGCAGCGTTCAGCGGGAGGCGGCGAGCTGGGCGAGCGGCGCGCCCCAGGCGTCCAGCGTCGGCCCCGGCGGGGGGACCTTGTAGCCGATGAAGAGGTCGACGCCGATGTCGTTCATGGCCCACTTGGCGAAGCTCTCCGCGAAGCGCTCCTCGCGCACCGCGCAGGCGCCCGAGCGGCCCTGCTCGCAGCCCCAGCCGTCCGGCACGCCCGCATCCAGCGTCTCGCGCAGCGCGTCGGGGAGGATCGCGAAGTCGATGACGTGGGCCAGCTCGTGCAGGACGACCCGGCTGATGCCGCGCGTGCCGAGGTGCTGCGCGACGGGCCCGAGGTCGAGCTCGACCGCGTAGCCGTCGCCGAGGCCGCGCGTCGTCCCGGCCGCCTGGCGGAGAGGGCCGACGGAGATCGAGGTGAGTCCGTCGACGCGGGCGATCAGCTGCTGGGCCTCGGGGCGCGCGCCGGCGATGGCGGTCTCGATCGCCTGGCGGTCCTGCGGCGCGACGGCCGGGTCGAAGGCGAAGGTCGCGGCGACCTTGTCACTCGGGATCGGCCGGTCGGTGGCCGGCGCGTAGCGTCCGGGCTCGCGCTGGGCCTCGATCTCGGCCGCCCGCCCGCCGCCGCTGACGGCCGTCCAGAGGAGGAACGCGATCCCCAGGACGGTCGCGATGGCGCGCACCGGCGGGCTCACTCCCCGCTGATCGGCCCGCGCGCCGCGCGGCTTGAGTATTCAGCGGGCGCCGGTGAGCGCCTTGGCCAGCCGCACGCCCGTCGCCCGGTCGGGATCGAGCAGCGCCTCCTGCGCCGTGGCCTGGTCGGGCAGCGCCAGCACCGTGCCGTCGTGGAGCACCATCAGGTAGCGGTCCAGCCGCTCGAGGAAGGCGCGATCGTGGGAGACGGCCACGACCGTGCCCGCGAAGCCCTCCAGCGCCGCCTCCAGCGCCTCGGAGGAGTCGATGTCGAGGTTGTCGGTCGGCTCATCGAGGAGCAGCAGGTTGTGGCCCTCGAGCTCCAGGCAGAGGATCTCCAGCCGCGCCTTCTGCCCGCCGCTGAGCGTGTCGTGGGCGCGCCGCGCCGCGTCGGCGAGGCCGTAGCGCGCCAGCGCGCCCATGGCCGCGTCGAGCGCCCGGGTGCGGTCGATCACCACGTCGACGATGGGTCGCCCGGCGAAGTCCGGGCGATCGGCGTTGAGCTGGGTGAAGAAGCCGGCGGACACGCGGTTGCCGACCACGACCTGGCCGGAGTGCGCGACCGGCTCGCCGGCCAGCAGCCGCATCAGGTGCGTCTTGCCGCCGCCGTTGGGGCCGACGACCCCGACGCGCTCGCCGAGGTAGACCTCCTCCGAGAACGGGCGCACGAGCCCGTCGATGCCGACGTCGTGCAGCGCCAGCACCCGTCGCGCCGAGTCGGCGCCGCGGATGCGCACCTTGATCTGCTGGTCGGCGACGGGCGCGGGCGGCGGGCCGGCGTCGGTGAAGCGCCGCCAGCGGGTCTCCATGGCGTCGGCGCGCTTGGCCCAGTCGGGCGCGTAGCGGGCGCGCTCCTTGAAGGTGCGCACGAGCTCGCGCAGCCGGCGCTCCTCGTCCTTCCAGCGCTTGACCGCGTCGCCCATCCTCTCCTGCCGGGCGACGCGGGCCTCCGGGTAGGTCGCGTAGGAGCCGCCGTGCACCCAGGCACCGTTGCCCTCCAGCGTGAGGATCGACCGCACGGCGCCCGACAGCAGCGCGCGGTCGTGGGAGATGACCAGGACGGTCTTGCGCGAGCCGGCGATCTGCGCTTCCAGCGCCCGCTTGGCCGGGATGTCGAGGAAGTTGTCGGGCTCGTCGAGCAGCAGGACGTCGGCGTCGGAGCTGAACGCGAGGTCGAGCACGAGCCGCTTGCGCTCGCCGCCCGACAGCGTCACCGACGGCCGGTCGGCGATCTCCGCGAAGCCGGCGCGGACGATGCGCCGGCACGCCGCGTCCCACTGGCCCTCCAGCTCGTAGCCGCCGAGCTCCGACCAGTCGCCGATCGCCGTCCCGAGCGCCATGCCCGCCTCGTCGTCGCCGCCTTCCAGCGCCCGCTCGGCGGCCTGCATGCGCTCGCCGGCGCGGCGCAGCGCGGTCGGGGCGAGCGTGAGCAGCAGGTCGCGGACCGTCTGGCCGGGGCGCTCGAGCCCGACGTCCTGGGCCATGTACGCGACGCGCCCGCCGACCGAGAACTCGCCCGCGTCGGCCGGCAGCTCGCCGGTCAGGACCCGCAGCAGCGTGCTCTTGCCGACCCCGTTGGCGCCGACCAGGCCGACGTGGTCGCCCGGCGAGATGCGGAACGCCACGTCGGAGAACAGCAGGTCGCCGCCCGGGTGGGCGTAGGCGAGTCCCGAGCAGACGATGTGGCCCATGCCGCCATCATCGCGCCTCGAAGGGGGTCAGCGCACGTCGAAGTCGGCGAACATGCCCGTGCCGTCGGCCTGCTTGTAGTGGCCGGGGAGGTTGCAGATGAGCGCGTAGTGGCCGGGCTTCAGGGTCACCGAGAGGTCCTTGGACTCGCCGGGGGAGATGTCCTCCGCCTCGCCGACCTTCCCGGCCACGTCGGCCTGGTCGGAGCCGAGGTCGCCGGCCTTCTTGTCGGTCTTGATCACGACGAGCTCGTGGGGGACCTGGCCGGCGTTCTTGACCGTGAACGTCACCTTGCCCGCCTTGCCGCTCGCGGGCGCCCCGACGGCCCATTCCTTCTCGGTGACCGGAACGCCGCCGCCGCCGCCCGAGGCGGGCGCCGCGGTCTCGGCCGGCGTGGGCGCGGGCGTGGCGGCGTCCTCGCTCGAGGAGCCGGTGGAGTCGTCGCCGCCCCCGCAGCCGGAGAGCGCGGTGGCGAGGGTCACGAACGCGGCGGCGGCACGGCGGTTGCGTGTGAAGGGAGCCATGTGCTCGTGAGACGGGAACGGGGATTCGAACCTTACGGAAGCTGGCGCGGAGACGCTAGTAAACCGCAGCCGTCAGAACGGGACCGCCTTGCGCGTTGGGTGGGCGTGCGCACCCTCGTCCTCGCCGCCCTCGCCCTGACGCTTCTCCTGCCCGCCGCCTCCGCGAGCGCGGCGACCGAGGTGCAGGCCGTCGGCCCGGTCCAGGCCACCCTGGCCTACGCGGACGAGCCGGCCGAGGAGTACGGCGTCTGCCGCACCGGCTGGCACCTGACGATCGCCCGCGACGGCCGCCCGCTCTACGACGGCGCCGTGCCCGCCGGCGAGGGGCCGGACACGCCGCCCGAGCCGTGCGCGCCCGCCTCGCCGGAGGGCAGGCCCGGCAAGGCCCTGCGGATCGTCGACCTCGAAGGCGACGGCGAGCCCGAGGTGATGGTCACGCTATTCAGCGGCGGCGCGCACTGCTGCTACTCGGCCGACATCTGGCGGCTGGCGCCGGACGGCAGCGGCTACACCGTCAGCGCGCACGGCTTCGGCGACCCGTACTTCGCGCTGGAGGACCTCGACGGCGACGGGCGGCCCGAGTTCCGCAGCGCCGACGCGACCTTCGCGTACCTGTTCTCCTCCTTCGCCGCCTCGGCGATGCCGGTGCTCGTCTACCGCTACGCCGCCGGTGAGCTGACCGACGTGACCGGCGCGTTCCCGAAGCTGGTGCGCATGGACGCCCGGCGCTGGCGGCGCGCCTACCGGCACCGCCGCGGCCGGCGCGACGGCGAGCAGCTCGGCCCGCTCGCGGCGTGGGCCGCCGACCAGCTGCGGCTCGGTCATGCGGACCGAGTGCGCCGGACGCTGCGCGCGGAGCTGCGGCACGGCCGCCTGCGCGGGCCGCTCGG
>DASVQH010000010.1:0-11784 GCA_036389195.1 Solirubrobacteraceae bacterium
ACGCCGCGACGGCGTCGCGCGCGGCGGCCTCCGCGAGCGCCGGGTCGACCACGCAGCCGGCGCGGGCCACCAGCTCGAGCGCCTCGACGTGCACGTCCTCGATCGCCGCGCGCGCCGCGCCGATCCACGGCGCCTCCAGGCCCGGCAGCAGCCCCGGCTCCACGAGCGCGACCGCGGCCTGGGCGGCGGCCAGCGCCTCCGCCGCCCGGGCGGCCCCGCGAGCGCGGGTCACCGCGTCGCGCGCGGCCTCGACGTCCACCCACGCGGGCTCGGGCAGCGTGAGCGCGAGGGCGTCGCGGCCGTCGATGGTGGCCGGGGCGAGGGCACGGCGCAGGCGCGAGAGCACCGGTGGCAGCGAGCTGTCGCTCGGCGGCGCCCCCTCCCCGCTCCACAGCGCCTCCAGCAGCTCGTCGCGGCGCAGCGGGCGGTCGCGGTTGAGCACCAGGCAGGCGAGCGCGAGCCGGCCCTGCCGGCCGTGCACCGCGTCCTCCCGACGCTCCCCTGCCACCTCGACGCGAAGCCGACCGCAGAGATGGATACGGGCCGCCGCATCCGCCACGTGCCCGACTCTACCGGTGCGGGCGGCCCGGCTTCGCCGGTGGCGGCGCGGGCGGCGGCCGGGCGTCTGACCGGCGCCTTATGAGGTCCTGAACGGGCGGGTACCCGCGGGGTCCCCCAGTCTCGAAGGAGGCCCCCGTGGCAACCAGGACCCCCAGCCGCACCCGTCCCACCGCGCCCGCGACCGGCGCCCAGCGGCGCTTCAGCCGCCCGTCCGCCCCGCCGGCGCGCGCCTCGCGCATCCCGTCGTTCACGCCGCCCGGCCGGCGGAAGGCCGCGCCGACCCGCGGCGCGGCGCTCGCCGGCCTGCTCGGCGGGGGCGGCGGCAAGGCCAAGCCGGCGCTCGCCCTGCTCGCCGCGGGCGCGGGGGCGATCCTCGGTCGCAAGCAGGTGCAGAAGCGCCAGGCGGCCCAGGCGCCGGCGCCGCAGCCCGCGCCGCCCGTGTTCACCGCGCCCGTCGACGTCCCGGGCGCCGAGACGCCGCTGCGGACCCCGAATTCCACGATGCCGCCCGCGGCCTGAGCCGAGCGCCATGCGGAGCATCGGCAAGGCGGCGGACCGCCCGGCGCGTGCCCGGGCGGCCGCCGCCGCGGCGGTCGCGGCGATCGCCGCGGGCGTCGCCCTCGTGCTGCGGCGGATGCGTCCGGCCGCGGACTCAGAGCCGGCCGCCCCGGGCCAGGCGAGCTGGCGCTGCGAATGCGGGCAGGCGTTCCGGGTCAGCGGCGCGGGGCGCCATCAGGTGTTCTGGCTCGACGGCGCCGCCGAGGCCGACCCCGTCCTCGGCGATCGCTGCCCGGCGTGCGAGCGCCCGCTCGCACCCGCCGAGGAGCCGGCGCGGGCGGCGGCGTAGCGCGCGGTCTGGCACGATCCTCCGCGTGCCGGACCGCGCGATCGTCCTCGGCGTCACTCTGGCGCTGCTGACCGCCTGCGGCGGCGGCGACGGCGGCGACCGGGCGCCGGAGGACGTCGCCCGCCGCTACGTGGCGAGCGAGGACCCCGCCAAGTGCGACGACGCGACGCAGGCGCTGCTGGAGCGCAACAGCCGCCGCCGCGGGGCCGCGGCGCGCAAGGCGTGCCGCGAGGCCGTCGCGCGCTTCGACCCGCCGGCCGGGGTGAAGGTCACCGGCAAGGAGGTCGAGGGGAACCGCGCGCGGGTCGACCTCAGGGCCGGCGGCCAGGACGTGACGGTCTCGCTGACGCGCGACGGCGATCGCTGGCGCGTGTCGGCGCTCGGCCGCTGACGGCGCGTTCGGCCGCGCGCCGGTCTACCTTTCGGTCATGCGTCTCCCCCTGGCCGTCCTCGCCGCCGCGCTGCTCGCGCTCGCCTCCTTCGCCACCGCGCCCGCCGTCGCGCAGGACGGGCCCGACGCGGGCCTCAACGAGTACTTCTTCCACGGCGCCAAGGGGGCCGAGGAGGGCATCACCGGCCTGCGGCCGGAGGGCGGCGGCGAGTCGCAGACCGCGCTGACGAACGCCGGCGACCCGGAGGACCCGGCCGACGACCCCAACGTCATCTCCTGGCGCGCCGCGAAGGGCCTGGACACCGGCATCAGGGCGGGCAAGGAGATCGTCTTCCGCTGGTTCTTCTCGAGCCCGAACCCGGGCGGCGTCCTGGTCGGGGTCGGCGCCGACGTGCGCGTGCTGGCGGTCGACGACGCCGACAAGGTGCGGGTGATCGCCACCGCGGACGACGCCGACCTGGTGGTCGGCCCGACGCCGGTCCTCAACGAGACGGTCATCAAGGCCACGGGCCAGACCGGCGACGCGGAGCGGCTGTTCGTGCAGGTCGCCCCGCACTTCAGCGACACGGGCCCGGGCCTCACCGCGAACTACGACTCGGCCGACACCGCTTCCGGCTTCTCCGTGCGCGACCCCAGCCCCACGTCCGGCACCAACAACCCGGGCGTCGACGGCCTGCCGTCGGCCGACCCGCAGGGCCTCGCCTTCTCGGCCTCGCTGCCGGCCGACCCCCAGCGCGACGAGTCCGAGCCGAACATCGAGATCGACGGCGACGGCAACATCTACACCTGCGGCCCGACCGGCGTCTCGAACGCCGCGGAGTACGCCCAGGTCTCGCTCGACGGCGGCAACCAGTTCCACCTGCTCGGCGAGCCGCCGCGCGGCCAGCAGGCGCCCGGCGGCGGCGGCGACTGCGGCTTCGCCACCTCCCCGGTGCGCAACGAGCTCGGCGCCTTCAACTACGCCTACTCCGGCCTCGGCCCGCTGACCAACTTCGCGACCGCCGCCTCACCCGACAACGGCCGCACGCTGCGCTCGGCGCAGTCGGCCGGCGTGCCGGGGGTCGACCGCCAGTGGCACACCTTCCTCGACGAGGACAGCGTCCTGCTCTCCTACAACCAGCAGCAGCCGCGCCAGGTCGTCGTCCAGCGCTCAGACGACGGCGGCGTCAACTACGACCCGGTCCCGACCGCCGCCACGTCGACGAACCCGAGCTTCCCCGGGCCGATGCGCTCGCTGCCCGCCGAGCTCAACCCGGACGGCAAGGACAAGGGCCGCGTGCCCTTCTTCGGCTGGAACCGCGACAACCAGATCTTCCTGGCCATCTCCCTCGACGAGGGCGCCAGCTGGCACAACTGCAAGATCGCGCAGGCGCCGGGCGAGCCGTCGCTGTTCACCACCGTGGACGCCGACCGCGACGGCAACATCTACTTCGCCTACTCCGAGAACGCGACGTTCCACACCTACGTCTCCACGCTGCCCTACGACAAGCTCGGCACGTGCACCGGCGAGGGCTCCGAGGTCAACCCGACGAGCGGGCAGCAGACCGAGTCCACCGGCGTGCAGGCGGACGTCAACCCGCCGATCCAGGTCGACCGCGACAAGGTCCGCTCCAGCCTGTTCTCGTGGGTCTCGGCGAGCGGCGCCCCCGGCCGCGTGGCGGTCACGTTCTACGGCTCGGAGACCGACGGCGACCCGAACGTCGGTCCCGGGACGGACGCCGAGGGCAAGCCGATCGGCTTCCGCGGCAGCTGGGACGTCTACGTGTCGCAGTCGCTCAACGCGATGTCGCCCGACGCGACGTTCGCCCAGGTCAAGGCGACCACCCACCCCTTCCACTACGACTCGATCTGCCTCAACGGCCTGGGCTGCGACATCGGCGGCGGCGACCGCTCGCTGGCCGACTTCTTCGCGATGGACTTCAGCCCGCGGCGCCACGCGCTCAGCGTGGTCTACAACCAGGGCTACAAGCAGCCCGACGACACCGCCGGCGTCCTGGCCACGCCGGCCGTGCTGACGCAGATCGCCGGCCCGACGCTCGACGGCGAGACGATCGAGCCCGCCCAGGGCGCCCCGCTGGCCAACCGGCGCGAGGACCCCGAGGGCGACGCGCTGGCCGACTACTCGCGGCTCTGCCTGGAGGTCGAGTGCCCGGCCAAGCCGACGGCCGGCAAGGTCGAGCCCGGCGCCGACCTGCGCGGGGTGACGATCGGGCCGGAAGCCGATCCGGAGACCGGGGCGCCCGTCGCCGACGGCGGCTTCAACGTGACGCTGCAGGTCGCCGACCTCAGCGAGGGCGCGCTCCAGCAGGCGCTGTCCGACCAGCGCGCCACCAGCCTCCTGTACGTCTTCCGCTGGATCAACGGCTTCCGCTCGGCGGCCGCCGTGGCCACCTACGACCCGGCGCGCGGCTTCCGCTTCGGCTTCAACGGGTTCTCCACCGGGTCGGTCTCCTGCGGCGGCACCGGCTCCAAGTGCCTGACCTACCCCGGCGACGAGGAGGTCCCCGGCAAGGTCGATGCGGACAAGGGCACGATCACCATCAGCGTCCCGCGCTCCAAGCTGCTGGCGCTGACCGGCTCCACCGCGGCGGGGCAGCGGCCCAAGCAGGAGGCCGCGGGCGAGGGGTCGCGCTTCTACGACGGCACGGCGTTCTCGCTCGCCGCCGTCGTCCCGACCGACACCCCCGAGCAGTCGTTCATGTACCCGTTCGACAACGCGCCCGCCATGGACTTCCTGACCGCGGGGGCGCTGCCGCCGGGCGGCGGCGGCGGTGGTGGTGGCGGTGGCGGCGGCAGCGGCAACGGTGGCGGCGGTCCCGGCGGCGGCGGTCTCACCCCGCCCCCGAGCACCCAGCCGCAGCCCCAGCCGCCCGGGCCGATCGTCGAGCCGGCGTGCACGCCGACCGGCGGGCTGTCGTCCGTGTCGGCCAAGCGCTCCGGCCGGCGCGGCCTGCGCCTCGGCTTCAAGCGCCGCATCGCCGCGCCGGTGCGCGTGGACGTGTTCCGCGTGTCCAAGGGCCGCCGCGTCATCCGCGAGCGGCTCGTCGCCCGCTTCGACAACCGCTCGGCCTCCTTCAACTGGAACGGGCGCTCGACGCGCGGTGGGCGCAAGCGCGTCGGCGCGGGCTACTACTTCGTCCGCTTCACGATGGTGCAGGGCGGCCGGCGGATCGACGTCCGGCGCATCGTCCTGCGGCGCAGCCGCAAGGGCTTCTCGCGCCGGCCGTCGCACTACCGGCGGGACACCTGCGGGCTGATCCGCCGCTTCAAGCTCGAGCGCCCGGTGTTCGGCGGCCCGAAGCGGATCACGCTGAAGGCCTCCTACAAGCTCGGCGCCCGGTCCGACGTGACGGTGACGATCACCCGGCGCGGGAAGGTGGTCAAGCGCTTCGCGACGCGGACCCAGGAGGCGGGCCGCACCTACCGCGTGTCGCTGCCGGCGGCGCGGCGGGCGCACGGGGACTACAAGGTCCGCCTGCGCGTCCGCAGCGGGAGCGAGGACGTCACCGCGCGGCTCACCGCGCGGCGGTTGTAGGGCGGCGGTCCGCTCCGCGCGGCGCGCGCTTGGGGCGCGTGCCCGCGCGGAACTGCATCACCGACAGGTGAGTAGCTGCCTGCCGTTCGCCGCAGCGAGGGTTCGGTGGGCGGCGGTGGTCAACGTGGATCGCCGGTCGCCCACATAGGGAGCCGTCCACGTTGACCACCCCAGTGGTGGTCAAGGTGGATGACGAGAGGCGGTAGGCGCGAAATATCCACGTTGACCACCGCCACAACGTGGGAAGAACGGCGGCCGCCCGCGAGGAGAGCCACGTTGAGGTGGTATAGCACCCAAACGTGGCAACACCGCCCTGAAGGCCGCGCAACATCCACGTTGTCGCCCCTCTCACCGCGACTCTCGAAAGCCGTTCCCCTCTCCCCGCGTCCCAAAGACAGACGCACCAAAGGAACCCTCCCCTATCAATGCCCGAAGTCCCGCTGAAGACGCGCGGCATACGCCGCGCGGGTACTCAGGCGGCGGCGATGATCGGGACGATGTCGGCCAGGCTGCGCACGACGTGCGTCGCGCCCGCGCGCAGCAGCGCGGCCGGGTCGCACCGGCGGGCGAGCCCGATGCGGACGGGGACGCCGTTCTCGGCGCCGAGGCGCATGTCCTCGGGGCTGTCGCCCACGGTGGCGGCCTGGCCGGCCCACTCGCCGCCGTGCAGGTGCTCGCACATCGCGTCGAAGTGCTCGGCTCCCTTGCGGCGGGCGGGGCCGGAGCCGAGCACGAGCTCGAAGCCCTCCCAGCCGGCTTCGGCGAGCACGCGCTGGGCGCGCTCGGCCGGCGAGCCGGTGGAGAGGATCATGTGGACACCGTGCTCGCGGACCGCGCGCAGCGTCTCGCCGGCGTCCGGGTAGGGGATCGTCGGCAGCTCGGCGTTCAGCGCCTCGAGCTGCGCGACGAAGCGGGCCGCGGCGGCCTCGGCCGCCGCGGCGCCGAGCCCGAGCGCCTGGAAGATGACGGCCGCGGGCCGGCCCGGCAGCTCGTCGCAGGCGGCGTCCACCTGCTCGGGGGTGATCCCGTGGTCAGCCGCGACGTCGGAGAACGCGCGGCGGACGGCCGCCGAGTGCACCAGCGTGTCGTCGAGGTCGAAGATGACGTAGCGGACGGCCATTGGTCTTCATCTCGTCGAATCGGCCGATCGGTGCCGGGCTTGATGTCAGCCGCCGAGCCGCGGGGGCGGGACGGGGCGCGACGGGTGCTGGGTGGTGTAGGTGGGAGTGAACATGGATGCACCGTGCCGGACGGCCGTTGCCGCTTCCTTGCCGGAGTCTTGACGCGTAGGCTTGCCGGATGGAACGGCTGAGCCCCGACGATGTCGCGCAGCAGCTCGACGGCACCGACTGGCGCGTCGAGGGGGACGCGATCGTGCGCGACCTGGAGGTCGCCGACTTCGCGGCGGCGATGGCGTACGCCAACCGCGTCGGCGAGGCGGCCGAAGCGGCCGGCCACCATCCCGACATCCTCGTGCACGGCTACAAGCACGTCCGGCTGACGCTGTCGACGCACTCGGCGGGAGGGCTCACCGAGCGCGACGTCGCGCTCGCGCGGACGATCGACGGGCTCTGAGGGTCGACGTCGTCATCGCGCGGCTGCCGCCCGCGCCGGACGTCGCGGCGGCCGTGACGGCGCACCTCGCCGCGCTGACCGGCCGCGCGCCGGCGGACGTGGCGATCCGCCGCGACGCCGCCGGCCGCCCGTTCCTCGACCCGCCGGGGCCGGACTTCAGCGTCTCGCACTCCGGCGACGTGCTGCTGGTCGCCGTGGCGGCGGGCGAGGGCCGGGTGGGCGCCGACGTGGAACGGCTGCGCCAGCGCCCGCGCATGGAGCGCATGGCCGAGGCGCGGTTCCCGCCTCCGGTCGCCGCGGCGATCCGGGCCGCCCGCGACGAGCGAGAACGGCTCGCCCGCTTCTACGCGTTCTGGACCGCCTACGAGGCCTTCGCCAAGGCGCTCGGCACCGGCCTCGCCCTCGACCCGCGCCGCCTGGACGTCACGCCGGCGGGCGACGACGGCGCGCTCTCGCTGTCGCACCCGACGGCCGGCAAGGGTCCGTGGACGGGGCGCCACCTGCCGCTCGACGGCGCGCTCGCCTGCGTCGTGGCCGCGGCGCCCCGCTGCGCGGTCCGGCGCCACAAGAACGGCGCCTGACGTTCGAATCCGTCCCTGCCGGGGGAGGCTGGCGCCCATGCGCTCCCTCGCCGTCCTCACGCTCGCCTTGCTCGCGGCCCTCTCCGCAGCGGCCGCCGCGCGCGGCGACGTCTCGATCCGCCGCGGCCCGGACGGCACGCCGCACATCCGCGCCGGCTCCTGGGAGGAGCTCGGGTACGGGTTCGCGCGCGCCCACGCCGAGGACAACCTCTGCGTGCTCGCCGACGCCTACGTGACCGTCGCGGGCGAGCGCTCACGGTTCTTCGGTCCGGACGCGACCTACCCGATCCGCAACACCGAGACCGAGCCCAACAACCTGAACTCCGACTTCTTCTGGGCGCGGATCGCCAAGGAGCGCGTGGTCGAGAAGCTCGTCGAGCAGGCGCCGCCCGACGGGCCGCTGCCCGAGGTCCGTGAGGGCGTCCGCGGCTACGTGCGCGGCTACAACGACTTCATCCGCGAGGAAGGCGGTAAGGTCCGTGACCCCGCCTGCGCCGGCAAGCCGTGGGTGCGGCCGATCTCCGAGATCGACGTCTACCGGCGCTTCTACTTCCTCGCCGTGCTCGCCTCCCAGAACGCCGCGCTCGACGGGATCGGCGGCGCGCAGCCGCCGACGCCCGCCGCCCCCGGCCCGGACGGCCGCGCCGCCGAGCGGGCGGCCGCCGCGCTGGAGCCCGGCGAGATCTCGCGCCGCTTCGGCGAGCTGGGCGTCGGCTCCAACGCCATCGCGCTCGGCCGCGACGCCACCGACAACGGCAAGGGCCTGCTGCTCGGCAACCCGCACCAGCCGTGGCAGGGCGCCGAGCGCTTCTTCCAGTCGCACCTGACGATCCCCGGCAAGCTCGACGTGGCCGGCGGGTCGCTCTACGGCGTGCCGATCGTCAACATCGGCCACACGAAGGACCTCGCCTGGAGCCACACCGTCTCCACCGCGCGGCGGTTCGCGATCTACGAGCTCCAGCTCGTCCCGGGCTCGCCGACGACCTACCTCGTCGACGGCAAGCCGCGCGAGATGAAGCGCACCACCGTGACGGTCCAGGCCCGCAAGGCCGACGGCTCGCTCGAGCCACGCACGCGCACCCTCTTCGCCACCGACCAGGGCCCGATGGTGACCTCGCTCGTCGGGCTGCCGCTGTTCCCGTGGACCTCGGGCCGCGCCTTCGCGATGTTCGACGCCAACGCGGGCAACTTCGGGCGGCTGCTCAACCACTTCCTGGAGACCAACCGCGCGCATTCGGTCGGCGAGCTCGACGCGATCCTGCGCCGCTACCAGGGGATCCCGTGGGTCAACACCATCGCCGCCGACCGCAACGGCGACGCGCTCTACGCGGACATCGGCGCGGTCCCCGGGATCGACGACGCGAAGATCGCCGCGTGCTCGACCGCGGTCGGCACGGCGCTCGACACCGCCCAGCGCATCCAGGTCCTCGACGCGACCCGCTCGAGCTGCGACCCGACCACCGAGCCGGGCTCGCCGCGGCCGGGGATCATGCCCGCAGCCCGCCAGCCCGAGCTGATCCGCCGCGACTACGTCGAGAACTCCAACGACTCCTACTGGCTGAGCAACCCGCGCAAGCCGCTGGAGGGCTTCCCGCGGATCATCGGCGACGAGCGCACCGAGCGCACGCTGCGCACGCGGCTCGGGCTGCGGCTCATCGAGGACGAGCTGGCCGGCGGCGGCCGCTTCACCCAGGACGAGCTGCAGGCCGCGGCCTTCAACAACCGCCAGTTCGCCGGCGAGCTGTGGCGCCCGGAGCTCGACGGGCTGTGCCGCCAGACCGCCGGCCTCCCGCCCGAGACCTGCGACGTCCTCGCGCGCTGGAGCGGGCGCGACGACCTGGGCGCCCCGGGGGCGCTGCTGTTCCGCCGCTTCGTCGAGCGGGCGCTCGAGGCCGGGCCGTCGGCGTACCGCGTGCCGTTCGACCCCGCCGACCCGGTCGGCACGCCGCGCGGCCTCAACACGGAGAACCCGGTCGTGCGCTCGGCGCTGCCGGGCGCGGTCCAGGATCTGCGCGACGCCGGCGTCGCGCTCGACGCCCCGCTGGAGGCGCTGCAGTACGAGACGCGCGGCGAGCGGATCCCGCTGCACGGCGGCCCGAACCTCGACGGCCTCTTCAACGTCATCCTCACCAAGTTCGACCCCAAGCGCGGCTACACGGACGTCATCGCCGGCGCCACCTACGTGCAGACCGTGCAGTTCACCGACGACCGCTGCCCGGTGCGCGCGCGGACGGTGCTCGCCCACTCGCAGTCCACCGACCCCACCTCGCCGTGGTTCGCGAACGGCACGAAGGCGTTCTCGCGCAAGGAGTGGACGGAGCAGCCGTTCTGCGCCGCCGACGTGAAGGCAGGCACCACGCTGGAGCACCGCTTCGGGGCGGCGGCGACCGCGCCGCGCGGTCGCAGGGCACGCCGCAAGCTGCTCAGCCGGGTCCGCGCGAACCGCCGTCGGGTCCGCTTCCGCCTGGCGCGGCGGGCGCGCGTGACGATCACGCTGCGCCGCGGCGGCCGGGTGGTCCGCCGCGTCCGGGTGCGCGTGCGCCGCGGGAGGGGCACGCACGTCGTGCGGTTCCGCCACGCCGGGCGGCGTCCGTTCCGCGTGCGGGTCACCGCCCGCGCGGGCAAGCGGCGGGCGACGGTGACGCGCCGGGTCCGGGTCCGGGCCCGCTAGGCGCCGGCGAGCGCGCGCTCCAGCGCCCCGGCGTCCTGTGCGCCGAGCTTGCGCCGCGCGCCGGCGAGGTGGCCCTCGGCCTCGCGCGGGGTGAGGAAGAGCGCCTGCGCGATCACGCGGACGTCGTGGCCGGCGGCCGCCTCGCGGGCCACCCGGCGCTCGAGGTCGGTGAGCGCGCCGACCCCGGTCGCCGCCGCGCTGGGCGCCACGCCGGCCTCGCGCAGGGCCTCGCGGCAGCGCTCGGCGAGCGGGACCGCGCCGCTGCGGCCGGCCAGCTCGAGCGCCCGCTCCAGCGGCGCCTGGGCGTCGTCGCCGCGACCGGCCGCCAGCAGCGCGCGGCCCAGCGCGGCGAGCGCCCGGGCCCGCTCCAGCCGCGCCGTCGAGATCTCCAGCACGGCCACGGCCTCCTGCAGGCGCGCGAGCCCCGCGCCGTCGCCCTCGATCTCGCCGAGGATCCGCAGGGCCCGCCCGACCGCGTGCGGCGCGCCGGTGGCCCGCGCCAGCGCCAGCTCCTCGTGGGCGGCGGCCAGCGCCTCCTCCGTCCGCCCGAGCGCCTGCAGCGCGCGGGCCCGCAGTCCTCGCCACGGCGCCCAGCCGGGATGGACGTGCCGCGGCGCCGCGCGCTGCATCCGCTCGGCCACGGCCAGCGCCTCGGCGGCCCGGCCCTGGGCGAGAAGCAGCTCCGCCTCGCCGACCGAGACGAAGCCGGCGGCGTCGGAGACGTCGGGGACCGGAGGGATGGGCGTCGCCAGGACCCGCCGCGCGTCCTCGAGCCGTCCCTGCGCGACGGCCGCGCCGGCGAGCATCCCGATCGGGAAGGCGCGGATCGCCCGGTCCCCCCAGACGAGGAACTGCGCCTCGAAGCCCTGCTGGACCGACGCCTCGCCGTCGGCGAGGTCGCCCATCGCCAGCAGCGCGTAGCCGCGCCACAGCTGGGTGGCCAGCGAGAGGGTGAGCGAGCCGCGCCGGTGCGCCTCCGCGAGGATCTGGTCCCAGAACGAGAGCATCTCCGGGCGGTCGGCGAGGACGAGCGCCGCGCCGATCGCCACGACGATGAGCCCCTCGTCCCAGCGCGCGATCATGCCGCCCGCGTTGGCCCGCAGCGCGAGGCTCGCGACCTCGGCGGACGGGGCGCCGGTCGTCGCGCGGGCCAGCGCGACCGCCGCCAGCAGCGACTGCGACCCGAGCTCCCCGGCCCCCGGCGGATCCGCCGCGAGGCGGGCGACCCGCTCGGCGAAGTCCGGCGGCGCGCCGCCGTGCACCACCCCGACGAGGATCTGGATCGCCTCGATGCCGAGGCGGACGTCGAGCTGCTCGGGCGGCATCTCGGCGAGCGCCCGCTCCAGGAACGCGCCCGCCTCCCCCGGTTCGCCGATGAAGAACAGCGCCCACGCGAGATCGAAGGCGACCGCGGCGCGGTCCGCGGGGTCGGAGATCAGGTCGTACGCGGCGGTCAGGTGCTCGGCGGCGCTCGGCCCGTCGAGCATCTTCTCGGTGACACCCAGCTGCCAGAGGATCCGCGCGCGCTCGCTCGCCGGCGGCGGCTCCGCGAGCGCGCGGCGGTAGAGCCCCAACGCGCTCTCGGGCGCGCCGCGACGGGCCGCCGAGGCGGCCGCGCGGACG
>DASVQH010000011.1:0-3892 GCA_036389195.1 Solirubrobacteraceae bacterium
CGCTCGCCCACTCGTTCGCCGACGCCAAGGCCACCGCCAACGTGGTGGTGGTCAACGCGCTGGTCAGCGACGAGATGCGCGCCGCCAATCCCGACAAGCCCTACACGACGTTCACCGACGCCGCCGACGTCGCGGCGGCGCTCGCCTACCTGTGCTCCGATGCGGCGGCGAAGATGAACGGCCGGCGCCTGATCCTGCATCCATGACCCGCGCGCCCCGGGGCTTCGCCTCCGACAACTACGCCGGCGCCCACCCGGCCGCCCTGGCCGCGATCGCCGCCGCCAACGACGGCCACGCCGGCGCCTACGGCGCCGACCCGTGGACGGAGCGCATGGCCGAGGCGATCCGCGCGGCGTTCGGGCCGCAGGCCGTCGCCTATCCGGTGTTCAACGGCACGGCCGCCAACGTCCTCTCGCTGCACGCCGTGTGCCGGCCGTGGCAGGCGGCGATCTGCACCACCAACGCCCACCTGCACACGGACGAGTGCGGGGCGCCCGAGGGCGTCGCCGGCCTCAAGCTGCTGGCGCTCGAGGCGCCGGACGCCAAGCTCACGCCGGAGCTCGCCGAGCGCGCGGTCGTCGCGGTCGGCGACGAGCACGCGGTGCAGGCCCGCGTCATCTCGATCACGCAGAGCACCGAGCTGGCCACGGTCTACGCCCCCGAGCAGATCCGCGCGCTCGCCGACTACGCCCACGAGAACGACATGCTGCTGCACGTCGACGGCGCGCGGCTGTTCAACGCCGCGGCCGCCCTCGGCGTCGAGCCGCGCTCCATCACCACCGACGCGGGCGTGGACCTTCTGTCGCTGGGCGGCACGAAGGCCGGCCTGCTCGGCGCCGAGGCGGTCGTCTTCCTGCGCGACGGCCTGAACGACGGCTTCAGGTTCCTGCGCAAGCAGAAGATGCAGCTGGCCTCCAAGCAGCGCTACGCGGCCGCCCAGCTGACCGTGCTGCTGCAGGACGAGCTGTGGCGGGCCACCGCCGGGGCGGCCAACGCGGCGGCGGCGCGGCTCGCCGCGGCGGTCGGCGACCTGCCGGGCGTCGAGATCACCCGCCCGGTGGAGGCCAACGGCGTGTTCGCGGTCCTCGACCCCGCGGTCACCGAGCGCCTGCAGGAGCGGTGGCCGTTCTACGTCTGGAACGAGAAGACCGGCGAGGTCCGCTGGATGTGCGGCTGGGACGTCACCGCCGACGACGTGGACGCGTTCGCGGCCGACGTCGCCGACGCCGTCGGCGCGCCCGTCGCCTAGCGGCCCGCGCCGTCGGGCGCCCCGCGCACGACCAGCCCGCCGACCATCGCGCCGAGCTCCTCGGGCTCCCAGCGGCCCGGCTCGGCGAGCATCAGCCGCCCGAGCGCCTCGCCCATGCCGACCATCGCGTGGCCGAGCAGCCGCGCCGCGCGCTCGGCGTCGGGCACGCCGCGCCCCTCCAGCCAGGTCCGCACGATCGCCGCGATCCGCTCGGCCTGGCCGCTGCGGGTGCGGTTGCCGCGGCGCGCGGCGGCGGGCGCGAGGCCCTGCTCCTCGAGCAGGATGAGCCGGTAGGCGTCGGGCGCCGAGCGGATGGCCGAGAAGAACGCGGTGAAGCCGTGGGCGATCATCCGCTCGGGCTGGTCGAAGTCCGGCTCGGCGGGCAGCGAGCCCGCGAGCGCGGCGAGCAGGCGCTCCTCCTCGCGGTCCCACAGCGCCGTGAACAGCTCCTGCTTGGAGGCGAAGCAGTCGTAGAGGACCGGCTTGGTCACGCCGGCGGCGTCGGCGATGGCGTCCATCGAGGCCCGCTCGAAGCCGTGCTCGAGGTAGACCTGCAGCGCGGCGTCGAGCACCATCGGGCGGCGCTGCTCCGGGGGCAGCGGCGCGGCGCGGCGGCGGCGCCCGGAGTCCGAGGTCGAGGGGGAGGCCATGGCCCGCCGCCTACCGGCGCTTGCCCCCGCGCTTGCGCAGCTTCTCGGCCTCGCGCCCGAACGCCTGCTCGGTGGCCTGCGTCATCGTCTGCTCGAAGACCGACCGCAGCACCTCGGTGGCGAGCGGGCGCAGCCGGTCGAGCGCCTCGCGGATCGCCGGCCAGCCGTCCTCGGGGAAGCCCGCGCGCTCGAAGGGGTGCCACACCGAGTCGAAGTAGAGCTGGACGAACTGCCGGGCGGCCGCCGCGGCGGGCTTGCGGAGGTCCTCGACGAGCTTGATCCCCGCCTCCAGCGGCACGCCGAGCGCGATCATCTGCTCGCCGGCGTGCAGCAGGCGCGGGCTGGGAACCTCGATGCGCCCGTCGCCGAGCGAGCGGATCAGCCCCAGGCGCTCCGCGCGCTCGCGCAGCGCGGCCGGCGACTCGTCGTTGCCGCCGGGGAAGCGCTCGAGCAGCTCCGCCTCGTCGATGATCTCCGCCTGCTCGGTCTCGAACGGCGTCATCAGCGCGCGCTTGAAGCCGAGCAGCTCCTCGCCCGCGCGGCCCGGGCGCGCGAGGAGGTGCTGGATGGCCGCGAGGTTGAAGCCGTCGGCCTGCATCTCCTGGATGAGCTGCAGGCGCGCGGCGTGCTCGGCGCCGTAGTAGCCGGTGCGGCCGCGCACGTCGGGTGGCGGCAGCAGCCCGCGCGACTGGTGCGCGCGGATGTTGCGCACGCTCATCCCGGTCTGCTGCGCGAGCTGCTCGATCGTGAGGGCGGTGAGCTCCACCACCCGCTGAAATCTAGCTTCCGGACCCGTCGGGACCGCTCAGCGTCCTCAACCCGAGATCGCCTTCCAGGTGCGCGAGCCGGATCACCCGCAGCACCTGCGGGCCCGCGGCGACGACCGAGAGCGAGCTCCCGAGGCGCCGCAGCCGCCGCGCCGCGTTGAGCAGCGTGGCCAGGCCGCTGGAGTCGATGATCTCCACGCGGGCGAGATCGAGGGCGACGCTCCCCGCGCCCTCGTCGACCGCGGCGGCGAGCGCGTCGCGCAGGATCGGGGTGCCGGCCATGTCGGCTTCCCCGGCCGCGGTGATGACCGTCGTGTCGCCGGTCCGCCGGACCGTCACCTCGAGCGTCGGGCGGGCCATGCGCCCGATCGTATGCCCCGGGCGCCCGGGCCGCCGCGCCCGGCGGCGGTGGCCATCGCCGCCGCCGCGGCCGCGCAGCCCGCCGCGACCAGGAACCCGGCCGGGTAGCCGCCGACCGCCGCGATCGCGCCGACGAGCGGCGCCCCGACGCCGACGCCCGCGTCGAAGAAGGCGGTGAACGCGCCCAGCGCGGTCCCGGTGCGCCCCGCGTCGGCCCGCTCGACCACCAGCAGCGCGAGCGCGGGGTAGATCGTCGAGAAGCCGACGCCCATCAGCACCGCGCCGGCGCCCGCCGTCCACGCGCTGCCCGCTGAGGCCACCACGGCCAGTCCGGCCGCCTCGGCCAGGGCCGCGGCGGCGGCGCAGCTGCGCGGCCCCAGGCGGTCGGGCAGCCGGCCGGCCAGCAGGCGCGTCAGCACCACCGCGACCGCGAAGGCGGTGAACACGAGCGGCCCGTGGCCCGCGCCGGTGCGCTCGAGGTGCAGCACGACGAAGCCGGCCAGCGCGGCATAGCCGATGTTGCAGAGCGCCAGCGCGGCGCCCGGCACGCGCGCGGCCACGGGTATGAGCGGCCCGCCGCCCGTGCCGCCGCCGGCCGGGACGTGATCGTCCGGAACGCACGAGGCGAGCAGCGCGCCGAGCACCGGCGCGGCGATCGCGAACGCCCACACGAGCGGGTAGGAGCCGAGCGCGAGCAGCGCCTCGCCGATCGGCGGGCCGATCGACAGGCCGCCCCAGATGGCCAGCCCGTAGAGGCCGATCGCCTGGCCACGGCGGTCGGCCGGCGCGAGGTCGACCGTCCACGTCGCGCCCGCGGTGAAGACGAACCCCTCGCCGAAGCCGAGCACCAGCCGCGCGGCGACCAG
>DASVQH010000012.1:0-9965 GCA_036389195.1 Solirubrobacteraceae bacterium
CCCCTCGGCGTCGTGGAGCACCCGCACGGCGGCGGTCTTCGCGCCGGCGCTCACGGGCGCGAAGCGGACCGAGAGCGGGCAGGTCTGCTGCGACTTGAGCACCGCGCCCTGGCAGCCGTCGGAGACGAGCCGGAACGAGTCCGCGTCCAGGCCGCTCAGGTGTGCGTGGTCGACCCGCAGGACGTCCTGGCCGGTGTTCTTGAAGGTCACCAGCCTCGGCGCCCCGGCCTGCCCGGGCGCGACGGTCCCGAACGCGGTGGTCGCCGCGGTGAAGCCGCCGGCCGCCGTGCTGAGGTTGACGAGCAGGGCGGCCGCCACGCCGTTGCTCGCGGCGATCACGTCCGTCCGGCCGGTCGGGCCAGGGACGACCGCCAGCTGGAAGGGCGGCTCTGCGGCCCCGACCCGCACCGGAGCCGAGAACACGCCGGCTCCCTGGTTGAGCCGCACCAGGACCGCGTCGGCGGGGTGGACCGACCCTGCAGAGACCCCGACGATCATGTCGAGGCGACCGTCGCCGTCGACGTCGCCCAGCGCCACCGCGGAGCCGCCGCCCCCGGGGATGCTCCAGTCGATCGTGCCACCGGCACCGTTCCGCGTCCGCACCGACGCCCGTCCGACGGTGACCACCTCGGCCTTGCCGTCGCCGGTGAGGTCGCCGGCCGCGAGGTCCGCCGCCCCGCTCGCCGCCGCGTACGTCGTCTCCGTCGTGCTGCCGGCGAGCGCCTGGTGCACCAGGCCGTCCGAGGTCAGCGCGAGCAGATCCATGCGGCCGTCGCCGTTGCGGTCGGCGGTCGTCGACCGCGTCGGCGTGGCGGTGCCGTTGAGGGCCCTGCCACCGATGTCCGGCCCGAACCACAGGTAGTGCCCATCCGAGCCCGCCCGCAGGATGATGGCCCACGCGGGCTTGCCATCGCCGTCGTAGTCGGTCTTGATCAGCGTGCCCGCGCACGAGTAACCCGTGCCGCCCCCCGCGTAGGCTCCCGCCGAGTCGAAGCCGCCGTAGCCGTTCCCCTTGAACCTGGTCACGTCGCAGTTGCCGGCCGTGGAGTTCGTCGTGGCGGAGAAGACGTCGATCAGCCCGTCCTCGTCGCCGTCGTAGGCCACGCCGGTGCCGTCGACGTAGTCGGCTCGCCAGTCCGTCACGCGGTCGAAGCTGCCGTCGCCCATGCGGAGGGCCAGCTTGTTGCCCGAGAGCGCGTCGGTGGCGCCGTCGCGGTCGAGATCCGCGAGCACGACCGGATACGGGCTGTAGTCCAGCCGCAGGGTCTGCTGGTCGAACCTGACCGTCGCCTGGGCGTTCCCCGCGAGCACGAGCCAGAGCATGCCGGCGAGTGCCGGCGCGAGCGACCTTCCGAGCATGGAACCGAGCCTCCTTGTGCAGCGCGAGCCCCCGCGGCCGCGCTTCCCCTGTCGGGCGACGCTACCCGGGTTGTGCGTGGTGAGGCAAGAGCGCCAACGCGCCAAGTCGGGCCGGACCATACTTCCGCCGGTGACCTCGTGACCTACGGGGCCACGAGGACCGACGGAAGCCGCTTCCGCAACACGGAGGTCCTCACCTTCGACGCCGCGGACAAGCTCCGCCGCGTCGAGGTGTACTTCGGCTGGGACCTATGAGACCTCGCGCAGCTTGCCGGTCTCGACCTCGTAGACGAAGCCGCGCACGCTGTCCTTGCGGGGGATGAACGGGCTGGCCTGGATGCGGGCGAGCGACTGGCGGACGTCCTCGTCGAGGTCGGAGAACGCCTCGGCCGCCCACTCGGGCTTGATGCCGACGTCGTCCTGCACCGAGCGCTTGAACTCGTCGTCGGTGAAGGTGAGCATCCCGCAGTCGGTGTGGTGGATGAGGATGATCTCCTCCGTCCCCAGCAGGCGCTGGGAGATCGACAGCGAGCGGATCTCGTCGTCGGTGATCACGCCGCCGGCGTTGCGGATCACGTGGGCGTCGCCCTCCTGGAGCCCGAGCAGGCCGTAGGGGTTCAGCCGCGCGTCCATGCAGGCGACCACGGCGACCTTGCGGCCGGGGGGCAGCGGCAGGTCGCCCTTGTCGAAGCTCTCGGCGTACTGCTCGGCGTTGCGGAGGAGGTCGTCTGTGACGGTCATGCCGCCAATCATCGCAAACCCGACCGCTTTACACAGGATTTAGCGCAGCGCGACCCGCAGCGCCGCCAGGCCGCCGACCTGGATGCTCGGCCGGTAGCGCAGCCCCGCGACCGGCTCGGCCAGCGTGAGCTCCGGCCCGCGCGCCAGCAGCGCCCGCAGCGCGACGGCGCTCTGCAGCCGCGCCAGCGGCGCGCCGATGCAGAAGTGGATCCCATGGCCGAAGCTCAGGTGACGGCGCGGCGACGGGCGGTCGAGGACGATCGCGTCCGGCCGGTCGACGGCGGCCGGATCGCGGTTCAGCGCGGCGAACGGAAGCAGCACCAGCCCGTCGCCGGGGATCCGCACGCCGCCCAGCACCGCGTCGCGCCGCGCGCGCCGCCAGAAGCCCTTGAACGGCGGCTCGAGCCGCAGCAGCTCCTCGGCGAAGGGCTCGACGAGCGCGGGATCGTCGCGCAGGCGCGCGGCCAGCGCCGGGTCGCGGGCCAGCGCGAGCACGGCGGTGGACAGGTGGTTGCCGGTCGAGTCCGCGCCTGCTACGAGCACCTCGCGGCACAGCCCGGTGGCCTCGCGCAGCGTGATGGCTCCCGCGGCGACCGCGGCGCCGAGCCCGGCGAGCAGGCCCTCGGGGTCGGTGCCCGGCGCCTCGATCCGGCGCGCGAAGTAGCGCATGAGCGCGAGCTCGGCGAGCAGGCGCTCGCGCAGCCGCGCCTTGGTCTCCAGATGCGGAGCGTCGCCGTTGGCGGCCGCGGCCAGCGCCGCGAACCGCGGCCACTCGGCTTCCGGCAGCCCGAACAGCAGCGCGACGACCCGGAACGGCAGCGGCTCGGCGAAGGCCGCCACGAAGTCGAACGGCTCGCCGCCGCCCGGCAGCGAGGCCACCAGCGCCGCGACCTGCGCTGCGACGAGCGGCTCCAGTCGCCGGATCGACGCCGCCGCGAAGTACGGGACGAGCACCTTGCGCAGCCGCCCGTGGTCGGGCGGGTCGAGGGCGACGAGCGTCTGCAGCGGCACCGCCAGGAGCTCCGCCAGCGACGGCTCCTCCCTGATGAGGTCCGCCGTCCAGGCCGCCACCTCGGCCGGCGCCGGCCCGTCGAAGCGGTCCGAGGACCACGTCTCGGGGTCGCGCAGCACCGCGGCGGCGAGCGCGAAGTCGGTGACCGCCCAGCCGCCGAGCTCGGGCACCGCGACCACCGGGCCGGCGGCCCGCCACGCCGCGAACAGCGGGTGCGGGTCGCGCACCGCATCGGGCGCGAGGTCGCGCAGATCGGCGGCGGTGATGCTCATCGCGTCAGACCATAGGGTCGCCGGCCGTTGTGTGGATGCCGATGCCCGCCCTCCGCGCGCTGCTGCTCAGCCTCCTCGCCCTCGCGGTGCTGGCGCCGGCCGCCGTGGCGAGGAGCCCGCGCCCGCGGGTCGTGCACCCCACCCGTCGTGACGTCTCCAAGCCGCTGCGCGCGATCCGCCCGCGGCACGCCGCGCCGCGCGCCGAGGAGGAGGAGGACGACGAGGCCGAGGGCGCGACGCCGCGCCTCGCGCCGCCCGCGTCCGACCCGGGGCTGCAGACCGCGGCGGGCGCCACGCTCACCGCGCCGGCGCTCAACCGCAGCTTCGAGGGCCTCCAGATCGGCGACGTCACCGCGGTCGGCGCCGGCACCCCGACGCCGCCCGACACCACCGGCGAGGTGAGCTCCACCCAGTACGTGCAGTGGGTCAACGGCGCCTTCGCCGTCTACTCGCGGGCGGGCGCGCGGCTCTACGGCCCGGCGGCGGGCAACACGCTGTGGGCCGGCTTCGGCGGGCCGTGCGAGACCCGCAACGACGGCGATCCGCAGGTCGTGTACGACCAGCTCGCGAAGCGCTGGGTGCTCAGCCAGTTCGCCGTCGGCGACCAGGCCACCGGGCCCTTCTACCAGTGCCTCGCGGTGTCGCAGACGAGCGACGCCACCGGCGCCTACTACCGCTACGCCTACAAGCAGTCCGACACGGTCTTCAACGACTACCCGAAGCTCGCCATGTGGCCCGACGCCTACTACATGGGCGCCAACGAGTTCACCGACGTGGGCGCCAACCGCGAGTCGGTCGGCGAGGCGGCCTACGCCTTCGACCGCGCGAAGCTGCTGGCCGGCCAGGACGCGCCGCTGGTCCGCTTCGAGCTCGGCGCGGACCACTTCGGCCTGCAGCCCGCCGACCTCGACGGCACCACCAGGCCGCCGGCGGGGACGCCGGAGACCTTCGCGACCCTCGACTTCAACGGGCTCGCCCTGTGGGCGATGAAGGTCGACTGGGCGAACCCGGCCGCCTCGACGATCACGCCGGCCACGCACCTGGGCACGAACCCGTTCGGGCCGGTGTGCTCGAACCAGACCCAGGAGTGCCTGCCCCAGCCCGGGACGGCGCAGAAGCTCGACGCGCTCTCCTGGGTCGTCATGGCGCGGCTCGCCTACCGCAACCTCGGCACCGTGCAGGCGCTCACCTTCAACCACAACGTCGGCACGCCGGGGACGGTGCACGCGAACGTCCGCTGGTACGAGCTGCGCCGCCACACCGGCCAGGCGTGGTCGGTGCTCCAGCAGGGCACCTACGGGCCGGGCTCCGACAACCGCTGGATGGGGTCCGCGGCGATGGACCGCGACGGCGACATCGGCATCGGCTACAGCGCCGGCAGCGCCACGACCTTCCCGTCGATCCGCTACACGGGACGGCTGGCCGGCGACCCGCTCGGCGTCCTGCAGGACGAGGTGACGCTGCGGGCCGGCGGCGGGGCGCAGACCGGCAGCTTCCGCTGGGGCGACTACTCGACGCTGACCGTCGACCCGGTCGACGACTGCACCTTCTGGTACTCGACCGAGTACTACCCGGCGACCGCCGCGAAGGGCTGGCACACGCGCGTCGGCTCGTTCCGCTTCCCGGCGTGCCGGACGGTGCCGGCGGTCCTCGACTTCGGGCCGGCGTCGGCGCCGGTCGGCGCGACGGTCAAGGTCTACGGCCACAACTTCACCGGCGCGACCGCCGTGGCGTTCGGCGGCGTCCCCGCCGACGGCTTCACGGTCGTCAACCCGGGGCGGATCGACGCCAGAGTCCCGGCCGGCGCGGTGACCGCGCCGGTGAGCGTGACCACGCCGAAGGGCACCGGCGCGAGCGCCGCGCCGTTCCCGGTCTCGCCGACGGTGTCGTCGTTCACGCCGGCCACCGGCCCGAGCGGCACGCGAGTGACCATCGCCGGCGCGAACCTCGCGGGCGCCACCGCCGTCCAGTTCGCCGGGGTGCGGGCCGGGTTCACGGTGGTCTCGCCGACCCAGATCACCGCCACCGCCCCGGTCAACGCGCCGAGCGGGCCGATCACCGTCACCACGCCGTCCGGGACCGGGAAGAGCGCGGCGAGCTTCGCGCTGACCTCGCCGTACATCGCGGCCCTCTCGCCGCGCACGGCCCGGGAGGGCGACACGGTGACGATCACCGGCCAGCAGCTCGCGGGCGCGACCGCCGTCCGCTTCAACAACCTCGCCGCGACGGCGTTCACGGTCGTCTCGCCGACGCAGATCGCCGCCACGGTCCCGCCCAACGCCACCACCGGCCGGCTGTCGGTCACCACCCGCTCCGGCACGGCGACGAGCGCCGACACCTTGACCGTCACCTCGGCGGCGCTGACCGGCCTGTCGCCGTCGTCGGCGCCGATCGGCGCGACCGTGACGCTGCTGGGCGCGAACCTGACCGGCGCGACCGCCGTGCGCTTCGGCGACACGGCGGCGACCTTCACCGTCAACGCCGCCACCCGGCTCACCGCCACCGTCCCGGCCGGCGCCGCCTCCGCGCCGGTGACCGTCGTCGCGCCGGCGGGAACGGCGACCTCCGCGGCGACCTTCCACGTCGCGCCCGGGATCACCGCCGTCGACCCGACCGCCGGGCCCGTGGGCACGAGCGTGGCGATCACCGGGACCAGCTTCTCGGCGGTCGACGCCGTGCGCTTCAACGGCCGAGCGGCCGCGTTCACGGTCGACTCGGCGACGGGCCTGCACGCCACCGTCCCCGCCAACGCCACCACCGGGCGCATCTCGGTGAGCAGCCCGGAGGGCACGACGTACAGCGCGTCCGCCTTCACGGTGACGACGGTTCACCGTTGACAGGCGCGCGAGCGCTCGACTTAATCCTCGGCCGGGTACGGACGCACGACGGGGGGATCACGGATGACCGAGGAACGCTGGACGCAGCTCGTCCGCCGGCTGGACCGGGTCGCGGCCGAGAAGCCGCGCGCCTACCGGGCGCGGGTCGGGCTGCTGGCCGCCGCCGGCTACGGCTACGTGCTGGCCATCGTCACGCTGGCGCTGGCCGGCGTCGCCGCCTTCATCGCCGTCGGCCTCACCACGACGCCGATCATCATCAAGTTCGGCTGGCCGCTGCTGGTGTTCGCGTGGGTGGTCCTGCGCGCGCTGTGGATCCGGATCCCCGAGCCGGAGGGCCTGGAGCTCTCCCGCAGCGACGCGCCGGCGCTGTGGGCGCTCGTCGACCGCGTCGGCAAGGAGCTCGACGCGCCGAAGGTCGACCGGATCCTGCTCGACGACGAGCTCAACGCGGGCGTCGTGCAGACCCCGCGGTTCGGGCCGGTCGGGCCGCAGCGCAACCACCTGACCGTCGGCCTGCCGCTGATGCAGGCGCTGTCGGAGGACCAGTTCACCGCGGTCATCGCGCACGAGCTGGGCCACCTGTCGGGCAACCACAGCCGCTTCCGCGGCTGGATCTACCGCCTGCGGCGCACCTACGCGCAGCTCCTGGAGGCGCTGGAGGCGCGCGAGTCGGTCGCGATCGGGCTGTTCCGGCGGTTCTTCGAGTGGTACTCGCCGTACTTCGGCGCCTACTCGTTCGCGCTGGCCCGCCAGGACGAGTACGTCGCGGACGAGGCCGCCAAGGACGTGGCCGGGGTCGGCCCCGCAGCCGGCGCGCTGGTCCGCATCGACCTCACCGACCGCTGGCTGTCGCGCCGCTACTGGCCGGAGGTCTTCGAGCGCGTGGAGCAGCAGGCCGAGGCCCCGCAGACGGCGTTCACCGGCCTGCGCGAGCGCCTGCCGCTGCGCGAGGCGGGCGCGGACGCCGACGTCGAGGCGGCGCTGGCCGAGCCGACCGGCCTCGCCGACACCCACCCCAGCCTGGCCGACCGCCTGAAGGCGCTCGGCGTGGACGCCGGGATGGCGCGCGAGCTGGCCGGCGAGCCGCCCGCGCGCCCCGCCGCGGCCGCGCTGCTGGGCGAGCGCGAGGCCGACCTGGCGGCGCACTTCGACGCCGCCTGGCGCGAGTCGGTGCAGCCGGCCTGGGAGGAGCGCCACGCCGACGCCGCCGAGGCGCGCTCGTGCTACGCGGCGCTGTGCGAGACCCCGCCGGCGGACTTCGACGAGCGCTTCGAGCTGGCCCTGCTGACCTACCGCTTCGACGGCCTGGAGGCGGCGCTGCCGCTGCTGCGGGCGGCGGCGCAGGAGCGCCCGGACAGCGCCCCCGCCCGCTACAACCTCGGCTGCGCGCTGCTCGCGGAAGGCGACGACGCCGGGCTGGCTCACCTCGACGCGGCGATGGAGCGCGACCCGGACGCGATCATCCCCGCCTGCGAGGCGGCCATCGAGTTCCTGCTCGCCCACGAACGCAAGGAAGAGGCCGAGCGCTACCTGGAGCGCGGGCGCGAGCGCGCCTCGCTGCTCGAGGCCGCCGAGAAGGAGCGCGGGCAGGTCCTGCCCGACGACGTCCTGGAGGTCCACGACCTGCCGGACGAGGTGGTGGGGCGCGCCCGCCTCGCCGCGGCCCGCCAGCTGCAGGTCGGCGGGGCGTTCCTGGCCGGCAAGGCGGTCGTCCACCTGGAGGACGAGCTGGGCCGAGCCCACGTCATGGGGCTGGACCTCGAGCGCGGCGTCAGCGACCAGGAGCGCGCGGACACGGTCCAGCGCGTGGCCGACGAGATCGGGCTGCCCTCGCTGCTCGTCTTCCCGCTCGACGGCGACAACAGGTGGCTGCGCAAGAAGCTCGCCAAGGTCCCCGGCGCGGAGGTCTACCGCCGGCTGAGCACCGGAGGCGCGCGGGTCTATCCTCGTGCCGATGGAACGAGGCGGCACTCCGGAGGCCCCGGCGTCCCCGGAGTACGCGCTCGTGCGCGTCCTCGCGGAGGCGGGGTCGCTGGCCGACACGGCCGCGCGCCTCGTGGAGCTGCTGGCCACGCGGCTCGGCTGGGCGGCCGGGGGTCTGTGGCTCCAGGATGCGGACGGCGCGCTGCTGCGCTGCGCCGGGAGCTGGAGCGACGAGGCGGCTGACGCCACCGGGTTCTCCCGCCAGTACGAGGAGCTGGCCTTCCCGCTGGGCGCCGGGCTCCCGGGCCGCGTCTGGAGCTCGGGCGAGCCGGCGTGGGTCCCCGACGACGCCGAGGAGGCGCCGTCGGCGCCCGGCGGCCCCGCGGCCGCGGCGGGACTGCGGGCCGCGGTCGCCATCCCGGTGCTGGGGCCCGAGGGCCCGGTCGGCGCGCTGGAGCTGCTGGGGCGCGAGCCGCGGGTCCTGGCGCCCGCGGAGCTCGAGCAGGTGCTCACGCTCGGCCGCCAGATCGGCCAGTACGTGACGCGGGTGCAGGCCGAGGAGCAGCTGCGCCACTCCCAGGAGGTCAGCGCGTCGATCGTGCGGGCGGCGCTCGACTGCATCGTCACGATGGATCACGAGGGGCGCGTCGTCGACTTCAACCCCGCGGCCGAGGCGACCTTCGGCTACCGGCGCGAGGACGCCGTCGGCCAGGTGCTCGCCGAGCTGATCATCCCGCCCGAGCTGCGCGACGCCCACCACAGCGCGCTGCGGCGCCTCGTCGAGACCGGGGAGCCGTCGATCCTCGGCCAGCGCCTCGAGCTCACCGCGATGCGGGCCGACGGCCGCACGATCCCTGTCGAGCTGGTGATCACCCGCCTCGGGACGGGCGAGCCCCCGGTGTTCACCGGCTTCCTGCGCGACATCACCGAGCGCCGGCGCGCCGAGGACGAGGTCACGCGGCTGCTGAAGCTCGAGCGCGACGCCCGGCTGCGCGCCGAGCGCGCCGAGCGCTCCACCCGGTCGATCGCCTTCGCCCTGCAGCGCAGCCTCCTGCCGCCGCACATGCCGGAGGTCCCGCGGGTCGAGCTCGGCGCCGCCTACCGACCGGCCATGCAGGGCGCGCTGGTCGGCGGCGACTTCTACGACGTGTTCGAGCTCGGCGTCGACCGCTGGGGGATCGCCATCGGCGACGTGCGCGGCAAGGGCGCCGACGCCGCCGCCGTGACCGCGCTGATGCGCTACACGATCCGCACCGCGGCGGTCCGCGAGCCGAGCGCCTCCGCGGTCCTGCAGCTGCTCAACGACGCGCTCCTGCGCAACCCCGAAGGCGGCGACTACTGCACGGCGATCTACGCGAGCCTCGACGTCGGCTTCGGCGCCCCGTCGCTCCAGCTCGCCGTCGGCGGGCACCCGCTGCCGCTGCTGAGCACCACCGACGGGTGGGTCCGCGCCGTCGGCAAGCCGGGCACGCTGCTGGGCGCGGTGCCCGATCCGGTGCTCGCCGACGTCGAGCTGACGCTGGGGCCGGGCGATCTCCTGCTGCTGTTCACCGACGGCGTGACCGAGGCGCGGACGCCCGACGGGATGTTCGGGGTCGAGCGCCTGTGCCGCCTGCTCGGGGAGCTGGGCGACCGCGACGCGTCGGCCGTCGCGCGCGGCGTGGAAAGCGCCGTCGTCGACGGCCCGGGGCACCGGGTCGCCGACGACGTCGCGCTCCTGGCGGTGCGGGCGCTGCCCTAGCGATGCCCGATCCCGCCCTCGCCGGGCTCCGCGACGCCATCGACGCGCTCGACGACCTGCTCCACAAGGCGCGGTTCATC
>DASVQH010000013.1:0-13647 GCA_036389195.1 Solirubrobacteraceae bacterium
GGCGGGGACGGGAGCCGGCGCGGCATGGTGACGGTGCCGGCGGGCGGCCTTGCGGGCCCGCGCCGGGGTCGCCGTCTCGCTGCGGCGCGGGGCGGACGGGCGCGCGGCGGGGAGCGCGGCGGCGGCGCGGCGCGTGCGGCCGGCGGCGCGGGCGCGCGGGCGCGGCGATCGGGGCGCGACGGGCGCCGGTGCCGGTGCCGCCGCGGGCGCGGGCGCCGCCGGGGCAGGCGCCGCGGCGGCGGCGGGCCGCGACGGCGCGGGGGCGGGCGCGGCCGCGGGCGGGGCCGCCGGTGCGGCGGAACGGGCGGTGCCCGGCGCGTCGGCCGAGCGACCGTGCGTGGCCGCCGGCGGCGCGGCGGTCGGCGGCAGCGCGCCGGCGACCGCCCCGCCGGCGTTGGCCGCCGCCTGCGGCGCGGGCACGCCCGCGTGGGCGGGCTGCGCGGCCCCGGCGTCCGGCGCCGCGACGCCCAGCGCTGCGGCGGCCATCACCGCCCAGGTCCTTCCGTGACCTCGAATCGTCCCTGCCGTCATGCTCGACCTCGCTGCTTGACATGGTCCAACGCCCCTGCACGGCCGAGCGACCCGTCGTCGAGGTCAAGAACGCGCTTATGCTCCCCGGGTTGGAAGGACGACCGGCCCAAAAACGGACCATTGCCGACGCGCCAACTCCGCGCGTGGGCGTCCAGCTGCCCGAGGTCGAGCGCGACGTCCGCTGGCCCGAGTACCTGGCCATGGCGCGCGCCGCGGAGCGCGGCGGCTTCGACTCGATCTGGCTCGGCGACCACCTGCTCTACCGCGGCAACGGCCGGTCCGAGCGCGGGCCCTGGGAGGCCTGGACGCTGCTCTCGGCCCTGGCCGCCGCGACGGAGCGCGTCGAGCTCGGCCCGCTCGTCGCGTGCGCCGGCTTCCATCCCCCCGGCCTGCTGGCCAAGATGGCCGCGACCATCGACGAGGTCAGCGGCGGCCGGTTCGTCCTCGGGCTCGGCGCGGGCTGGAACGCCGACGAGTTCGCGGCCTTCGGCATCCCCTACGACCACCGGGTCTCGCGCTTCGCCGAGGCCTTCGCGATCGTCCGCGGCCTCCTGGCCGGCGAGCGCGTGACGCTCGAGGGCCGGTACTGGTCGGCGGACGACGCGGTGCTGCTGCCGCCGCCCGCCCGGCGCACGCCGATCATGGTCGGCTCGAACGGCCCGCGGATGCTCTCGCTCACGCTGCCGCACGCCGACGCCTGGAACACCTGGTGGGAGGACTACGGCAACACGCCCGAGGGCTTCGCGGCGCTCAACGAGCGCATCTCGGCGGCGGCCGGCGACGCCGGCCGGGAGCCGGGAGCGATCGCCCGCAGCGCGTGCGCCCTGGCGCGCCTCGACGCCGCCTCGCGCGAGCGGCGTGCGCCCGACGCGATCCGGCCGATCGACGGCGCGCCCGAGCGCGTCGCCGCGGCCATCCGCGAGCTCGGCGAGGCGGGCGCCGACGAGGTCATCCTCGTCGCCGACCCGATCACCGAGCGCTCGATCGAGCAGCTCGCCGAGGGCGTCGCCCTCGGCCGCGCCTAGCTACGCGAGCGGCTCGGCGCCGTCGATGCCCCAGCGGCGCGGGGCGTCGCGGTCGGCGAAGGCGACCGCGCGCATCATGTTGCCCTGGTTGCCGTGCTCGACGTTGCGCCGCACGCGGCGCGCCTGGCGCGGCCACAGCGGGATGCGCCCGCGCTCGAACGCCTCGCCGTACCAGGGCCGGAAGACCACCGCCTCGAAGCCCGCGAGCCGCAGGAGCAGCTTCAGCGTCTGCGGCGAGTAGACCGCGAGGTGGTTCTTGGTGAAGCCGCCCCAGTGCTCGCGGTGGGCCTTGAGCTGCAGCGACGCCGCGTTGACGGTGAGGATCAGCATGACGCCGTCGTCGGCCAGGAGACCGCGCAGCATCCGCAGGTCGTCGACCGGCCGCGCGAGGTGGGCGAGCACCGACCACAGCGTCACGACGTCGAAGCCGCCGGCGGCGATCTCCGGGACGTCGAGCGGATGGCCGAAGTGCGCATGGCGCCCGCTCGGGCGCTCGCGCGCGCGGTCGATCGAGTCGGGCGAGAGGTCGACGCCGTAGGGCTCGAAGCCCCGCTCCTCGGCGACGTCGAGGAACAGCCCGGTGCCGCAGCCGTGGTCGAGCACCCGGCGGCCGGCGCCGTCGCGGAACACGGGGTCGAAGGCGTCCATGACCATCCGGTAGCGCTCCTGGCGCGTGCCCGAGTAGTGGCCGGTGAGGAAGCGGCTGTACTTCTTGCGGTAGAGCACGTGCAGCTTCTCCGGGCGCACGGCGGGCGACCGGTAGAGCAGGCTGCAGCGCGGGCAGCGCACCACCCAGTAGTTCCACTTGCCGCCCTTGGGGTTGCGGCGATGGAACAGCGGCTGCACGCGCCGCTCGCCGCACAGGTGGCAGCCCGTGACCTCCTCGATCTTGCGCCGGCCGACCTTCGCGACGTGCTCCTCGACGCCGATCGCCGGAGCGGTGCGCACGAGCTGCCCCCAGCGGCGCCGGTGGTACGGGCCGCGGCCCGGCAGCGCGTACATCTTGTAGAGGTCGGGCGGGATCCGCAGCGCCCGGTACGCGCGCCGGCGGAGGGCCCGGGCGCGCTTGCGCAGCCGCTTGCGGGCGCGGCGCCGCAAGCGCCAGGCGGCCCGTCGGAGGGGGCTGTGAACGGTGGTGGAATCGGCCATCTGAAGCGCAGCAAGCTAGCGCCTCCGCGACAGGACCCGGCGGTGGCCACTCGACGCGGGGGCGCCGCGGTGGTTCCATCTGGAGGCGTGCGCACTCCCGCCCTCCTGCTCGCCGCGCTCGTCGCGGGCCTCGCCGCGGCGCCGGCCGCGCGCGGCGCCGACGTCGTGGGGATCGCCGACCAGTCCGCCGCGATGTTCGCGAGCCCGCACTTCCAGCGGCTCGACGTGCAGGTGTCGCGGCTCATCGTCTCCTACGACGCGGTCATGCGCGGGACCTTCGAGGTCGCCGAGATCGACACCTGGATGGCGGCCGCCCGCCGCGCGCACGTGCAGCCGCTGGTCTCCTTCAACCACTCGCGCGGCTGTTACGACGGCCACGGCGTCGTGCGGCGCAAGGCGTGCCGGCTGCCGAGCGTCAAGCGCTACCGGCGCGCCTTCGGGTTCTTCCGGCGCCGCTATCCCCGCGTGAGCGTGTACTCGCCGTGGAACGAGATCAACCACGTCTCGCAGCCGACGGCGCGGCGGCCGAAGCGCGCGGCGCAGTTCTACAACGTCGTGCGCAAGAACTGCCGCGGGTGCACGATCGTCGCCGCCGACGTGCTCGACCAGCGCGGGGTCGGGCGCTACCTGCGCCGGTTCCGCCGGCACGCGAAGGGCCGGCCGCGGCTCTGGGGGCTGCACAACTACCGCGACACCAACCACGGCACGCGCAAGGGGACGCGGGCGATCCTGCGCGCGGTCAAGGGGAAGGTGTGGCTGACCGAGACGGGCGGGATCGTGGCCTTCGGCCGCAGCCTGCCCTACGACCCGCGGCGCGCCGCGCGCGCGGAGCGCCACATGTTCCGCCTCGCCCGCTCGAGCCGGCGCATCACGCGGCTCTACATCTACAACTGGTTCGGCGTGCCGCGGACCGAGCGCTTCGACTCGGGCCTGGTCGACCCGCTCGGCGAGCCGCGGCCGGCCTACCGCGTCGTCCACCGGCACCTGGCGCGCCCGGGCGGCAACCCCGAGCCGCCGCCGTCCGACGCGCCCCCGCCGCCGCCCGGCCCGCCGCCGCCCGAGCCGCCTCCGCCGCCGCCCGGCGGCGGCGATCCCCCGCCGCCCGACGAGCCCGCCGCCTGCGAGATCCTGCCGGTGGCCTGCCCGCTGGCCGGGCTCGGGCTCGGCTGAGCTGCACGGGAAGCGGCGGTAGGCCGGAGCCCCCAGGGGGTCAGACCCCTCACTTCACTTCGTACAGCAAGGGGTCAGACCCCTCACTTCACTTCGTACAGCAAGGGGTCAGACCCCTCACTTCACTTCGTACAGCAAGGGGTCAGACCCCTCGCTTCAGTTCGTGCAGCGAGGGGTCTGACCCCTACGGCTGGGGCTCGGGGCCGCGCGCCGCGGCCGGGAGGGCGTGGCGGTGCGGGATGCGGCGCGCTCCGCTCGGGCGGGGTTGGCGTGCACGATCGCGCGGAACTGCGTCATTGATGGGTGAGCAGTCGGCTGGCGGCCGACCTGGGTCGCGGGTTCGGTGGGCGGCGGTGGTCAACGTGGCACGCCGGTCGCCCACACAGGGAGCCATCCACGTTGACCACCACAGAGGTGGTCAAGGTGGATGACGAGAGACGGTGGGCGCGAAAGATCCACGTTGTCCCCGCCAGAAGGTGGAGAGACAACCCGCGCGGGCAGCGCGATCCACGTTGAGGTCGTAGAGCGACCTCGACGTGGCAACACCGCCCGAACGGCCGCGCAACATCCACGTCGTCGCACCCATCACCGCGACTCTCGCAAGCCGTTCCCCCATCCCCGCGACCCCGCAGAGAGACGCGAGAGAAGAACCCTCCCCTATCGATGCCCGAAGTCCCGCTGAAGACGCGCGGCAGCGGGTAGCCCGGCGGCCATGGAGGCGCCGCCGCTCGGCAACGCGGTCCTGCGGTACCTCGCCATCGTCAAGGCGGCCCGCGACTTCGGGCTCACGCACGCGGAGATCGCGGCCGTCGCCGGTCCGTTCGACGCGCGGCGGCCGCGTTGCGAGGAGCTCGCGCACGCGCTCGCGGACCTCGTGCTGGCGCGCGCCGCCTGACTACGACGGCGCGATGTTCTGGTTGAGCCGGAACAGGTTGCCGGGGTCGTACTTGTCCTTCAGCGCGACAAGGCGCGCGTAGCGCTCGGCGCCGTAGGACGCGCGGACGCGCTCCTCGCCCTCGTCGGAGGTGTAGTTGAGGTAAACGCCGTCGACCGTGTGCGGCACGAGGTCGGCGGCGAGCTCCCGCGTCCACGCGACGTGCGCGGCCGCCGCCTCCGGCGACGGGTCCATCCACATCGAGATGGCGTGGTAGCACCACGGCACGTCGCGGCGGCCGAGCGCCATGGCGTCCTCGGGGACGCGCCCGATCGCGCCGCCCATCGGCTCGATCAGCAGCTGCACGAACGGGCCGGGCCGCGCGGCGCCGTGGGCGACGAGCTCGTCGATCGCGGCGTCGGACAGCTCGTCGAGGAACTCGGCCTTCATGTAGGCGTGGATGCCGTGCGGGCCGCCCGCGTCGAGCATGCTCTGCAGCGCCGTGTACGGCATGGGCTGGACCATGTCCATCACCGGCTGGGCGACCTCGCGGAGCGTTGCCAGCGCGCCCTCTCCCTCGACGATCCCGCCGGTCCAGCACACGACGACGCCGACGAGCGGCTGGAAGTGCATCTCCGGCGGGACGAACGGCTCGGGCGGCGCGCTGATGAACGCGACGGCGAGCCCGAGGTCGTCGGGCGCGTCCGCCATCAGCTCGCGGACGTAGCGGAGGATCCGGCCGGCGCGGTCGGGTGTCGACGCCATCAGCCCGCCGTAGACGATCGGCCCGACCTCGTGGAGCCGGAATTCGAACTCGGTGACCACGCCGAAGTTGCCGCTGCCGCCGCGCAGGCCCCAGAACAGGTCGGCGTTCTCCTCCTCGCCGGCCCGCAGCACGCGTCCATCGGCCGTGACGACCTCCGCGGAGACGAGGCTGTCGGCGGTCAGGCCGCACTTGCGCTCCAGCCACCCGGAGCCGCTGCCCAGCGTGAGCCCGGCGATGCCGGTGGTCGAGAAGCGCCCGCCGGTGACCGCGAGCCCGTGCGCCTGGGTCGCGGCGTCGAAGTCGCCCCAGGTGGCGCCGGCGCCGGCGCGGGCGATGCGCGCCTGCGGGTCGACCGCGACCGCGCTCATCGGCGACAGGTCGGCGACGATCCCGTCGTCGCAGGTCCCGTGCCCGCGCGCGGAGTGGCCGCCGCCGCGCACGGCGAGGGGCAGGCCGTGAGTGCGGGCGGCGTCGACCGCGGCCTGCACGTCGGCCGTGCCGGCGCAGCGCACGATCAGCGCGGGGCGCCGGTCGATCTCGCCGTTCCAGACGCGACGTGCGGCGTCGTAGTCGGCATGGTCCGGGCCGATCAGCTCGCCGCGGCAGCGGCGGGCGAGGTCGTCGGCGACGGCGGTGAAGATGTGCTGCGCGAGCATGGCGGGCCGCTCCTCGGGGTCGTTCACGCCCGACCCTCCGCGATCCGCCGCGCCGCTGTCAACCCCCGCGGACCGGGGAGTCAGATCGAGCGGCGCGGCGCCGCACGGCTACTCGTGCGGGTCGAGCGGCGTGGCCTTGGTGCCGTGGGCGGCGCGGCCCTCGGCCTGCCCCTCGGGAGCGCCTTCCTCGGACTTCGGCCCGCCGACCTCACGGTCGGTGCGCGCGCCGTCGCCGGCCGGATGGCCCTCTTCGGGGGTGGTGTGGACCTGCGGTTCGTCGTCAGCCATGGCGTCCGCCCTATCCGGCCGGCCACTGCCGCGAAACCGGTGTGGCGCACTTGCATTCGCCGCCGCGCCCTGCGTAGGGTCGGCTCACCCTCCGATGGAGCGGCCACTCGTATCCGCGCCGGTCCCGCGCCCCGCCCTGGCCCTCCTGCTGGCCTGCGTGGCGGTCGCGCTGCTGCCGGGGACCGCGTCGGCCCGCTACACGTTCGCGCTCGCCTCCGGCAGGGCGACGCTGACGGGCGACGCCGCGAGCGACGGCCTGGCGATCAAGGCGACCCGCCTCACCTCGACGCTCGTCGTGCTGCAGCACAACCGGTTCGGCGTCGATCCCGGGCTCGCGAGCTCGACGGACTGGGACACGACCGCGAGCGGGACCCAGCTGCTGGCCAACAGCGGCAGCGTGACGGTCGCGATTCATGGCGACGCCGGTGCGGACTTCGTGCGCCTCGGCGGGGACGCGGGCCGGGCGAGCGACCTGCTGGCCGGGTTCTCGCTCGACCTGGGGAGCCACCCCAGCGGCTCGTTCGACAGCGTGCGGATCTCCAACGAGGCCGGCGCGGCGACCGCCGCGACGCTCGACCGTGACAGCACCGGTGCCTTCATCTCCGGATACGGCCGCCTCGTCCGCCACATGGGCATCGAGAAGATCTTCCTCGACGAGTCGACGGGAGCCGACAGCGTCCTGATCCGCGCCCTCTCCACCGGGCTTCGCGTGGACGGCGGCCCCGGCGCCGACACGACCACGATCGACGCGAGCTCGCGGGTCACCGGGTTCGTCTCGCTCAGCGTCGTGGAGCTCGCCGACGACGGGGCGGTCGACCGGGTGGTCGCCGACGCCGCGCGGGCCACCGCCGGCGCGACGATGCGGCTGTCGGAGTTCGACCTCAGGGCGGCCAACGTGATCGGGAACTACGGATCCCGGATCCTCCCGCAGGTGCGTGGCGGGCCGGGACCCGACGCGATCGAGGTCGCCGGGACCGTGGCCGGCCAGGTGCCCATCGTCGACACCGGCGGCGGTGCCGACATGGTCCGGGTCGCGGGCCACGACGGCGTGCAGCCGGGAACCTCGCTGGACGTCCGCATGGGCGACGGAGCCGACACCCTCCAGGTCGACAACAGCGCCAGCTCGGCGCCCGACGGGTGGCACACGACCACGGCGACGGTGCACCAGTCCGGTCCGCGGGGCGCGTCGGACATCACCCAGACGGGCGCCGAGACCGTCGATCTCCGGGCGTCGGGGGGCCCGAGCACGTTCGACGTCCGCAACCCGGGAGCGACGTTCGTCACCGACATCCGCGCCGGAGGCGGCGACGACGTCGTCGCCTGGCAACCGGGCTCCCCGGTGGGAACCGTCGACGGGGCCGCCGGCCGCGACCGGCTCGACTTCCGGTCCTTCACCACCCCCGTCACGGCCGACCTGAGCAGCGCCGCGATCGCCGGCGCGACCGACGTCGGCGGGTTCGAGGATCTGCACGGGGGCTCGGGCGCGGACCACCTGACCGGGCTGCCCGGCGCGCCCGGGAGCCGCCTCGACGGCGGCCGCGGGAACGACACCCTGATCGGCGGCACCGGCGACGACTCGCTCACCGGCGCCCAGGGCGACGACGACGCGCGGGGCGGCGACGGGCAGGACGTCTACGTCGTCAACGTCAACGACGTCGCCGACGAGCTCGACCGCTTCGACGGCGGCGCGGGAACCGACGGCGTCGAGTGGCGGGGAGGTCTCTTCGCCGAGGACATCGTCGTCGGCCCCAGCGGCGACGTCGATCGCCCGCTGGAGCTGCGCAACGCTCCGGCGGACGACCGCGCGGACCCCGGGGCGCTGCTCACCGCCTCCATCGAGCGGTTCAAGTTCGCCGGCGACTTCGGGAACGACCGGGTCCGCGCGCAGCCGGGGATCGGACCGGTCGCCTTCGCGGTCGACGGCGGAGAGGGCGACGACGACGTGCAGAGCGGGATCGGCGACGACACCCTGAGCGGCGGCCCCGGCGACGACCGCCTCAGCGGCGGCCACGGCGAAGACGCGCTGCAGGGCGGTGACGGCGACGACACGATCGCGTGGGCCCCGGCCGACGGCCCGGTGCACGACTCCTGCGACGGCGGACCCGGTTCCGACACCTTCGACTACACGGGGACCGATGCGCGTGACGTCCTCGCCCTCGCCCCGGCCACCGGCGGCGGCGCAGCCGTGTCGGCGCCGGAAGGTGCGCCGGTGAACGTCTCCCTGGCCGCCACGGAGCGGGTCGTCGCCGCGCTGGGCGGCGGCGACGACGAGGTGCGCTCCTCCCTCACGGCGGCGACGCCGCTCGCGCTGGCGCTCGCCGGCGGCCCCGGTGCCGATCTGCTGGGCGGCGGGCCGGGCGCCGACCGGCTGCAGGGCGACGCGGGCGAGGACGACCTGCGCGGCGCCGGCGGCGACGACCGCCTCGTCGGAGGCGACGGCGCCGACCGGCTGTCCGGCGGCGGCGGGTACGACGCCGTCGACTACAGCGCCAACGCCGACGCGGCGGGCGTGACGGTGGACATCGACGGCACCGCCGACGACGGCAACGCCCGCGACGAGGGTGCGGGCGGCAGGCGCGACGACGTGCGGACGGACATCGAGGAGCTGATCGGCACGTCGGCCGGCGACCGGCTGACCGGCGGCACGGACAACGACGTCCTGGTCGGGCGGTTCGGACCCGACGACCTCTCCGGAGGCCCGGGCATCGATACGGCCGACTTCCGCGACGCGTTCGGAGCGGTGACGGCCGACATCGACGGGGTCGCCGACGACGGGGACGTCGCGGACCAGGCCGGCGGGCGGGGCGACAACGTCAAGACCGACGTCGAGAACCTCCGGGGCGGGTTCAACGACGACCACCTCACCGGCAACGCCGGCGCCAACGTCCTCGACGGCGCCGGCGGCGGCGACGTCCTGTCCGGCGGCGCCGGCATCGACGCGGTCACCTACGCGAGCCGCCGGACCGGCGTGATCGCCGACGCCGACGGCCTCGCCGACGACGGCGAGGACGCCGACGCCTTCGAGGCGGTGCACCGGGACACCATCCAGCCCGACGTCGAGAACCTGATCGGCGGAAGCGGCCCCGACCTCCTGACCGGCGACGACGCCGCCAACCTGCTCGACGGCGGCCCCGGCCCTGACCGCATGTCCGGCGGCGGCGGCGTCGACACCGTCACCTACCGCGGGCGTACGGGGGCGGTCGTGGCCGATCTGGAGGGCGACGCCGACGACGGCGACGCCTCCGACGAGCCGAATCCGCCCGGGGCGGCCGGGCAGCTGCCGCACGACGAGATCGGGGCCGACGTCGAGAACCTGACCGGCGGCGCGGGCGCCGATCAGCTCACCGGCAACGGCGGCGACAACGTGCTCGACGGCGGTCAGGGCGCCGATGTCCTCGCCGGCGGCGGCGGGACCGACACCGCAACCTACGCCGGGCGCACCAACCCGGTGACCGCCGACCTCGACGGCGTCGCCGACGACGGCATCGCCGGCGAGAAGGACAACGTGCTGCCCGACATCGAGAACCTCACCGGCGGCAACGGCGCCGACACGCTGACCGGCGGCGCCGGACCCAACCTGTTCCGCGGCGGCCCGGGCGCCGACGTCTTCAACGGCCTCGGCGGGGCCGACACCGTGACCTACTCCGAGCGCGTGCGCAGCGTGACCGTCGACATCGACGGCACCGCCGACGACGGCAACGCCACCGACGTGACCGGCACCCTGCACGACCTCGTCGCGACCGACGTCGAGAACCTGATCGGCGGCGGCGGTGCCGACATCCTCGTCGGCAGCGACGCCGACAACTTCATCGACGCCCGGGATCGCGCGCGCGACACGATCGTCTGCCTCGACGGCGCGGACACCGTCGCGGCAGATCCGGGCGACTTCGTCGACACCCCGGGGTGCGAGACGGTCGTCGCGCCCGACGATCCCTGACGCCGCGGTCACGCCAGGCGGCGCGCCGCCGCCGCCGGATCGCTACAAAGGGGGGTTCATGCGCGCGCTCTCCCGGCTGCTTCCTGCCGCCCTCCTCGCGGTTCTCGTCCTCGCCGGCCCGGCCGCCGCAGCCGATCGCTACGCGCTGGCCAAGCAGTGCCGGGCCATGCGGGCGGCCGACAGCGGCCGGTACGTGGTCAAGGCGCCGGGCGGCGGCTGGCAGGCGACGGCGACCAGCGCGCGCGACGCCGAAGCGTTCCGCATGCAGCCCACGGCGCTGGGCAGCTACCTCCTGATGGCGCGCGACGGCACCTTCCTGGAGGCCGGCGACGCGCTCGCGAAGACCGGGCAGACGCCGAGCGGCGACGGCGACTGGCGCCTGCAGGACGCCGACGGCGACGCCTTCCGGCTCTCCGTGGTCGACTCCCCGCAGCGCCTGGCCGCGACGTCCGCCGGCCGCCTGGCCGTCGGCCCGTCGGCCGGCGGCTTCGAGTTCGTCCCCGCCGAGCGCTGTGCGGACTTCCCGGAGTCCGAGGTCAACGTCTCGGGCGAGCCGCACCGAGGCGCGACGAGCTTCGGCGAGACCAAGGGCCTGATCGAGACCCACCTGCACGGGATGGCCTTCGAGTTCCTCGGCGGCTCGGTCCACTGCGGCCGGCCGTGGAGCCCGATGGGCATCACCGTCGCGCTGCGCGACTGCCCGGATCACGCGGCGGGCGGCCGCGGCGCCGCGCTGGAGAACGTCCAGTCCTCGGGCAACCCAGTGTCAGGCCACAACACCGACGGCTGGCCGTCGTTCACCGGCTGGCCGCACTACAAGACCTACACGCACGAGCAGACCTACTACAAGTGGCTCGAGCGGGCGTGGCGCGGCGGGCTGCGGCTCTACACGAACCTGCTGGTCGACAACCACGCGCTCTGCGAGGTCTATCCGCTCAAGCGCAACACCTGCAACGAGATGGAGACCATCCGGCTGGAGCGCAAGGACCTCGACGAGCTCGTCGACTACATCGACGCGCAGAGCGGCGGCCCCGGCAAGGGCTGGCTGCGGATCGTCCGCGACCCGTTCGAGGCGCGGCGGGTGATCAACGACGGCAAGCTCGCGCTCGTCGTCGGGATCGAGACCTCCAAGCTGTTCGACTGCGGCGAGACCAACCACACGCCGCAGTGCGACCGCGCGCAGATCGACCGCCAGCTCGACGAGGTCCACAAGATGGGCGTCCGCCAGATGGAGCTGGTCAACAAGGAGGACAACGCGTTCGTCGGCGTGGCGGGCGACGCGGGCCAGACCGGCGTCCTCACCAACACCGCCAACAAGAAGTCGACCGGCCACTACTGGGCGATGCAGACGTGCCTGAACCCGGACCCCGGGCACAACCACGACGAGGAGCAGAGCACCACGGCGCCCGGCGTCGTCGGCCGCGACGCGCTCGCGGGGGCGATCGTGCAGATGTTCCTCCCGCCGGATCAGACGCCGGTCTATCCCGAGCCGCCGCACTGCAACGCCCAGGGGCTGACCGACCTCGGCGCCTACCTCATCCGCCGGATGATGGAGAAGAAGATGATCTTCGACCCGGACCACATGAGCGTGGTCGGGCGCGACCAGGCGCTGTCGGTGATCGAGTCCGCCGGCTACGGCGGCGTGATGTCGTCGCACAGCTGGAGCACGCCGGACGCGTACCGCCGCATCCTCGCGCTGGGCGGCGTCGTCACCCCGGCGCGCAAGACGACCGAGAAGTTCATCGAGGAGTGGAAGTCCCTGAAGCCGATGCGCAACCAGCGCTTCCTCTACGGCACCGGCTGGTCGACCGACATGAACGGCTTCGCCGCCCAGGGTCCGCCGCGGCCGGGCAACGACAAGAACCCGGTCGTCTACCCGTTCAAGTCGCTCGACGGCTCGACCACGCTTGACCGCCAGAAGACGGGCACGCGGACCTGGGACCTCAACAAGGACGGCACCGCCCACTTCGGCCTGTACCCGGACCGCATCGAGGACGTCCGCATCGTCGGCGGGCAGGAGGTCGCCGACGACCTGCTCAACGGCTCGGAGGCCTACCTGCAGATGTGGGAGCGGGCCGAGGGCGTGCACGGCCCGGAGTGCCGCGCGGCGCAGCGGCGGTTCCTGACCCGCGGCCTCGGGGAGATCCGGCTCGGCATGGACCCGGAGCAGCTGCTGCGCTCGGCGGGCCAGCCGCAGTCGCGGCCCGGGCGCCTGTGGACCTACTGCGCCGGCGGCACGCGCGGCGGCGAGGTGAAGGTGCTGCTCACGCAGGCGGGCCGCGTCCAGCTCGTGGCCTCGACCGCCTTCTACCACCGCTTCGCCGACGTGGGCAAGGGCCGCAGCGCCAAGCGCCTGGCCGGCAAGACCCGCCGGATCGGCCGCCATCTGCGCATCCGCCGCGCGGGCCGGAAGGGCAACCGGGCGGTCTACGGCGTCCGCGGCGGGAAGGTCACGTTCGTGGCGATCCTCTCGAAGAAGACCGGCCGCACGCCCAAGCGCGTGCGGCGCGCGATCAAGCTGGCCGGCCTGCGCTGAGGCGGGCGGCCCGCGCCTTATCGCGCGGGCGGGAGGCGGGTAGCGGGCAGCCCATGTCCCCCACCCGCCTCCGCCACGCCCTCGCCGCCGCCGCGGCGGCGGGCCTCCTCGCCCTCTCCGGCTGCGCGACCGACGACGCCGTGAAGAAGGACGGCAAGAAGGCCGGCCGCACCATCGACAAGAAGGCCGGCAAGGCCGACGAGAAGGCCGGCAAGGCGGCCGGCGACGCCGCCGACGACGCCGGCGAGGCGGTCGAGGACGTCGACGGCAACTGAGGCGCGCCGGCGGCTAGGGTCCGCGCCGTGGCGCTGACCCTGGCAGACGTGGTGGCCGCCTCGGCGGCGGTCGCCGCGACGAGCAAGCGGACCGAGAAGGTGACGGTGCTCGCCGCCCTGCTGGGCCGGGCGGCGCCGGACGAGCTCGGCCCGCTCGTGCGCTGGGGGGCGGGCGAGCTGACGCAGCGCCAGATCGGCGTCGGCTGGGCGGCGCTGAAGGACCCGCCGCCGGCCGCCGCGGCGGCGTCGCTGACCGTGGCCGAGGTCGAGGCGGCGTTCGCGGCGATCGGCGCGCTGGGCGGCAGCGGCTCGCAGGCCGCGCGCCGCGAGGCCGTGCGGGCGCTGTTCGCGCGCGCCGACGCCGACGAGCAGGCGTTCCTGGTCCGGCTGCTGCTCGGCGACCTGCGCCAGGGCGCGCTGGCGGGGCTCATGGCCGACGC
>DASVQH010000014.1:0-9689 GCA_036389195.1 Solirubrobacteraceae bacterium
TACCGGGAGATGATGCAGCGCTTCGCAGTCGTCCAGGGCCGGCGCCGGCCCCCGCGGATCGTCGGCGTGCCGGTCCTCACGCCGCGCCTGTCCTCCTACTGGGTCTCGCTGGTGACGCAGACCGAGCTCGGCCTCGTGCAGCCGCTGGTCGACGGGCTGCGCTCGGAGATGGTGGTCGAGGAGCCGCCGCCCCCGGGCATCAACGACGCGCCGCTGGGCTTCGAGGCGGCGGTCAAGGCGGCGATGGCGTGACGGCGCTGCTGAACCGCCGCAAGGAGCAGGCGGTCGCCAACTCGGTCATCCGCGACCCCGAGCAGCACACGGTCATGGACGAGCGCGGGGCGGTGCGCTCGATCCAGGCCGCCGACATCACGATGCCCGAGGCCGAGCTCGACTCGATCTGGTCGGCCATGCACCTCGAGCGGCTCGCGCGGACGTACTGGAAGTACCTCTCCCGCGTGACGCTCGGCCTGATCCGCGTCGCCTACACGCCGACCGACCGCTACGTCGTGCTCCTCACGCGCCCGTTCGTGCTGCTGAGCTTCTACGCGCCTGAGTACGACCTCAGCGCCGAGCGCGGCGTCGTGCGCTGGCGGATCCGCAGCGGGATCCTCGTCGACCAGCGCGGGCGCGACCGCGACGGCTACCTGGAGCTCGACGTCCGCCGCTGCCCGGACGACGCGGACGGCTACGCCCGGGTCCACGTCGAGGTCGAGATCGCGAACTTCTACCCCGCGATCGCCACCTGGGTGGCGCGCTGGTTCTACGTCCAGACGCAGTCGCGCATCCACGTGCTGGTGACGCACGGCTTCCTGCGCTCGCTGGCCCGGCTGGAGCTCGAGGAGTCGGCGGTCGGGCGCTTCGCCGGCGACGTCGACCACGGCGAGTCGGCCCAGGAGGTCACGGTCGGCGACACCCCGTGGGGCGTCGTGGCGGGGATCGGCGTGGCGGCCTTCGGGATCGGGCTGACGATCGGGCTGCGGCGCCGGCGCTAGCGGACGAACCGGGATGCCGCGGCTGCTCCTCCTCTGCCTGCTCGCCGTGCTGCTCGCCGCGGGCTGCGGCGGCTCCACCGACGTGGACGCGGATCCGGTCGGCGAGGCGATCACCCCGCGCCCCGGCAACGACGCCACCCGGATCGTCGTCGGCTCCAAGGAGTTCACCGAGTCGCGCGTGCTCGCCGAGATCTACGCCCAGACGCTGCAGGCGGCGGGCTACAGCGCGTCCACGCAGCTCGACGTCGGCGACGAGAAGACGAACCTCGCGGCGGTGCGCGAGCGGCGCATCGGCGCCTACCCGGAGTACACCGCGACCGCGCTGACGTCGTTCTTCGGCGTCCCGCTGGCCGAGGTCCCCCGCGACACGCCCGACGCCTTCGCGGACGCGCGCGCGGGCTTCGCGCGCATCGGCCTCACGGCGCTGCCGCCGGCGCCGCTCAACGACAGCCAGGGCGTCGGCATGCGCGTCGAGGACGCCGACCGGCTCGGCATCCGCACGATCTCCGACCTGCGCCGCCACGCGCCTCGCATGACCATCGCCGGAGCGCCCGAGTGCCGCACGCGCCCGGATTGCCTGCCTGGGCTGCGCCGCCGGTACGGGCTGCGGTTCGGCCGGTTCGCCGCCGTCGCGCCCGACGACCGCTACAAGCGCCTGGACTCCGGCGACGCCGACGTGGCCGTGGTCTTCACCACCGACGGCCAGCTCAGCCGCGGCAGCTACCGCGTCCTGCGCGACGACCGCAGGCTGTTCCCCGCCTACCACCCGATGCTGGTGCTCGACGCCGGGCTGGCCCGCAAGGCGGGCCCGGACCTCGCACGGGCGGTGAGCCTGGTGCAGGCGGACCTGACGACCTCGGTGATGCAGGGGCTCAACGCGGCCGTCGACCTCGACGGCCGCTCGCCGCGCCGGACGGCGCGCGAGTACCTGGACGCCTACGGGCTGGTCAACCGCTAGCCGAGCCGGTAGCCGGTCAGCGCGCGCAGCTTGGAGCGGTCGTGGCGCGACTGGATGCGCCGGACGGTGCCCGAGCGCGACCGCATGACGAGCGACTCGGTCGTCGCGCCGCGGGCGCCCTCGTAGCGGACGCCCTGCAGGACGTCGCCGTCGGTGACGCCGGTGGCCGAGAAGAAGGCGTTGTCGCCCTTGATCAGGTCGTCCTGGGTGAGGACCTTGCGCAGGTCGTAACCGGCGTCGACGGCGGCCTGGCGCTCCCCCTCGTCGCGCGGCCACAGCCGCCCGATCTGCCCGCCGCCGAGGCACTTGATGGCGGCCGCGGAGATGACGCCCTCGGGCGTGCCGCCGATGCCCCACAGCAGGTCGACCGCGGTGTTCGGGCTGACGGCCAGCAGCGCGGCGGAGACGTCGCCGTCGGTGATCAGCCGCACGCGCCCGCCGGCCTCGCGGACGGCCTCCATCGCCTCCTGGTGGCGGGGGCGGTCGAGCATGACCACCATCACGTCGCGCACGTCGGTGCCCTTGCGCTCGGCGATCAGGCCGATCGTCTCGCCGAGCGGGCGGTCGAGATCGAGCAGGTCGGCGATCTGCTCGCCGCCGGCCATCTTCTCCATGTAGACGCACGGGCCGGGGTCGAACATCGACCCGCGCTCCGACAGCGCGATGACGGCCAGCGCGCTCGGCATGCCCAGCGCGCAGAGGCGGGTGCCCTCGAGCGGGTCGACCGCGATGTCGACGTGCGGCGGCGTCCCGTCGCCGATGTGCTCGCCGTTGTGGAGCATCGGCGCCTCGTCCTTCTCCCCCTCGCCGATGACCACGACGCCGTCCATCGACACCGTGTGCAGCACGGCGTGCATGCCGTCGACCGCCGCCTGGTCGGCGGCGATCTTGTCGCCGCGGCCGGTCCAGCGGGCGGCCGACAGGGCGGCGGCCTCCGTGACGCGGACCAGCTCGAGCGCGAGGTTGCGGTCGGGCGGCATCTCCGCGGCCGCGCCGGGATCGGGGACGGTCGTCGCGTCGGTCACCTTCAGACCTCCTTCTAGAGGACGCCGGGGGGCTTGCGCCGGCGCTCGGACTCGCCCGAGCGGATCGCGCCGCCGACGCAGATCATGATCGCGCCGATGAACATCCCCCAGAAGCCGATCCCCAGCCCGATCTGGCCCGACGGACTGCCGGGGCGGTCGAGGATGCTGTTGTAGACGATCAGGCCGATCGCGAAGATCCCCACCACCGCGGTGACCTCGCCGCGCGGCCAGGACAACGTGTGGTCGCGCAGGATGATGTACGTGAGGATCAGCGGCGTGAGCGCGGCGAGCAGCAGGACCCAGCGCAGCCACGAGTGCGCGTCCCACGCCGAGACGGCCGCGTGCGACCCCTCCTTGATCACGTACGCGTTCGGGTTGTCCGACGGCACGTAGGCCTTCAGGAACAGCGAGACGCCGAGCAGGATGCCGCCGATCGCGGCGACGATCTCGGCCAGCTTGAGGTTCTGGGGATGCACGGCGCGCGCGAGACTACCCGACCGGTGGGCATGGCCGCGCCGCGCCGTCGAACCGGTACGGTCCCGCGCCATGCTGATCGAGGGAGCACGAGCACTGGTCGCCGGGGGCGCCTCCGGCCTCGGCGAGGCGACGGTCCGCCGCCTGCACGGCGCGGGCGCCGACGTCACCGTCGCCGACCTGAACGCCGAGCGGGGCGAGGCGCTGGCCGCGGAGCTGGGCGCGCGGGCGCGCTTCGTGACCTGCGACGTCACCGATCCCGCGGCGGTCGAGGCCGCGGTCGGGGCCGCCGCGGACGGCCCCGGCGGACTGCGCGTCTCGGTCAGCTGCGCCGGCGTCGGCTGGGCCGAGAAGGTCGCCGGCAAGCGCGGACCCCACCAGCTCGAGTTCTTCGAGAAGGTCATCGCGATCAACCTCGTCGGGACCTTCAACGTCCTGCGGCTCGCCGCGGCCGCCATGCTCGGCAACGAGCCCGACGCCGGCGGCGAGTGCGGCGTCTGCGTGAACACGTCCTCGATCGCCTACGCCGACGGCCAGATCGGCCAGATCGCCTACGCGGCCTCCAAGGGCGGCGTCGCCTCGATGACCCTGCCCGCCGCGCGCGACCTGGCGAGCGCGCGCATCCGCGTGATGACGATCGCCCCCGGGCTGTTCGACACGCCGCTGCTCGCCGCGCTGCCCGAGCCGGCGCGCGAGGCGCTCGGCGCCGGGGTCCCGCACCCGGCGCGGCTGGGCGACCCCGACGAGTACGGCGCCCTGGTCGCCCACATCGTCGAGAACCCGATGCTCAATGGGGAAGTCATCCGGTTGGACGGGGCGTTGAGGATGCCGCCCAAGTGACGTCGCCCAGACGATGAGCGCCAGCGAAATCGGGCCGGGCGAAAACCGACTCTCCCCGGCCGACCGTGCGTCCCTCCAGGCCGAACGCGGCCCGATCAACATGGCGGTCGCCGGGGTCCTGGTCTTCGAGCCCGGCCTGACCTTCGAGCGGGTGGCTGCGCGGGTGGCGGAGCGGCTGCACCTCGTCCCGCGCTACCGCCAGAAGCTCGACGAGGCGCCGCTCGGCCTGGCGCAGCCAACCTGGATCGACGACGCGGGGTTCGACCTGCACTGGCATCTGCGCCGCGCGCGCGTGGACGGGGACGCCGAGCTGCCCGGCTACGTCGCGCGCGAGATGTCGCGCCGGCTCGACCGCTCGCGCCCGCTGTGGGAGCTGCACGTCGTCGAGGGGCTCGACGACGGGCGCACCGCGGTGATCCCGAAGATGCACCACGCGCTGGTCGACGGCCTGGCCGCGGTCGGGATCGGGATGGTCCTGCTCGACCCGACGCCCGAGCCGCTCGTGCTGCCGGAGCCCGAGGAATGGCGCCCGCGCGAGACCGACCTGCGCCGCCGGCTGACCGCGCTGGCGTCGGCGCCGCTGTCGCGCGCGCAGCGACTGGTGCTCGACTCCACGCAGCGCGCGCTCGACACCAGCCCGCGCCGCGCCGCCGAGGACGTGCGGCGCGCGACCGAGCTCGCGACCGAGCTCACCCGCGCTCGCCCGCAGGCGCCGATGACGCCGCTCAACCGCCCGATCTCCCCGAACCGCCGGGCCGCGCTGACCTCCGCGCCGCTGGCGCCGCTGAAGGCCGCCGGCAAGGCCGCGGGCGGGACCGTCAACGACGCGCTGCTGGCCGCGGTGGCGGGGATGCTGCGCGAGTACCTGGCGGCGGCCGGCGTCGACCTCGGGGGCCGCGAGCCGGTCGCGCTCGTGCCGGTCTCGATCCGCCGCGAGGGCGACGAGGGCGGCAACCGGATCTCGACCGTCTTCGTCGACCTCCCGATCGGCGAGCCCGACCCGGCGGCACGGATCGCCACCATCGCCGCGGCGATGCGCGAGCTCAAGGGCTCGGCGGCCATCCGCGCCGGCGCGCTGCTGGTCGGCGCCACCGGCCAGGCCCCGCCCGTCGTCTCCTCGGTCCTGGTCCGCGCGATGGGCAGCGTCCGCGCGTTCAACCTCGTGGTCTCGAACGTCCCGGGGCCGCAGCAGCCCTTCTACATGGACGGAATCCGGATGACGGCGGTCTATCCGGCGGTGCCGTTGAATCCGTCCAATCAGGGCCTCAGCGTCGGCATCCTCTCCTACGACGGAGCGATCCACGCGGGTCTGCTGGCCGACGCGCGCCTGGATCCGGGCGTCGACGTGGCCGTCACGGCGCTGACCGGTGCGCTGACGGACCTCACGCAGAACCCCTAACCAAAAGTCTCTTGCGGGCGTCCTGTGGAGCGAGTAGCTTCCGGCGCCGTCACGGTCGCGGAGGGCGGCCGATCCATCATTCCCAGAGGGGGAGCATGAGCAGACGCACCTGGGGAGCCTGTGGCCTCGTCGCCGCAGCGCTCACCTTTGGCGCCTCACCGGCTTTCGGTGACGCCAACGACCTCAACGCGTATCGCGTCGAGGCAACCGCGAAGAACCTGCAAGCCCTGAACAAGGCCGGGTTCGACGTCACCGAGGGCCGGGACCGCGACAAGGGCTACGTCGACGTCGTCGGCACGCCCGGCCAGATCGCCAAGACCAAGGTCGAGGCGAAGAAGATGAGCCACGAGCGGCGCGCCGCCAAGGTCTCCGTCCAGGCGGCCACCGACACCGCCGACGACTCGTCCTACAACGTCTGGACGAAGTACGACGCCGTCCCGGACGACGACAAGGAGCAGTTCACCGAGCAGTACGACCGCGTGGTCGAGGAGCATCCCGACCTCGCCGCCAAGCGGGTGTGGGGCCAGACCTACGGCGGCCGCGACATCATCGGCATCCAGGTCACCAAGGGCGCCACCGGCAAGGACATCCCGGGCCGCCCCGCGGTGCTCTACAACGCCCAGCAGCACGCCCGCGAGTGGCTCGCCGGTGAGACGTGCCGCCGGACGCTCGACTACTTCCTCGACAACTACGGCAAGACGACGAGCGCGGGCCTCGAGGTCACGCCGCTGGTCGACAACAACGAGCTGTGGTTCGTGTGCATCAACAACCCGGACGGCTTCGAGTACACGTTCACGCCCGGCAACCGCCTGTGGCGCAAGAACCTGCGCGACAACAACAACAACGGCACGATCGAGGTCGGCGACGGCGTCGACCCGAACCGCAACTTCGCCGGCCACTGGGGCCTCGACGACGAGGGCTCCTCGCCCGACCCGGCCTCCGACACCTACCGCGGCCCCAGCGCCGCCTCGGAGCCGGAGACCAAGGCGATGGAGGCGCTCTTCGGCGAGATCCACCCGGTCTTCCAGAAGAACGACCACACGGCGGCCGAGCTGCTGCTGTACCCGCAGGGCTTCCAGCAGGACACCCCGACCGCGGACAACGAGATCTTCGCCGCGCTCGCGGGTGACCCGTTCAAGCCGGGCATCGAGGGCTTCCTGCCCGAGCTCAGCGCGGGTCTCTACATCACCAACGGCGACTTCACGGACTGGGCGTACAGCACGGCCAAGTCGCTGTCGTACACGCCGGAGGGCACGGTGGCGGTCGACGGGGCGTTCCTCGGCTTCGGCTACCAGGACGTCGAGTCCGAGGTCCAGGAGGAGTTCCGGCGCCATCTGCCGTTCATCCTCGACCTCGCGAAGTCGGCGGACGACCCGACCGAGCCCGAGTCGCACCTCGGCAACAAGGCGCGCCCGATCACGATCGACAAGTTCGACAAGTCGTTCGGCGACCCCCAGATGATCCAGGCGACCGCCCAGCGCAAGCTCGGCGACGTGACGCTGAAGTTCCGCATCAACGGCGGGCAGGTGCTCACCGTGCCGACCTCCGAGTGGGGCGGCGGTTCGCGCTACTACGGCAACGACGACGTCTACTACCACCGCATGCGCGGCTTCGTCTCCGGGACCAACCCCGGCGACAAGGTCGAGGTGTGGGCGAGCGCGGGCGGCAAGGACTCTGAGCGCTTCACCTACACGGCGGTGTCGGAGTCCGACAAGCCGGTGCTGCTGCTGGCCGACGAGGACTGGTCCGGCGTCCAGCCGAACCCGGAGCCGCTCGAGGGGCCGCAGTACCTCGACCAGTACAAGAAGATCCTGGATGCCGCGGGCGTGCAGTACGACGTCTACGACATCTCGGCGGACCGCGTGGCCCCGAGCTTCTTCGGGACGCTGAGCCACTACTCGCACGTCGTCTGGTACACGGGCGACGACCTCATCACCCGCGAGCCCGATCAGGTTCCCGGCTCCGGGATGACCAGGCGGGCCGTGGACACGCAGAACCGCGTCCGCGACTTCATCAACGAGGGCGGGAAGCTGTTCTACACGGGTGAGAACGCGGGCTTCGAGTTCGCCGCCCTGCAGGCCTACAACCCGTTCCAGAACGAGGAAGGGGAGTACTGCGACACCAGCACGCAGTGCATCCAGTCGCAGGACGACTTCCTGCAGTACTACCTCGGCGCCAACACCTACATCCAGGGTGCCGGCAACAACCCGGAGGACCCGGACGGCAAGCCGTTCCCGATCACCGGCTTCGGCGGGGCGTTCGACACCGGCCCGTTCAACCTGCAGGACGACGCCCTGGCGTCCAGCCTGCTCGTCACGAGCTCGATCTACGACCCGGCGAAGTACCCGCTGTTCGCCGACTCGGGCAAGGCCATGGCGTACCAGCGGCCGGGCGGCTCGCCGTTCGACCCGCACACCGGTGACTGGTTCATCGCCGGCGGGACCACGGACGAGTCCTACAAGCGGTTCCAGCACGAGTTCGACCTGACCGGCAAGGCCGCGGCGAACCTGTCGTTCTTCACCTCGTTCGACACCGAGGCGGACTACGACTACATGTTCGTCGAGATCCACACCAAGGGTCAGGACGACTGGGACACGCTCGCCGACACGAGCGGCAACGAGCTCACCAGCACGGACACCGGCTCCAGCTGCACGGAGCAGAACCCCGACTCGTCGGCGTGGCAGGATCTCCACCCGTTCCTCGCGCACTACCAGACGGTCAGCGAGGACGGCACGAGCTGCACCTCGACGGGCACCAGCGGCAGCTGGAACGCCATGACGGGCAACTCGGGCGGCTGGAAGAAGTTCGCCGCCGACATCCCGGCGAAGTACCTCGGCAAGAACGTCGAGATCTCGATCACGATGGCGACGGACCCGGCGACGGAGGGTCTGGGCGAGTGGATCGACGACTTCGTGTTCACCGCCGACGGCGCGGAGGTCCTGAACACGTCGTTCGAGACCGACCTCGCCGGCTTCACCACCCCCGGCCCGCCGCCCGGCACGGTCAGCCAGGCCACCGGCTGGGAGCGGGCGCAGAGCGCGCCCTTCGTCGAGGGCGCCGCGACGTTCACCGACGAGACGGTCTACACCGGGTTCGGCCTCGAGAAGGTCGCGACCGACGAAGGCCAGACCGCGATCATGAAGGACGTCTTCGAGCACCTCGGTGCGCCGAAGAAGCCCGTGTTCACGGCCCCCGTCCCGGTGCCCGAGCCGCCCAGCGGCGACGGCGGCAACGGCGGGAACAACGGCGGTGGCAACGGCGGCGGCGGCGACAACAACGGCGGCGGTACCCCGCCCGCCGGCGAGACGCCCCGCCAGGCCGGCCTGAGCCAGTACCGGATCGGCTCCCAGCGGCTCAAGACGGTCCGCCGTCGCGGGCTGCGGGTCACCGTCCGGTGCCCGGATCCGGACGGCTGCCCGTTCGATCTGAGCCTCCGGATCGACCGGCCCACGCAGCGCGCGCTGAAGCTCGGCTCGCGGCGCGTCGGGCGGACGCGGGTCACGCTCAAGCAGGGCGAGGCCGTGGTCACGGTCAAGCTCAACAAGAAGACGCGGCGCGCGCTGAAGAAGGCCAAGCGCAAGTCGCTGCGGGTCGTCGTGGTCGGCGTCGTGCCGGGCGCGATCGAGGGCTCGCGGTTCGTGAACTCGGTGCGGCTGCGCTAGCCGCCCCGAGGGCCGAGTAGTGCCGAAGGGCCGCCTCCGGGCGGCCCTTCGTCGTTCTGTGAACGGAACTTCTGAGCGGCGGGCGCGTTGACGGTGGCCATGCGCGCAACCGTGGCGGTGGTCCTGGTCCTGCTCGTCCTCGGGCCGGGCGCCGCCCGCGGACAGGCCGTCACGGTCGACGCCAGGGAGCCGTACCCGACGGCCGGCGGGCCGGTGCTCACCGGTGACGGCGTCGCGTACCTCGAGGAGGCGGGGACGTTCACCCGGGTCCGGATCGCCGCCCGCGGCCGGCACCGCGATGCCCCGCTCGTCACGCCCGAGCGCGACGCGCCTCCC
>DASVQH010000015.1:0-4998 GCA_036389195.1 Solirubrobacteraceae bacterium
CGGCGTACCGCAGGCCGACCGCCGCCTGCAGCCCGCCGAACCCGGCGCCGACCACCACGACGCGGTGCGCCGCCGCCGCGCTCACGCCTTCATCGCGACGTCGAGCACGCCCGCGAGCCACTCGTCGACGGAGGCGGCGACCTCCTCCCAGCCCTCGGCCGCCATGAGCATGTGCGGCCGGCCCTCGAACTCGACGTAGTCCGTCCGCGCCGACGAGCCCTCGTACTTCTTGAACTGCTTCTTGGCCAGCGACGCCGGGACGGTGTGGTCGGCGGTCGCGCCGACGATGAGCAGCGGCGCGCGGTCCTCGTTGGAGAAGTCGACCTCGGTCGACGGGTGCAGGTGGAAGTTCGCGAAGCCGGCCTCGTAGAACAGCTGCCCGCTCTCGGGAACCGCGTAGCGCTCGTACGCGGCGGCGGCGTCCTCCGGGGAGAACGTGTTGACGAAGCCGTAGGTGAACTCCTCGAGCGTCAGCGTCACGACGCCGTGCCACTTCGACGGGTGCCCGAGCGCCGGCGAGGCCGCCTTCAGCGAGGAGAAGGGCAGGACGAGGATGCCCTTGGGCGGCGCCGGGCTCAGCGCCACGCCCGCACGCCCGAGGCCGCGGTCGAGCAGCCGCTCGACGATCAGCCCGCCGAAGGAGTGGCCGATCAGGACGGGCGCCTGGTCGAGGGCGGCGATCCGCTGCGCGTAGTGCTCGACGATCTCGTCGACGCCGAGGCCCGCGAGCTCGTCGGCGCCCGCGCGCAGCTCCTCGACGTCGCCGTGCTTGCGCGGCCACTCGGGGGCCGAGACGTCGAAGCCGCGCTCCTCGAAGTAGCCGGCGAAGTGCTCCCAGCTGCGGGCGGAGAGCCAGGCGCCGTGGATGAGCATGAGCGGAGTCCGCTCCGGGTGGCTGCCGTTGGTGGTCGTCATGGGGCGACGGTACGGCGGCGCCGGGCCTGCTCGCACCGGTGGAAGCACCGGGCAGCACCCTGGCCTGCGCGCGACCAGGGTGCGACACCAGGGGCGACCCAGGGATCGCACGGGTGCGACGGGCACGGCGCGTCGGCGAGGCTGGGCCGGCAACCCCGACGAGGGAGACCAGATGGCCCTGAGCACCGAGCAGCCGCCCGCCGCCACCGCGCTGCGCCCGTTCCACATCGAAGTGCCGCAGGAGGAGATCGACGAGATGCGGCGCCGCGTCCAGGCGGTGCGCTGGCCCGACGCCGAGACCGTCTCCGACCGGTCCCAGGGCGTGCAGCTGGCGAAGCTGCGCCCGCTCGTCGAGCGCTGGGGCGACGGCTACGACTGGCGCGCGTGCGAGGCCAAGCTCAACGCGCTGCCCCAGTTCATCACCGAGATCGACGGGCTCGACATCCAGTTCGCCCACATCCGCTCGCCGCACGAGGACGCCCTCCCGCTGCTCATGACGCACGGCTGGCCGGGCTCGATCCTCGAGCTGCTGAAGGTCGTCGACCCGCTGACGAACCCGACCGCGCACGGCGGCGCCGCCGAGGACGCGTTCCACCTGGTCCTCCCCACCCTGCCCGGCTACGGGTTCTCGGCCAAGCCGACGGCGACGGGCTGGAACCCGGCCCGGACGGCGAGCGCGTTCGACGCGCTGATGGGCCGGCTGGGCTACGAGCACTACGTCTCCCAGGGCGGCGACTGGGGCGCGATCATCTCCGAGGTGCTCGCCCTGCAGGCGCCCGCGGGGCTGCTGGGCATCCACATCAATATGCCGGGGACGGTGCCGCCCGAGGTCCTCCGGCACGTGCGCAACTTCGACCCCGCGCCTTCCGAGCTGTCCGAGCGCGAGAAGGAGGCGTACGACCGGCTCGTGCACTTCTACCGCGACGGCTACGGCTACGCCGCGATGATGAACCAGAGCCCGCAGACGATCGCCTACGCCCTGGCCGACTCGCCGGTGGCGATGGCCGCGTACTACTACGACAAGTTCGCCGAGTGGACCGACTCCGGCGGCGAGCCGGAGAAGGTCCTCACCCCCGACGAGATGCTCGACGCCATCTCGCTGTACTGGCTGACCAACACCGGGGACTCGTCCTCGCGGCTGTACTGGGAGGGCACGCAGGCCGGCGGCGGCCCGTTCGACGCGTTCGACATCCCGGAGCTGCCGGTCGCGGTCACCGTGTTCCCGGCCGAGATCTACCGCGCACCGCGCAGCTGGGGCGAGCGCGCCTTCGGCAACCTCGTCCACTGGAACGAGGTCGACCGCGGCGGCCACTTCGCCGCCTGGGAGCAGCCCGAGCTCTTCGCGGAAGAGGTCCGCGCCGGGTTCGCCCCGATGCGCCACCGAGAGGAGACCTCCGCATGAGCACCGTCGCCCGCACCAACACCGCGGCCGCCGTCCGGCCCTTCTCCTTCGAAGCCCGCGACGAGGACCTCGAGGACCTGCGCCGGCGCATCCGCGCGATGCGCTGGCCGGAGGCCGAGACCGTCCCCGACGACTCCCAAGGCGTCCGCCTCGCCCCGCTGCAGGCGCTCGCCGAGCACTGGGCGACGGAGTACGACTGGCGCGCGTGCGAGGCGAGGCTCAACGCCCTCCCGCAGTTCATGACCGAGATCGACGGGCTGGACATCCACTTCATCCACGTCCGCTCCGAGCACGAGGACGCGCTCCCGCTGGTCATCGCGCACGGCTGGCCGGGCTCGATCCTCGAGCAGGTCAAGCTCATCGAGGGGCTCGTCGACCCCACCGCGCACGGCGGGAGCGCCGCCGACGCGTTCCACGTCGTCATCCCGTCGATGCCCGGCTACGGCTTCTCGGGCAAGCCCGCGAGCACCGGCTGGGGCCCGGAGCGGATGGCCCGCGCGTGGGCGGAGCTGATGGAGCGCCTCGGCTACGCGCGCTACGTCGCCCAGGGCGGCGACTGGGGCGCGTTCGTCGTCGACCAGATGGGGCTGCAGGCCCCCGAGGGCCTGCTGGCCATCCACACCAACATGCCGGCCACCGTGCCGGCCGAGGTCGACCAGGCGCTGCAGGCCGGCAAGCCGGCGCCGCCCGGCCTCGCCCCCGACGAGCAGCGCGCCTACGCGCAGCTCGAGCGGACCTTCAAGCAGGTCGGCTACGCGCTCTACATGGCGGCGCGCCCGCAGACGCTGTACGGGATCGCCGACTCGCCGGTCGGTCTCGCCGCCTGGCTGATCGACCACAACGACGCGGACGGCCAGCCGGCCGCCGCCGTCACCGCGGCGATGGAGCGGACGTCGAGCACGACCGGCGAGCTGACGCGCGACGAGATCCTCGACAACATCACGCTCTACTGGCTGACCAACACCGGGGTCTCCTCGTCGCGCCTGTACTGGGAGTACAAGGGCGGCTTCTTCAACGCCAAGGGCGTGACCGTCCCCGTCGCCGTGACGGTCTTCCCGAGCGAGCAGTACCAGGCGCCGCGCAGCTGGACCGAGGCGGCCTACCCGGGCCTCATCTACTACCACGCGGTCGACAAGGGCGGCCACTTCGCCGCCTGGGAGCAGCCGAACCTGTTCGTGGCGGAGCTGCGCGCGGCCTTCGAGTCGGTGCGGTAGCGCGATGCCGCCGCTCTTCTCCCGAGGGTTCCGCCACCGCCAGGCCGACGCGCCGCCGGGCCGGGTGCCGCCCGGCCAGTACGTCACCGCGGACTTCCCGGTCCTCTCCGCGGGGCCGACGCCGCGGACGCCGCTGGAGCAGTGGGACTTCTCGATCGTCGGCCTGGACGGCGAGCCGGCCCGGCGCTGGACGTGGGACGAGCTGCGCGCGCTGACGAGCGAGGAGCTCACCGCCGACATCCACTGCGTGACGAAGTGGACCAAGCTCGACACCAGGTGGGAGGGCGTGTCGCTCGACACGCTGCTCGACGGCGTCGACACGACCGGCGCGGCGCACAGCGTCCAGTTCGCGGACGGCGGCTACACGACCAACCTGCCGCTCGCGGACATCACCGGCGGCAAGGCGTGGATCGCGTTCGGCTACGGCGGCGAGCCGCTCGCTCCGCAGCACGGCGGGCCGGCGCGCATGCTCGTCCCCCACCTGTACTTCTGGAAGAGCGCGAAGTGGGTGCGGGGGATCCGCCTGACCGCGGAGGACGAGCCCGGCTTCTGGGAGCGGTACGGCTACCACGACTACGGCGACCCGTGGCGGGAGCAGCGGTACCAGGGCGACTGAGGCGGCCTAGCCGCGGGCGAGCGCCTCGGCCAGGTCGCGGCGCGAGCGGACGCCGAGCTTCGAGAACACGTTGCGCAGGTGCCACTCGACGGTGCGGGGGCTGAGGAAGAGCTGCGCGCCGATCTGGGCGTTCGAGCGCCCGTCGCGCGCCAGCCGCGCGATCTGGCGCTCCTGCGGCGTCAGGTCGTCGCGCGCGTCGTCGGTCGGACGGCGCACCGTGAGACCGGTGGCCGCCAGCTCCGCTCGCGTCCGCTCGGCGAACGCCTCCATGCCGATCGCCAGGAACTGCTCGTGCGCCGCGCGCAGCTGCTCGCGCGCCTCGAGCCGGCGCCGGTGGCGGCGCAGCCACTCGCCGTAGACCAGGTGCGCCCGCGCGAGGTCGGGGCGCAGGCGGGTGCGCGCGAGCCGCTCGACGGCCTCGCGGTACGCGGGCTCGGCGCCGGCGCCCTCCGCGACGAGGGCGGCCGCCCGCGCGCGGACGCCGAGCGCCCAGTCGGTCGGGGCTGCCGCCGTCGGCTCGTCGAGCCGGGCCAGCGCCTCGCGGGCGCGATCGCGGTCGTGCGTCCGGGCGGCGGCCTCGATGAGCTCGCAGAGGCCCCACCGGGCGACGAACAGCTCCGGCGTCTCCTCGCTCGCCGCCACGGCCGCGGCGAGCGCCTCGTCGTAGCGGCCGAGCCCGTTCATGAGCACGGCGCGCGCCCACAGCGCGTAGCCGACGGCGGCGCCCTGGCCGAGCGGGGTCGCGTGGGCGACCATCCGGTCGATCAGCACGGACGCCTCGGCCTCGCGGCCGCGCAGGCCGGCGAGCGCGACCTCGACAAGCGGCGCGATGCCCGATCCGGTCGCGTCCT
>DASVQH010000016.1:0-19009 GCA_036389195.1 Solirubrobacteraceae bacterium
CAGCTCCGTCGCGCGCAGCCGCTTGAGGTTCACGAAGGCGAGCCGCTGCCTGGCCTCCCGTGTGTCCTCGATGTGGCTGAGCGTGCCGGCGGCGACCGGCGCGGGGGCGCGGGCCGGCTGCGGCGCGGTGGGCGGGGGGGAGGGCGCGTGGCGGTCCGCGGTGCCGCAGCCGGACAGCGTGCCGGCGGCGACGAGGGAGAGGGCGATTCGGTGCACCTCGCCAGGGTGCTGCCGGGCCGCCCGTCCGCGGTGAACGGGTGGTGAAACGCTCTGCGGTATCAGGCCTGGCTGTCGTCGTCTCCGTCCTCGCACAGGTCGGCGTCGTCCTCGCCCTGCTCACCCTGGTCGTCGTCGACGTCACCGCCGGTGTCCTCCTCGGCCGTGTTGCTGACGCCGTCGCCGTCCGCGTCCTCCTGGCCGTCGGCGACGGTGTCGTCGTCGGAGTCGGTGTCTCCCGGGTCCAGGCCGGCGTCCTGCTCGGTGGCGTTCTCGAGGCTGTCGCCGTCGGCGTCCTCGGCGCCGTCCCTGACGCCGTCGCGGTCGGAGTCGACCGCGTCGGCGCGCGTGCCGGCGTCCTGCTCGGTGTCGTTCTCGAGCCCGTCGCGGTCGCCGTCCTCGTCGGCGTCGGCGATGCAGTCGCCGTCCGTGTTCCGGCTGATCGGGCTGGTCCGCGCGTCCTGCTCGGTGCCGTTCTCCAGCCCGTCGCCTTCGGTGTCCTCCGACGGGTCGGCAAGGCCGTCGCCGTCGGAGTCCTGCTGCCCGGGGTTCGTGCGCGCGGTCTGCTCGAACCCGTTGCGCAGCCGGTCGCCGTCGGAGTCCTCACGACCGTCGAGCAGCCCGTCTCCGTCGGAGTCCCTGACGCGGGGACGGGTGTTCGCACGGTACTCGGTGAGGTTGCGCAGCCCGTCGCTGTCGCGGTCGTAGCGCGCGTCGTTGGACCCCACGGAGAGCCCGTTGGCCTGCTCCCAGGTGTCCGGCATCCCGTCGCGATCGACGTCGGCGGCCAGCGCGGAGGCCGGGAGGGCGAGGAGCGCGGTGACGGTCAGTGCGCCGAGGCGCGTCTTGGTGCCCATCAGGTGGATCCTTTCGGCAGCCTGCGACCTCAGGGAGGTCCAGGTCATTTGCGCCCCGCCCTCGCGGTACGGGTTGCCCATTCGTGGATGGCCACGCCCAGATGGTTCATCGACCGGACGGGCGCCTTGCGGACGCCGCGCCGGCCGATCGCGGACGGACGTACGAAGTGGCCGCGCGCCACGGGGGCCGCGGCAAGGACCCATGGCCGCGCCTTCAGCGATCAGCGTCTCCAACCATACGACATTCGTCCAGAACGCTGACCAATCGCCGTTTTCGGTCTAAGTTGCCGCGATCCGCCGGGACGTCGTCCTCGGGCTCCTACCAACGAGGAGCAGTGGCGAGTCAGATGGTTCCCGAACGACTGTGGCAGCGAGTGGCCTACCGATTGGGGGCTTGGCGCGGAGCCTGCGCCAGCGTGTCGATCGTCGTCGCGATCGCAGCGTTCGCCGGCGCGACGGTCGCATCGGGCGATGATCCAGCCCCCCTGGCACCGCTGTCCGAGGGGCCGCCGAGGCCCGTCGGAGAAGTTGAAGAGGATCGTACGGCGACGTCACGGACGCTCGAGCTGTCCGACGGCTCGTTCCGGACGCAAGAGTTCCTGTCGGCGATCAATTTCCGCGACGGCGGCGGCGACTGGACGCCGATCGACAACAGGCTCGTCCACGACCGAGACGGGTTCACGACTCGCGCCAACGACGTGGCGGTGCGGATTCCGTCCAACCTGGGTGACGGGCCGGTGGGGGTCGAGACCGGCGATCACTCGGTTGGATTCGAGCTGCAGGGGGCAGCGGCCGTCGCCGACGTGGACGGTGCGACGGCGACGTTCGAGGATGCCCTGCCGCACGTCTCGGTGAGCTACGAGGCGGTCGGTCGGATGGTCAAGGAGACGCTGACGCTCGCCTCGTCCGACGCTCCCGACACGTATGACTTCGATCTGAGCTCGTCGCCGGGTCTCACCCCGCGTCTCGAGGATTCGGGCGCCGTCGAGTTCGTCGACGCCCACGGGCGCAGGAGGTTCCGGATCGCGGCGCCGTGGATGCGCGACGCCGCCGGCACGTACTCGGCAGACGCGCGCTATCGGCTCGTGGAGGAATCCGGCAAGCGCGTGCTGCGGCTTAAGGTAAGCCGCACGTGGCTTGATTCGCCGGATCGGCAGTATCCGGTGGACGTCGATCCGACGACGACGCCGGTGGCCAACACCGCGGTGTGCCAGCTCGAAGATGGGCACATGTCGAACATCAGCGATTGCGCGGCGGGATCGAACATCATTGTCGGACGCGACCTCGGTGGCCATGCGCATCGCACCATCGCGAACTTCAGCTTGGCTCAGATTCCCGCGCACGCCCTGGTGCGCGAAGCCAACCTGGTGACGACCTTCCATGACCGGGAGGACTCCGCAGCGAAGCAGGCGGAGCTGCTGCCGCTCGATCGAGTTTGGACGGACTACGCATCGTGGAACGAGGCGCGTCCTGGCGTGCCGTGGGACGGCGGCCTGTCGACGACCGTGAGCCAGCGTCCCGCCCCCGAGGGCCGCGCGACGCTCACCACGATCGGGCAGCAGGTGCGCTTCCCGATGACACGGCTCGCGCAGGCGTGGAAGGACGGTGATGAAACGCGCTACGGCGTGCTGCTGAAGACGACCGACGAGACACACGACACCCTCTCAACGCTCTCGACGCCGTACATGGAGGTCGACTGGTACTTCCGGACCGGGCGCTCGCGGAACTACACCTATGAGCAGATCGGCGCCGCACGCGACACGTCGGTGGCCGTCAACGTCGGCAATGGAAATCTCGCTCTCGCGTCGTTCGACTTCTCGTTCCCTGCGAACGGCAGCGCCATCCAGGCGAACCGTCTCTACAACAGCCGCGACTCGCACATCAACCGGCAGTTCGGGATCGATGGCCGCGCCAGCGGGCCGCTCAACGTCGCGCTGCAGCGCTTTCCACGCTCTGGCGACTACTACTTCGACGGGCCCAACGGCATCGCGGGCGTCTACCACCGCAACCTCGACTACGACCCCGCCACCGACGACCCTTCGGACCAGTATCGGTCGCCGAGCACGTATTCCAACACGACGCTCACGACGAACGGCGCCGGCGGCGCGGCGATCCAGTTCGAGGACGACGCCGGCGACCCTGCCGACACCGGCGAACGCTGGGAGTTCGGCAACGAGGTCGCCTACGGCCCCGTCTTCGTCAGCACCGTCACGCGGATCCAGCGCCGCAACGACACCGCGACAAGCGCCCTGTTCCACACCAACCGGACCGTGGATGCCACCGATGGCACGGTCAGCGCGTCGACGCTCTACCCCGCCGGCTCGCCGGCGAGCCTGAGGTTCGACTTCGGGACCGACGCGAACGTCGACACCGCTCGGACCGATACCGGCCAGACGATCACTTACACCTATGACCCGACCACGCACCGGCTCACCCAAGCACGCCAGTCCTCGACCATCTGGGCGACGTACGGCTACGACGGGGCGGGACGTATCGACGCGATCACCACGAACCTCGGGAAGACGACGCTCGTCTACGACGTCTACGACCGAGTGACTTCGGCGACGTACGACCCCGCCGGTACACCGGTTGCCGAGACGACGACCTTCGGATACGTGAATCCGACCGCGCCGTGCAACAGCGGCCACCTTTGGAAGACCGTTGTCACCCCGCCAGAAGGCTCCATCCGCGAGTACTGCCCCGACACCAAGCTGTACATGACGGATGTCTGGAACCCGGTGCCAAAGCCGCGCGGAGCGTGGTACGACCTGCGCGACAGCTACGTCAACGGCCGGGGTACCCACTCCATCTCGCTGGGAGCTGAAGACCAGGGAACCGGCATCACCCGCGTCGGCTTGGAGGAGCTCAAGCCGGACCGGACCACGGTCTTGGCGGAGCGGGCCGCCTTCCGCAGCGGGTGCGCACAGCGCGACACGTTCGCCGCGCCGACCGTCCTCAACGACCCACTGTGCCCGAACGACTACAGCGCCGCCGCCACGGTCGACGCCCGACTGCCGCTGACCGAAGGCGCCCACCACTACCGGCTGAGCGCGAAGGACCGTGCGCTGCCGACCCCCCGGCTCGCCTACTCGCCCGTGTGGACGGTCTACGTCGACCGCACGCCGCCAAGGCAGCCGACGAACCTCCGAGCCGACTACGACGTCGAGAGCGGCAGCGCGGACATCGAATGGCTCGCGACCGATCCCGCGCTGGCTGACGGGTCTCCGGGCTCCGGCGTTAAGACCTTCACGTACCGCTATCGCCGCGCTGGAGGCGACTGGTCAGCGTGGCGCGAAACCGCCGAGCCGGGTTTCACCTTCGAGTCGGCCATCGTCGGCGAGTCCGTGGGCGTCGAGGTGCGCGCGACCGATGGAGCCGGCAACGACAGCGCGGTGACCGCTGGGACCGTCGTGGTCGGGTCGCTCTCCGACTGCGAGATCGACCTGAACCGCGGTAGCAACGTCATCAACGCGACGAAGCATGTCGGGCCCGCCGGTCAGAGCCAGCAGATCGACGCATTCACGTTCACCCAGCCGAAGCGGGCGAACGAGGTGACGGCAGCCCTTCCGTCCGGGACACGACTTGCCGGGATGATCGAGCAGACCGCGACGGGCTCGGACAACGTCGCGACCAGCGGGCTGACGATGTCCTACGAAGGCGGCATCGACCGGACACTCGGACTGTGGAACGACTTCATCCGCGACGACATGGCCGACTTCGCCGACTATCTCAGGTCGGCTCGTGCGACGGCGAACGACACCGACCGGCCGATCATCGATCGGCAGCTGGCGGATCTTGGGCGGCGACAGCAGATCTACGACGCATACGGCGGTCTGCCGATCAAGAGCGTCGCTATCGTCCACGACCCCGCCGTGGCATATGAGCTCTCGAGCACGTGGGCCGGTCAGTTGGAGTCCGGCTCCACGACGGCGCAGGGAAGTGCGGACGGCGAAGGCTGCACCGCCCCGACGACAGCGTCGCCGACCGCCGCGGCGCCGGAGCTCGAGCCTGAGCCCGAACCGGTTCGTGCTGCGGGAGACGGTGGCGCCGACGGTCCTGACGAGACCGGTGTCAGGAAGGGCAGCTACAGCCCCCGGCGCATCCGGGTGGCGACGTACACGAAGGTGTACCGTCACGACGAGGATGACAACAAAAACGTCGCGTACAACAAGGTCGTCGCGGCGTACCGGTTCCCGTCGTCCAGCAACCGGTCCTACTGGTTCCGCGGGTACCGGCGCAACGACATGCCGCGGGGCTACGAGGTGCAGGTGGACATGGACCAGGGGGACACCACGGGAGGGTCCTTCGGATACCCGCCTTGGGGCTTCCTCCCGGCGCCGGACAACAGCAACAACTTCGAGGGGATCCGCGGAATCTGGTCGGCCAACTTCAGGTGCGCGTATCCCGACGACTACACGAACGACGACGTGCACGGCAAGTATTCCCTCACCGTGGGCTCGGGCTGCCGGCCGCTCTCCAACCGCTTCCGCTACCGCTGGGCGCACATCGTCTACCCGCTCGACAACGCGGACTACGTGCGTCCGAGCATCACTCCGGTGCACTACGCACAGCCGAGTCACAAGATCAATCCGGCGGTCGGTTCCGAGGCGACCTACTGCTCCAACCAGGAGAAGAAGCGCGGATCGTGCTACTTCTCCGATCACGGCGTCGCGCCCGCGAAGTACACGCGGTCGGACGGCCTCGGCCCGACCCTCCTGACCCCGGGGCAGACGCTGTTCGAGCGCCAGTAACATGAGGTTGATCCGGTGCCTGGCCGTGATCGTCGCCGTCGCGTCGTCCGTGGGCGTCGTGTGGTTCGTCAGGTCGGTCGCCGCGGTCGGTCCCAACGCCGGCGACCCGACCCGCGCCGAAGGCGACGGACTCCCCCTGGAGCTCTGGCTGCTCGTGATCGTCGGCGCCTTGGCCCTGGGCGGGATCGTCTTCCGCCTCATCCTGCTCGCCGCGGGTGCCGGTGGCGAGTCGCCGCGCCATGACGACGGTCGCCAGACCGGGGGATAGGGTTCAACCGGTGTCCCGGCTACACGCGCCTGCGCTGATCCAGGCGGCCGGGCGCCGAGTGCGCCCTGGGCGGCCCACCACTGGACCGCAGCGAGTCCGGCTCCGGTGACGGCGCCGCCGATCAGCGCGGTCGCGAGGCTGTCGACGGGCCCGCCGAGCTTTCGGCCGCCACGTGACGACCTCGGCGGCAGGGCACGCTTCCGCTGAGGTTGAGTCGTCCATCGCCTGCTGCTCCGCGTGGGCGGCCGTCACCAACGCCCGCCGACAGAGCGGTCCGGGGCAGGACCGCATGCCACGGCGGCCGCCGAAGCCGACCGGGCGGCGCGAGCTGCCCTCACGTGAGCATGACGGACCAGGAAGAACCGACGGCTGAGTCCATGGCCGCGGCGGTAACGCCGCCAGCCATCCGCGACATCGGATTCTTGCAGCCAGCCGCCCCAGTACGGACAAATGGCTGCGGGGTGTAACCGTTGGCCCGGACTCAAGTCCTGCGTTACGGACGACACTCCCGTATGGTTGCCACTGAACGAGCAGCACGCAGCAGCACTGATGTGCTGGGCTGTAGTGCACGATGAGTCGCGCGAAGCCCGCCCTCTGTCCCTAAACGTTTGGGGGAGACGTCATGGCGTCCTCACTGGCGCCGCAGGACTGGTTTCTGCCGAACGTCCCGTTCCGGGACGGCAATCGCGTCACTCCGCTCGTGGACGGAGAGTCGTACTTTGCCGCGCTCAGGACGTTCGTCGAGACGCAAGGTGCTTCTCCGACAGAGGATTCGCGTCGTGCCGTCTGCGGGACAGCCTGCGGACGGGCGCCTACTGCCGCAGAGCGCGCGAGATGGAGGTGGCTCTGAGAGCTTGCGGGCGTGGACCAAAAGCGGCACGCCGTTGTTCAAGCCACAGCGTTCGCATCCAACCGGACCTTCACGATCCAGTGGAGACCTTCGTCGACCACCGCGTTTTCGCAGCGCCAGCTGATTACGTGTGGCGGTCGTCGCGTCCGACTACGAGGCGATCAGCTACGCCAAAGTCCGCCCCCCGCCCGCGACGGCTGACCCACCATCGCGTGACCTTCAAGCTACGGGGCCGGGCCACAGGCCGGATCTCGCTCCGCTCCGGCGAGCGGCACCGCCGCCTCGGCGAGAAGCGCTTCAAGCTGAGACGGCACGGCGGGACGTCAGCGTCCGCTTGCGCCGGCCTGGCGTCAAGGCGTTCTGGGTCCGCGTCAGCCTCGGAGGGGCGGGCCCCGAGGCGTCGGGCGCCCGCCGCGCGCGGAGATGGGGCTCGAGTTTCGCGTCGCGCCGCGGGGTCCCGCCCCGCCTCGCCCCGTCCCATCCAGCCGGGGCGAGGCGCACGCCGGCGTGCTCCCTGAGGCGCTCGACGGAGTTCAAGTTCACGTATCCGCCCTCGTCGCGCACGAGCTGCGCGACGGGCGCTGAGGGTCGCCGCCCCGCGGCTTGACCGATGCTCGTCGGCCCCGACGACCCGCTGGCTAACGAAGAAACCCCGCCGGAGCGGGGCTTCTTCTCGCGATGCGCCGAAGAGGACTCGAACCTCCACGGGCTATTAGCCCACAAGGCCCTCAACCCAGCGAGGGACTGTTCTTTGCGTCTTGGTCGCGTTCTAGAGCCAAATGTGTCTTCGGTGGAGCACACCGTGGACGCATCGGACGGCATGGATGTTGCCAGGGTTGTTGCCACGAGCCCTTGGGTCACCGCGCAAGGACCTCCTTTGTCGTCCGCCGGCGGGCGTCTTCTGGAGGTGCTGTGGTTTACATCGTCAAAGACCTTCGTCAGCAGCGGCGCGGAACGCTCATTGAGTTTTCGTTGCGCGGTAGCGCCGCGAACGTGATGCTCTCGACTCGAGCAACTATGGTCGCTATAAGCGGGGCGCGGAGTTCCGGTACGTTGGCGGCCTGGCCAAGCGGTCACGGGTTCGCCTAGCCATCCCGAGTACGGGGCACTGGTACGCCGTCGTGGACATGCGCGGCCTCCGCGGGCGTGTCAACGCTTCGATCAGCGTCCTGCCTCGGCCACTTCCGGCGCTCCGTTCCAAGGCCGCACCAGACCTCTCACAGATTGCCGACGAGCTGGCTGCAATGGAGACTGACGAGCGCGACTTCGATGTGTTTGTCTCGCACGCCACCGAGGACAAGGACTCGTTCGTGAGGCCCCTCGCGCACGCGTTGCAGGAGCGCGGGGTTCGAGTCTGGTTCGACGAGTTCGAGATGCGCCTGGGGGACAGCTTGCGACGCAAGATTGACGCTGGCGTCGCACGCAGCCGGTTCGGTGTAGTCGTGCTCTCGCCGGCGTTCTTCGCCAAGAACTGCCCGCAGTATGAGCTAGATGGCCTCGTGTCACTGGAGATGCATCACGGGACCAAGGTCATCCTCCCGCTCTGGCATAACGTCTCCAAGGACGAGGTGATTGGCCACAGCCCGTCTTTGGCCGACAAGGTCGCTCTCCGTACGGCCGACAGCACCGTTGAAGAGATCGCGGGCCAGATCGCTGAGTTGGTCTTCGCTCCCGCGCAGTACCGCCACGAGGCGGCTTGATCTGCCGGGCCGGGTTCGGCCCTGCGACAGACGACTACGCCGACAACGGCACGAGAAAGGTAAGTTCGCCGTCCGCCGCCTACACGCGGACCAGGCCGCTGGGGCCCGATCGGAGCGTACGGCCAAACAGGACTCTCGCGTCTGTTCTGGGCGGAAGTCCTCGTCCGCTTCAGTGCACGAGGGCGACGGGCACGTCGTCGGAGTCGGGCGTCGTCGTGTCGTGCGACCGATTCTCGCCGTGAACCCTTTCGGCGACGTCTGCATCGACTCGGACGGCGTAAAGGCGTTCCTCTGGACGGACAGGCTGAATGCCGAATTTCCGATCGATTTGGCTAGCGGCCAACCGGAGCTTCCGACGAATAGCCTTGATGGACCTGTCGTCGGGATCAAGCTGAAGCTGAAGGATGACCTTGTGCATGTGCCTTACCTCGATCCTAATGCCCGATTGTCGCGGCCGCTAGCACCGCGGCCGAAGAGATGTTGTCCCTGCCCGGGAGTGCCACAGCAAGCCGCTTAGCGCCTTGCGGGCTGTTCGCCACGATGATCGGCATCCCTGCACCCGACTTTAAAGCCCGAGCCGTTCGAGTAGCGCGGCGGCGTCAACAATGCCCCAGCCGACATCGGGACTGAACTCGTCCCTGGTGCGTCGAGCGGAGGCCGTGAGTGCTGCGTGCAGATCGTTGGGACTAAGCTCGGCGCTGTTGCGCTTCGATCGCACCGCGGCGACGATACCAGCGACCTGGGGGCATGCGGCCGAAGTTCCCCAATCCGCGCGCGGCACCGCGCGGGAACCCTGGTAATGCGTGTAGCCGCAGATGTCTGGCTTCTGGAGCTCAAGCCGACCAGGCCCTTGAGACGAGTAGCCCACACGTAGGCCATCGATGTCGACACCGCCCACGGTGATGACCTCTGGAAGCGAGTTCGCTCCGCAGATCGGCTGGAAATCGAAGCCGCACCCTGCCACGGGGAACGGCTCGCCGCAGTTCCCGGCCGCAAAGAGAACGTCTGCACCCAGATCCACTAACTCACGAACGAGACGGAGGAACGGATGTTGCGGATTGCTCGAGTAGTTTCGCGGTCCAGCTGGGAAGTCCCACGCCGGATTAATGAGCGCCCAGCTGTTGGAGACGACGAGGCGACGCGCCGCGGGTTCGAGCCCTTTTAGATGGTCGCGAAGGGATGCGTACCCGGGCGCAATGTCGGACAGCCATGCAGCAATCCGTGGTTCGTCATCGGGGTCGCCTGAGGGCGCCAGGACAACGGCGTGATCGACGAGGGTCGCGCGGGGCGCTCCAATACCGATCTGAAAAGCTGCCATGGTGCCGTGCCCGACCGGGAAGGAGCCCGGCGTGGCACCTGAATCTCCGGCCGCGCAGCTGAGCGACTCGTCGAATGGGTGTGGCCGAGCCCGCTCATGCAGGAAGTCCAGGTTGATTCCTGCGTCTACGAGCACCACGGACACGTCCCTGCCGTCTAAGCCCGACCGATGCAGTCGCTCGACATCCAGAAGCCGCGCGACATCCTCGACGGTGCCATAGGCGGGGTCTCGAGGGCGGCGACAAGCGCATAGCGCGATCGGCGGATCCGCGTATACCCGGACGACCCTCGCATGCTCTTGCACCGCGTCGAGGGCTTCTCGGGCGCTATCGCCAGGTGGTAGCTCACCGCGGAATAAGACCGATCTAGGGCCACCGCCGGGGACCGGAACATCGAAAGGGAGCGCCTCCCCGACCCTACTCACGGCGTCGCGCAGTCGGTCGAAACGCGGCCGTCCCGCGAGCGCCATGGTCGTCACCGTGCGATGAGCTGCACTTATCCCGAGTGAGGGCCACTCGGAATCGACTACGAGCCCCGCCCGCGAAAGATGTTCAGCTGCGTGTGGGTTGCCCGCCAGATCTGCGTCCTCGTCCATCGCAGCGAGTAGAGATTCGCCTGGGATTACCTCGAGTAGGACGCGAAGCGGCTGGACCGTGGGACTGGTGGACATGACGGACATATCGGATAGGTTGGCGCGCAACCTACACTGCTCTAAGGACTGATGCGATCGGGCCCGCGAGGGCAACTCAACGCAAGAGGGAACGGCGAGCGTGTCCACTAACTTCGACGTAGTCGATCTGTCCCAGCGCGAGTCCCTTTTGCAGGGCGAGGACATGGCGACTGGAAGCGTCAATCTCGAGGATTTGCGCGGCCAACTTGAGGAAATACGCGACGCGCTTTCGCCCGTCGTGACCTCTCCGGTTCCTGGCGACGGACTCCGGCTTGAGTCACTGGAACTCGACCTAACCGTCGGCCTCGAGGGCCGTGTCTGGTTCATTGCGAAGGGCAAGGGCGAGGCATCCCTGCGGATGAAGTGGTCACGAGGGTCCTGATCGGCTGGAGCACCGGAGCAGCAGGACTTCGCTCGTCTGACGCAGTGGCCAGAGCTAGTTAGCACTGTTCCCGGCCATGCCGCGCTGGTTAGCCAGGCGCCGCCGCGACCCTGTCGAAGTCCGACAGACGCTGGTCTGGTCAGTAACGCAGAGGCTTGCCTGCGGCGGTCAGCCGCGAAGTCCCGATGCTTCCGGGCTGCCGACCGGCACCCTTGGTTACTCCTATGTCTGGCAGGGCGCAAGCGGGGCGATGAAGACGGGGGTCGAGCGCTGCTGTGCGGCGGTGGTCTTGAGTAGCCGGAAGAGCAGTCGGGCGAGGTGACGCTTGAGCGCACGCAGGGCTTCGCGGCCGCTTTTGCCTTCGGCGCGGCGGCGGGCGATGTACTCGCGGGCCGGCGCGTAGCTGCGGGCCCGCGTGATCGCGATGATGTGCAGCGCGTTGTTGAGCTGGCGGTTGCCGGTGCGGTTGAGCCGGTGGCGTTGGGTGGGGCCCGACGAGGCCGGCAGCGGCGCGACGCCGGCGTAGAGCGCCAGCTGCGCGTCGCTGGCGAAGCAGGTGATGTCGGCGACTTCGGCGAGGATGCGTGCGGCCTTGAGGATCCCGATCCCAGGGACCGCGAGCAGCGGTCCGGCATGGCGGCGGACGAGCGGTGCGAGGTCGCGCTCGAGCTGTCGGATGTCGGTGTTGAGGTCACGGATCCGGGCGATTAGGTCGCGGGCGAGTCGCAGCGTGATCGACGGCTCGAGGGTCTTGAGGCGGCGGGTGAGGCGGGCGAGAACGTTCGCGGTGCCGAGGCTGCGCGCGAGCGGGTCGAGAGTCGGGTCGAGCTCATGGAGCATCCGGCGCAGCCGGCACTGCATCCGGCTGCGCTCGACGACGAGATTCGCGCGGTAGTCGACGAGCAACGCGATGTCGCGCTCCGGGCCAGCGAGCCGCGCGACCGGCAGATTGGGCTCTCTGAGCGCCGCCCGGGCGACGGCCAGGGCGTCGATCGGGTCGCTATTGCCGAACGTCCGGGCGGACTTCCGCGCACCGGCCATCAGCTTGGGCGATACCCGCATGACCCGCTCCCCGGCGCGCAGCAGCGCCGCCTCCAGGCGCCGGGAGAGATGCCGGCGATCTTCGATCGCCCACAGTCGCTCCGCGTCGAGCCGTTCGGCGAACTGCAGCAGCTTCTGATGGCCGAAGTCGTTGGCTTCGACGGTCGCCTCGCCCCGCGGCCGGCCGGTCGCTGCGTCGACGGCCGCGGCGGTGTGGCTGCGCTTATGCACGTCGATCCCAATGACGATCACCTTGCCTGTCCTCCTGTCGGTCGAGAGCCCCGGATCGCCGGCGGACAGCACGTCGTTGAGGCACGTACCTCGCCACGCTCCTATCAGGTCACGCCAACTCCCTGAACGCGGCGGGCGACAGAACCGATTTGAAGGTCAGCCACAACAGCGGCGACATGCAAATGCCGGGTCAACCCGCCGCGCCCAAGCTTCCGACCAGCACCGGACACCACACCGGCCCAAGGCTCTTTCTGCACGAAGTGCAAATGCGTCCGTCTCGTTGGCCGGTGGTCCTCACGGGCGGTTCAGGGAGGGACGCGGAGGGCGGTCGGAGGTGGCTCGGTCACGCGGAGGCTGGCGTCGGATCGATTGCTCCGACGGTCTGCTCAGCGGCTATAGAGTCATGAGCGACGATCTTCTGCGACCGAGTGACGTGGCGCGTCAGCTCGGCGTTCCACGCTCGTGGCTGCACGCGGCCGCGAAGGACGGTCGCATCCCGTCGATCCGGCTCGGCGGCGCCGAAGGGCCGCTCCGCTTCGTCAAGGCCGATCTCGACGCGTGGCTCGAGGAAGCGCGACGCGGATGGACGCCAGCCGAGACGCCGCGGACTACTAGCCAGCGTCCCACCGGGACGGTGCGGAAGTCCGGTTCGGCCCCGGATGCGTCAGGCGCTCAGACCACCCTCGCTGTCTGACCGCCGAGCCGTGCGTCCGGCACCAGTCACTGAACGTCTCGTCTCGCGGCGGCGATCGCCGTTTCTGTGTCCGCGGCAGCGCTGGCCAGGAACGACGCTTCGAGGTGTGCGTAGTGCTCCTCGGTCGTCGTAATCGAGCGGTGGCCCAGCTGGCGCTGCACGAAGATCAGCGGGTGCCCGGTTGTGAGCCACGCCGCAGCGGCCGTGTGACGAAGCGCGTGAAGCGGCATGTCCCTGAGCCCTGCGTCCTGCAGGGCCGCCTCGTGCCAGCCGTGGACCGTGCCGGCTGGGCGGGGTTGGGCTGACGCGATGCGCGTAGCGCCCGCGTCTCGGGACGGGGCACACGAACAGCCAGGCTCCTCCTTCGCGGCCTGCCGAGAGCTCGCGGAGGGTCGTCGCCAGAGCAGGGCCAACTTGAACGGAGCGGAACCGCTTGCCCTTAGTCGCCGCTGTCCCGGACGCCGTCGCCGCTCGCTGGCGGTAGATGCGCACGACGCCCTGGTCGAGCTCGACGTCGGCCACTCGAACCGCGAGCGCCTCGGAGATCCGAGCTCCGGTCCCGATGAGGAACTGCGCCAGGGGGCGGAAGTTGTCGGGGCACGCGTCGAGGTACGGGCGATCTCGGGAAGCCGTAGGTAGTCGAACTCCGTGCGGGCGATCGGGAGCTGGCGCACCGCGTCGCAGGGGTTGCGAGAGAGGAGGCCGCGGCGGGTTGCCTCCCTGAGCGCGACTGATAGACACGTGCGGGCGTTGTTGACCGTCTTCGGCGCGAGTCTCGCCGGCTTCGACGAGGTCGACCATCCCCGCGAGCCACTCACGCACGACTGACTCGTCTACGTCGGAGATCGCAGCTCGGCAAAGTAGGAGAGGAGGCGCTTACAGCCATGGTTGACGAGGTCCTGGTGCGCGCCCGGCGTCAGGTAGCGACGCTTCTCCTCGGTCAGGGCCGCCCAGACTCCCCGAACGTCTCGCGGGCGACCTTGCTCTCACCTCGATCGATCGCCTCCAGGAGGCGCCGGCGGGCCGTCGCCGCAGCGCGGCGGCTCGTGACGCCTCGCCGGCCTGAGAGCTGCCCGTCGGACTGCCGGAAGACGAAGCGGAAGCGAATCCCTGCCTTCGTCGAGTACGGGTAGATGCCGGCGCCCCGAGCAGTCGGGTCGACCTCGCCCACCGGCGTGGCCGTCTCCCGCGCCCTCGTCCGGACGGTCTCGAACGCCTCTGCGTCCGCGACCGTGTCGAAGCGGCGGATGCGCTGCCGTCCGTCCACGCGCCACCGGACAACGTACCTCCGACGTCCGGGCTCGTAGTGCACGCTCATGCCACTGGCCTCCTGGAGAGCAAGTGGAGAACACCGTTGTTCTCCAGTTGTCAGAGGCCGTTGCCACAGAATGTTCGCCCCCTCGGCAAGCCGACCGGCTCCGGAACGAAGAAGCCCCGCCGGAGCGGGGCTTCTTCACGCGATGCGCCGAAGAGGACTCGAACCTCCACGGGCTATTAGCCCACAAGGCCCTCAACCTGATCGGAAACCGTCCGTGGCGGCGACTTTCGCCCGGTGCAGCGGAAACCGTCCACGGAACTGAACGCCGCGGATGCATCGGACGGGATGGATGATTGCCACGCGTGTTGCCACAACCGTGCGCGGCCCCGAAGCGATGGAGATCCGCCCGGGCGCTGCGCCGCAGCCGCTCCCAGTCGCTCGCGCGCGGGCGGCTCGTCGCGCGAAGAGCCCCAACCGATTGCCTCAACGGTCCGTAGCGAGCGGCGACCGGACCGACCTCCGAGTCTGACCGGTTCATCGGTGACAGTGTGGGGAGGATGTCGCAGAGTGGAGCCTGCCGCACCGACGTCCCGCCCCGATGGCCAGCGCGGCTCGTCCGCCCGTCCTCTCGACTGGTTTACCTCGACTCAACCACTGGATCGGGCTCGCGAAGGCGAGCACCGGTCACCCAAATGGTGAGCGATCGCGGCGGACAGGTCGTCCGGCGTGGCTCGTGCGATCTCGGCGAGATCGCTCCATGTCTCGTTTCCCGGTTGTAATGCTTCGCGTCGCACCGCTTCGGCGCCGCCTACGTTGGAATCGTCATGACGACGATGCAACGGTCGACGGTCCGCTGAACTGCCGCAATCCGCCCGAGAATCGACCAGGAGACGCTCGGGCGGCGCGATGGCCGCCCGAGACGTCGTTCGCTGCGTACGTTCTCTAGCGGAGGAGCGAGAGGACGCTCTGCGAGGACTGGTTGGCCTGCGCGAGCATGCTCGTGCCAGCCTGTTGCAGGATCTGCATCTTGGAGAAGTTGACCATCTCCGAGGCCATGTCCACGTCGCGGATCCGGCTCTCGGACGCGACGAGGTTCTCCTGGTAGGTGGAGAGGTTGTTCAGGCGGTGCTCGAGGCGGTTCTGGACCGCGCCGAAGTCGCCGCGGATCTTGGACACGTTGTCGATCGCCGTGTCGACCGCCGCGATGCTCACCGCCGACAGGTCAGCGGCGCTGGTGACGCCCGAGGTGCCGGACGCGCCCACGAGGTCGACACGGGTGACCGAGATCGTCTCACCCGAGTTCGCGCCGACCTGGAAGGTCGTAGTGCCCGCGGCGTTCAGCAGCTTGGTGCCGTTGAACTCCGTGTTGTCGCGCACCGCCGTGATCTCGGACTTCAACTGCGTGAACTCCGAGTCGATCGCCGCCTTGTCGCTGGTCGACAGGGTGCCGCCGTCGTACTGGACCTTCAGCTCACGCACGCGCTGCAGCATCGAGTGCACGTCCTCCATCGCACCCTCGGCGGTCTGCACGAGCGAGACGCCGTCCTGCGCGTTGCGCTGCGCCTGAGCCAGGCCGCCGATCTGGCCGCGCATCTTCTCGCTGATCGCGAGGCCGGCGGCGTCGTCGGCGGCGCGGTTGATCCGGTAGCCAGAGGAGAGCTTCTCCATGGCCTTGGCCGCCTTGGCGGCGGTGCTGTTGAGCTGCCGATGCGCGTTGAACGCCTCGACGTTGTTCTGAATACGGAGACCCATGAGCATCCTCCTTGATGTGGGCCGCTTATACGTCCGAGGAACTCCGTGTTCCTCGCGCCGGGTAATCGGCGTTTGTGCCGCAAACACACAGGTCGCCGCGGATTTGGCGTCCTGCTACTCGGCGCGCGACGACGATCAGGCGAGGCCGAAGGAGCGCAACGGCGCTGATTCGGCGCCTGACGTCATGTCATGAAGTCGCGGTGTCGATAGGCGGACACATGTCCGAGCACAGCGTCTACCTCGTCCTGGTCGGCGAGACCGCGCCGCACCGCGCCGAGCTGTTTCGCGCGGGGTGCGTCGATGCGTTCGTCAGCCCCCACGACGACATGGTCCACACCCGCTTCCAGCGAGAAGCCCGTACGCCGATCGAGGCGATGAGCGGGGTCATCCACGATGTCGAGGCGATCCCCCGCGTCTACGCGGTCATGGTCGAGAACGACAGCCAGTCCGCCGCCGCGATCATCAACGCCGCTCTCGCGCTGCGCAACACCGGCGCCGCCTTGCGCGACGACGAGCGCCAGACGATCCGCCGGCTTGGTATCCGCGACTTCGCTGAAGTGGCTGACCCCGACCATCCGCCGGCGCACGACGCCGACGCCGACGCCGCCCGGCACGACGACGACCTGGCGTTTGCGACGACCTGACCGGTCGTGCTTCGAACCCAAGCACATCGTGGCTCTCTGAGTCGCCGGGCTGACCGCCTCTCTGGGAGTCAGCCAGACCCCTTCTCGTTCACCCTCCCGCAGATGACCCACGCCGTTACCTCCCAGCGGGCGCTGGTGGCCGTCGTTTCGTATGCCTCGACGACCCATCGGTAGTTCGAGTAGTACCCCCACGGCCCGTTCCGGTGGATCGCGAGGGGGACGAACTCTCCGTTCTCGCCGTAGGTGGACGCGCCACCCCCGATCGCACGCTCGCCGTCCGGGCATGCGGCTTCCGCCGTCTTTGGACTCGTCGAGTCGAACGTCGGCGAGTCCTCGACCTCGTAATGAAAGCCCTCGATCGGGGCCTTCGCCGCCGCCGGGACGATGCCGAGGGCGTACTCGTCGATGTCTACGCCGGTCAGGGTGTTGCTCGCGATATCGGTGCCTGTGAGCGTGTTAGGCGCGACCTTCGCGCCGGTGACGGCGTCGACGCCGAGGTCGGTGTTGCCGACTGCGCCGGCCGCGATCTTGCCGGTGCCCACGGCGTCGGGAGCCAGCTCGCTGTTTCCGACCGCGTAGGTGTTGATGTCCGCGCTCTTGACTTCGGCGTTCTTGATGTCGCGAGAGAGCAGCGACTCGTCGACGACGTCGGCGCTGCCGATCGTGTTGGCCGCGTACGCCCCGGTGCCGCCCAACGCCACGAACAACGCCAGGTACGCGACAACCGTCGCGTGGCCAGGACGACGAAATCTGCTCAGCATCGTGGACCTCTCTCTGAGGCGCGACCCCCCTGCCGCACCGATCGACGGAGTTTGACACGACCGCGCCGCTGCGAGAAGGCTGTTTCGACGCCGTCTTCGCAGCCGCAGAACTATCGTCAGGTACCAAGCAGCCGACCCCCGGGGTGTCGGGAACGGATCGAGACCCTCCTCGACCGCCTAGCTCCAAGGTCGGCCGCGGACGCTGGATCCGCAGGTTGCGACGCCACTCTCAGGAACCGCAGCAGCGGCAGCGCCGCCCTGCCGGCCCAGCTATCGCTTCTCGCGCGAAGCACACTGGTCGCGCCGTCACTCGCGCGCCTCCTGCCTGTCGTCCAAAGTAGCTCGGCGTAGGGACGGGACGGCGACGCGTCGCGTGGCGCCGGGGTGGTCCTCCGCATGGCTTACGCGATTAGAAGATGACGGCTTGGCGGACGCCTTGGCCGTCGGCGAGCCGGTCGAAGCCTTCATTGATGTGAGCGAGGTCGATGCGGTGGGTGAGCAGGCGGTCGACGGGCAGCCGGCCGGCGCGGTAGTAGTCGATGAAGCGCGGGATGTCGCGGGCGGGGACCCCGGAGCCGAGATAGGAGCCCCGGAGCGTTCGTTCTTCGGCGACGAGGCTCACGGCGGGGATGGTGAGCATGCGGCTGGGGTCGGGCAGACCGACGGTGACGGTGGTCCCGCCGCGGCGAGTGGCGGCATAGGCCTGGGCGAGGACGGCTTCGTGTCCTGCCGTCTCGATCGCGACGTCGGCTCCGCCACGGGTGAGGTCCCGTACCGCTGCGACGGGGTCAGCGGCGCGGGCCAGAATCGTTGCCGTCGCCCCGAGCTCCTCAGCCAAGGCGAGCTTCGCGGGCACGACGTCGATGCCGATCACTTCGGCGGCGCCGGCCAGCTTCGCGCCGAGGATCGCGGCGAGCCCAACGCCGCCGAGGCCGAAGACGGCCACCGATTCACCCCCGCGGAGTCCTGCGGCGTTCACGGCGGCGCCGACGCCGGTCAGCACGGCGCAGCCAAACAGCGCGGCGATCTCGAACGGGAGGTCGCGCTCGACGCGCACGACGGAGTTCGCAGCGACGACGGCGTGATCGGCGAAGGCCGAGACGCCGAGGTGGTGGTGCAGTTCGGCGCCGGACTGATCGTGCCAGCGCCGGGCGCCCGTCAACAGGGTGCCAGCGGTGTTGGCCGCCGCGCCGGGCTCGCAGAGCGCCGCGCGGTCCGCGCGACACGGGGCGCAGCCGCCGCAAGCGGGCACGAACGTCAGCACGACGCGGTCGCCCGGCTCGACATGGGTGACGCCGCGCCCGCAGGCCAAGATCTCGCCGGCCGCCTCGTGGCCGAGGACCATCGGCATGACGCGGGGACGCGAGCCGTTGATGACCGACAGGTCGGAGTGGCAGAGCCCGGCGGCCCGAACCTTCAGTAGCACCTCGCTCGGGCCGGGCGGATCAAGGCGGAGGTCCGCGATTTCCAACGGGCGGGTCTCCGCGTACGGCCTCGGGCGCCCCATCTCCCGGAGGACGGCCGCTCGGACCGCCAGCGGTTCGTGCAACACCATCCGTCATATGTAGCAGCGGTGCCCGGGTTCAGGCGTCGAGCCGCAAGAGCAGCCGCAGGATC
>DASVQH010000017.1:0-1941 GCA_036389195.1 Solirubrobacteraceae bacterium
CGCAGGAGGTAGGCGAGGAATCGCAGGGACGGCCGGTCGCACCACTGCAGGTCGTCGACCGCCAGCAGCAGCGGCCGCTCGTTGGCGAGGTTGAGCACGAGCCAGAACAGCCCGTGCAGGACGGCGAACGAGGAGTCCGCGCCCGCCCCCTCGGGATCGGCGGCGCCGAAGACGGGCGCGGCCGGCGCGGCCGCGCCGGCCAGCAGGGCCGCCCGCCGGTCGGGTTCGGTCAGCTCGCCCTCGAACAGCTGGCGCACGACGCCGAACGGGAAGTCGCGCTCGAGCTCGCCGGCGCGCGCGGCCAGGGCCAGCACGCCCGCGTTGGCGGCGCGCCGGCGCCCCTCGGCCATCAGCCGCGTCTTGCCGACGCCGGCCGGCCCCTCGACGAGCGCCACCCGCCCCTGGCCGGACTGCGCCTCGGCCAGCAGCACGCCGAGCTCGTGCAGCTCGCGCTCGCGCTCGACCAGGTCCGGCAGGCCCGGCGCCCGCCCGGCAGGAGGGGTCTGACCCCTCGCTTCATTCGCTGAAGGAAGGGGTCTGACCCCTTCGGTGGCGAGGAGCGTCTCGTAGAGCGCCACGAGCTCCGGGCCGGGCGGCGTCCCGAGCTCCTCGCGCAGGAGCACGCGCAGCTCCTCGTAGGCGCGCACCGCTTCGGCGATGTTGCCCTGCGCGCGCAGGACCTCGATCAGCGCCGCGCGGGCGGACTCGCGGAACGGCGCGCCCTCGACGGCCGCGCGCGCCGCCCGCTCGGCCGGCGCCAGCTGCGCGCCGCCGAGCGCGACCCCGAGGCGGGCCTGCAGGACCAGCGCCTCCACGCGCAGGTCGGCCAGGTCCGTTCGCAGCTCCTCGATCCACGGGGCCTCCAGGCCGGCCAGGAAGCCGCGGTCGGCGACCGTGACGGCAGCCGACGCGGCGTCCCAGCCCGCGGCCGCGTCGCCGCCGGCCGCCTCGCGCCGCGCACGTTCGACGTCGCGCTGGAGGATGTCCCAGTCGACCTCCGCGCCCTCGGGCAGGATCAGCGTGAGCTCGTCGCGCCCGGCCAGCCGGTCCGCGCCGAGCGTCTTGCGCAGCCGCGACAGCAGCGGCGCGAGGTGGGCCTCGACGCCGGCGCGCGCGTCGCCCGGCCACACCGCGGCGACGAGCTCGTCGCGCCGGACCGGCCGGTGGCGGTGCAGGACGAGGTAGGCGAGCAGGATCCGCGCCTGGCGCCCGCGCGGCTCGACCGGCTCTCCCTCCCACTCGACGTGCAGCCGGCCGCAGACCTCGATCCTCGTGGCGCCGCGAGCCATGGGCGAAAGGTATCCCGCGCCGCGGCCGACCGGTATCCGGCCTCGCGCGGTCTACGTCCTGCGGCGCACCTCCACGCGGCCGTCGCGCTCGCGGGCGTCGAAGGCGGGCTGGGGCACCGTCGCCGGGCCGCGGACGAGCTGCCCGTCGGAGAGCCGGAAGCGGCTGCCGTGGCACGGGCACTCGACCACGCCGGCCTCGACCTCGCCGCCGGCCAGCGAGCAGCCGCGGTGCGAGCAGCGGTCGTGGATGGCCGCGATCGTCCCCTGGGAGCGGTAGAGCAGCACCGGGGCGTCGCCGGCCTGCGCGGCGACCGGCTCGCCCTCGCGCACCTCGCTCACGGCGAGCGCGTCCGTCCACTCGGTCGAGCCGGGGTCGAACGCCGTCTGGTCGACCCCGACGCCGTGCGCGTAGGACAGGTGGCCGCCGAGGAAGCCGCCCGCGGTGAGGACGCCGGCGCCGGCGAGACCGAGCGCGACGCCGCGCCCGCGATCGCCGCGCCGCCGCGCACGCAGCGAGGCAGTGTAGAGCGCGAGCGCCACGGAGTTCGAGCCCGCGTGCAGGAGCCCCACCCGGCGCACCGGGTCGTTGCCGGGCTCGGTGTCGGCCCAGTCGGTCACGCCGGTCAGCGCGGTCGGCCCGTAGGCGGCGATC
>DASVQH010000018.1:0-16281 GCA_036389195.1 Solirubrobacteraceae bacterium
GCCTTCCGCGGTCTGGACGAGCGAGATGCCGTCCTGCGCGTTGCGCTGCGCCTGCGCCAGGCCGCCGATCTGGCCGCGCATCTTCTCGCTGATGGCGAGGCCGGCCGCGTCATCGGCGGCACGGTTGATGCGGTAGCCCGAGGACAGCTTCTCCATCGCGCTGGCGGCCTTGGAGGCCGTGTTGTTGAGCTGCCGATGCGCGTTGAACGCCTCGACGTTGTTCTGGATGCGAAGGCCCATGAATCATCTCTCCTTGATGATCGAGGTGAGGCCGGGCGACTCCCTGTCGCCCTCTTACAGACGGAGTAGTCGGCCCCGCGCCGGGCGACTTGAGCGCGGAGTTCGCTCAGGCCTGCACGTCGATGTGCGGGCGGCCGTCGGCGGGCGGCTCGGGGCGCGGACGCGCGTGGGGCCTGGGCCGGCGGCGCTCGCGGTCCGGCGGCCGCTCGTCGCGGGCGACCGGCGCGAGGCGATGCGCCGCCGCGACGCCGTCGAGCGTCTCGCGCGGGCCGACGATGCGCTGGATCGGCTCCACGGCGGGTCAGGCTAGGCCTGGTCGACCGCGGCTTCGAGCGACGCCAGGCGCGCCTCGCGGCGGCGCCTCGCGGCTTCGAGCTCGGCGAGCGCGATCTGCTTCCAGACGGTGACGGCGACCCGCCAGCCGACGAAGTAGGCGATGACGCCGGCGATGAGCGCGCGACCCGCGGCGTCGGGCGCCGGCAGGTTGGCGCGCAGCGCGAGCAGGGCGACGAGCAGGAAGGCGCCGAGGCCGGCCGCGCCCTTGGCGCGGCGGATCCCCGCGCGGGCGCGCGGGTGCTCGGACAGGCGCATCTCGAGCTCCACGGCCGTTTCAGCGCCCCTTCGCGAGCTTCATGGCCATGCGCTCGCGCTCGGTGACGAAGCGGACGAGCCGCTCGCGGTCGCCGCGCGAGATGTGCTCGATCTGGACGCCCTTGGCGTCGTGGGCGACCTCGCGGACGACGCGGCCGGCGGCGACGATCGGCGGCTCGCCGGGCACGAGCGTGAGCTCGATGTCGACCTCCGTCCCGGGCGGGATCCCGATCGGGTCCGAGACGAGCAGCCCGCCGCCGGAGAGGTCGAGCGTCGTGGTGCGCGCGGCGCCGCGCACCGGGTCGGTGATCGTGACGCGCAGGGGGACGCTCGCCTCGACGCGCACGAAGTCGCGCCGCTGGATGACGTCGTCGTGGCCGTCGCGGCGCACGCGCAGCACCTCGGGGCCGTCGCCCGTCCCGGCGATCTCGCCGGAGAGGCGGTAGACGCCGCGCGGCGTCTTGTACTCGATGACCGCCGGGCGGTCGCGCATGCGGTCGACGCCCTCCGGCGGCTGGGCCAGCACGAGCGTCATCTCGTCGTCGTCGGCGGCGTCCACGCGGGCCGACAGCTCCGCCCCTTCGGCGGCGTCGCCGAAGTGGATGGTGACGGACTGGGCGCGGCGGGGACGGGGGCTCATGGCAGGAGGCGCTGGGCGAGGGTGACCGGATCGGCGGGCTCGACGGCGTCGCGCCCGCACAGGTAGGAGATCGGCCCGCCGGACGTGATGCAGAAGCCGATTGGCGCGCCGGGATGCTCCGTCTCGTCGGTGCGCGTGAGCGCGACGTGGGTCAGGCCGACGCCTTCCAGCGCGCGCGCCAGCTCGGCGGCGGCCGCGGCGCTCAGCGTCGCCGGCAGCGCGAGGTGGATCTCGTCGAGGTCGAGCGCCTCGAGGTCGGCAGCCAGCGCGGCGATGCCGGCGGCGTCGCGCAGGCTGATCGCCGGCGTGTCGACGATGACCATCGCGCCGCGCGCGAGCTCGGCGATCCGGCGGGCCTCCGCGCCGTCGGCCGCGGCGTGGACGGCGACGTCGGCGGGGTTCAGGCGGGTCCGGAGGGCGGCGCCGTTGTCGGCCGCGCGGAGCGCGATCGCCAGGACGGGGAGCGTGCCCGCCTCAGCGTAGGCGGCGGCGAGGTGGCCGGCCGCGGTGGTCTTGCCCGCGCCGCCCGCGCCCACGAACGCCAGCGCGCGGGCGCGCGGCCCGCGGCCGTGGAGGACGGGGATGCGCCGCGCCAGCGACGCGCGGACGAGCTTCTTGAGGCTGCGCGGGTTCGAGAACGGCAGGCCGTGGGTCAGCGCCTCGCCGACGACGTCCGCGGCGAGCGCGGAGTCCAGTCCGGCCAGGACGAGGCGCCGCTCGGCCGCGACCGCCGCGGCGGGCCGGGGGGCGAGCACCTCGGTCGTGGTCGGGAGCACCGGCGGCTCGGCCGGGACCTCGAACGCGTCCGGCGTGGTGGACTCGAACGGGGCCGCGAGCGGGTCGGGGGCGGGCGGCTCGTCCTCCGCCGGCGTCTCTTCCGCTTCGCGCGCCTCCACTTCGCGCGGCTCCTCCGCCGGTCGCGGCTCCACCGCGGGCTCGACAGCGGGCATCGAGGGAGGCGAGATGAACGGCTCGGCTTCGGCGGCCGGCGGTGCCGCTTCGGCCGGGGGCGTGACGTTCGGCTGGGGGCCGTAGAGTCCGGGGTCGGTCCGGGCGGTCGAGCCGAGGATGTCGGCGGCGCGGTCGGCGGCCGTGCGGTCGGCGTGCTGGGCGGCCTGGAGCTGGTCGGCGAACGGGGACGCCTGGTCGAGCAGCAGCTGGATCGCCGGCGACGCCATGCCCTCGGCCGTGGCGCGGTCGTTGCGGGCCTCCAGGGCGGCGTCGGCGGCGGCGCGGAGGGTCGCGCCCCCGTCGGGCCCGGAGGCCTCGACCTCGACGTACGGCCGCTGGAAGAACCCGCCGATGCCGCCGGTCAGGCCCTCGCGCCGGCGCAGGACGATGGCGTCCGGGCCGAGCTCGGCACGGATCTGCGGCAGCACCTCCTCGAGGGACCGGCCGCGGAAGATCTTGACCTCGGGCTCCATCAGCGTGTCGATCATCGGCGTTCAGGCACGGGCGCTCAAGCGAGGGCGGGCTCTTGCATCGGCTGCGGGGCGCCGCCGACCACGCCGATGGTCTCCACCTGGATGCCCGCCGCGATCTCGTTGTACGAGAACACGGCGAGCTGCGGGACGGCCTGCTCGCACAGGCGCCGCAGGTGGCGGCGCACGCGGGCCGAGCAGAGGAGGACGGGGCGGCCGCCGCTCTGCAGCGCGTGCTCGACCTGCGCGGCGCACGCGCCGACGAGGGCCTGCGCGCGGGCCGGGTCCATGGCCAGGAACTCGCCGTCGGCGGTCTGGACGATCGACTCGGAGACCTCCTGCTCGATGCCCGGGTCCAGCGCGATCGAGCGCAGGACGCCCTCGGCGTCGAGGTGCGGGGCGAGGATCGTCCGCCCGAGCGCCTGGCGGGCGTACTCGGCGAGCATCGCCGGGTCGCGCGTGAGCCGCGCCTTGTCGCCGACGGCTTCGAGGATCGCCCCGAGGTCGCGGATCGAGACGCCCTCGCGCAGCAGGCCCTGGAGGACGCGCTGGATCTCGCCGACCGACAGCGTGTCCGGCACGACCTCCTCGACGACCGCGGCGTTGTGCTCGCGGAGCTGGTCGAGCAGGTGGCGGGTCTCCTGGCGGGTCAGCAGGTCGGCCGCGTGGGCACGGATCGTCTCGGTCAGGTGGGTGACCACGACGGACTCGGCGTCGACCACGGTGTAGCCGAGCGCCTCAGCTTCGGCGCGGGACGCGTCGGCGATCCACACGGCAGGCAGGCCGAAGGCCGGCTCGACGGTGGGGACGCCGGCCAGCTGGCCCATCGCGTCGCCCGGGTCCATCGCCAGCTGGTGGCCGGCCATGACCCCGCCGCGCGCGACCTCGGTCCCGCGCACGCGCAGCACGTACTCGTGGGAGTCCAGCGCGACGTCATCGTGGATGCGGACCGCCGGGATGACCATGCCGAGCTCGTGGGCGATCTGGCGGCGGACCAGCCCGACGCGGGCCAGCAGCGACCCGCCGGCCTGGGCGTCCACGAGCGGGACGAGCCCGAAGCCGATGGCCAGCTCGAGCGGATCGAGCTGCAGCGCCTCGAGCGCCTGGTCGCGCGGGGCGGCCGGCAGCTCGGGCTTCGCAGCCGCCTCGGCGGCTTCGGTCGCCTCGCGGGCGGCCCGGTTCGGCGCCTTGCGCAGCGACCAGCCGACCGCGAAGAACATGCCGCCGATGAGCAGGAACGGGAGCTTGGGCAGGCCGGGGACGAGGGCGAACGCGCAGATCACCGAGCCGGCGACGAGCGGCGCCTTGCGCTGTTCCAGGATCTGACTGGCGACGTCGGAGCCCAGGTCGCCGGTCGACGCCGACCGCGTGACGATGATGCCGGTGGCCACCGAGATGAGCAGCGCCGGGATCTGGGCGCACAGGCCGTCGCCGACCGTCAGCAGCGAGAAGTGCTGGGCGGCCTCGCCGAACGGCATCCCCTGCTGGGCGACGCCGATGACCAGGCCACCGACGAGGTTGATGAGGGTGATCAGGATGCCGGCGACCGCGTCGCCCTTGACGAACTTGGAGGCGCCGTCCATCGCGCCGTAGAAGTCGGCCTCGCGGGCGATCTCCGAGCGGCGGGTGCGCGCCTGCTCGTCGGTGATCTGGCCCGTGTTGAGGTCGGCGTCGATGGCCATCTGCTTGCCGGGCATGGCGTCGAGCGTGAAGCGCGCGCCGACCTCGGCGACGCGCCCCGCGCCGTTCGTGATGACCACGAACTGGATGACCACGAGGATCAGGAAGACCACCAGGCCGACGACCACGTTGCCGCCGATCACGAAGTTCCCGAACGCCGTGACCACGTGGCCGGCGTCGCCGTGCAGGAGGATCAGGCGCGTGACGCTGACGTTGATCGCCAGGCGGAACAGCGTCGTGAGCAGCAGCAGCGACGGGAACGCCGAGAAGTCCAGCGCCCGCGGCACGTACAGCGTCGCCACGACGATCATCAGCGCAGCCGAGATGTTCAGCGTGATGAAGAGGTCCAGCAGGAACGGCGGCAGCGGGATGATCATCATCGCCACCACGAGCACGACGGCGCCCGCGGCGATGAGGTCTGAGTAGCGCCCGGCGCGCTTGAGGAACGACGTCACGCGGGACCCATCGGCAGGCGGGCGGCGCGGGTTTAGGCCAGTGCGTTCGCCAGCCGGATCGCCACCGCCTCCGGCGTCCGCGTGATCTGGCGCCACGTGAAGCGCAGCACCCGGTATCCGGCGGCCATCAGGTCCGCGTCGCGCGCCCGATCGCGCTCGAAGGCGGCGCGGTGGGCGTGGAACGCGAAGCCGTCGACCTCGGCGACGAGCTTCTGCGAGAGCCACACCGTGTCGACCTCGTGGCCCGCGATCCAGATGTTCGTGCGGGGCTTCGGCAGGCCCGCGCGCGCGATGAGCTGCAGCAGGCGCCGCTCGGCTTCGGAGCGGGTGAAGGCGGGGCCGTCGTCGAGGAGGGCTCTGAGCGCCGCCGCCCCTCGCCGGTTCTGGGCGCGTTCTCGTAGGTGGTCGACGTTGATGAGCCTGAGGACCTGGGCCTGGGCGAGCGCGTTCTCCAGGTCGCGGGTGGGTGCGTGGGCGGCGAGGTCCAGGATGGTGCGGGTGGGCGTGGTGACCGGGATGGCGTGGCGGGTGGTGGTGTCTTCGCGTGGCAGGGGTGCCTGGTGGACGACCACTCCCGCCGGGGCCCTCCGCTGCCGCCGCGTGGTGACGTGGATCGGACCCTGTTGTCGTTTGAGCAGGTCCCACAGAACGGCGGCATTGAAGGAGGAGAGGACGGTGCCTGGTCCGCAGGCCAGGACGGCCGCGAGGTCGTGTGCGAGCGGCGTGAGGGCGGTGTGTCCAACGGCATAGACCCCGCGGTGAATTCGGTGGAGCCTCCCCACCCTCACCCGGTATGCCAGGTCGTCCCGCTCGAGCCCTTGGGCGAGAAGTTGGACGCGCTGAACAACGCCGTACTGGCGCGCCGCGATCCGGGCGATCACGTCGTCAACGTAAGACTCGCGGCCCTCCCCACCACGACTCTGACGTTTGTATGAATAATCGCGCCTAACGTCAGAGTCGTTCTCCACAGTCCCGCGAGTCTTACGCCGGAAACGCCCCGAACCGCCGCCCACGGCTCATTCGTCACAGAGCCGTAGCGGACCTTTCCCTCACCCGACGCAGTCCCGCTGAAAACGCGCCGCACCATCAAACGGCCCGAGCCCCCGCCACCCGATACACATACGCCAGCAGCTGCGCCACCGCGGCGTACATCTCCTCCGGGATCATCTGCCCCACCTCGACCGAGGCGAACAGGGCCCGCGCCAGAGGGGGCTCCTCCACCACCGTCACGCCCGACGACGAAGCCAGGTCCCGCATCCGCAGCGCCAGCACGTCCTGCCCCTTCGCGACGCAGACCGGCGCCAGCGACGAGGAGTCGTACTTCAGGGCCACCGCGAAGTGGGTCGGGTTCATCACGACGACGTCGGCGGTCGGGACGGCGTCCATCATGCGCGCCTGGGCGGCCTGCATCTGGCGCCGGCGCTGGGCGTTGCGGACCTCCGCGGGGACGCCCTGCTGCTTCATCTCGTCCTTGACCTCCTGCTTGTCCATCCGCAGCTTCTTCTCGTGCGAGTAGCGCTGCCACGCGTAGTCGACGACCGCGATGAGCAGGTAGGCCGCGGCGGCGCGCTGGGCGATGCCGAGCACCGTGTGGCAGAGCGTCGAGAGCAGCTCGCCGGGCGGCATGCCGACCAGGCCCGCGAGCTCGTCGAGCTTCGGGAACACCGCCATGGCGGCGATCGTGCCGACGACGGCGACCTTGGCGACGTTCTTGCCCGTCTCGAACACCGCCCGCGAGCCGAACAGGTTCTTGGCGCCCGAGATCGGGTTCATGCGCTTGGGGTCGGGCTTGAGCGCCTCGGGCGTGGGTTTGAGCCCCACCTGCCCGACCGAGGCGAGCACGCCGGCGATCGCGCAGACGACCGCCACCGGGGCGACCGCCAGCCCGGCCGACATCCCGACGGACATCAGCAGCTCGCCGACGCCCTCGCGATCGACCACCGACGGCGAGGAGACGAGCGCGAGGAACTGCCGCGTGGAGGCCAGCAGCTTGCCCCAGACGCCGGGCCCGACGGCCGAGAGGGTGAGCAGCGCGGCGAGCAGGACGACCGCGCCGTTGATGTCGGCCGAGCGGGCGACCTGCCCCTTCTTGCGCGCGTCGTCGCGTTTCTTGGGTGTTGCCTTCTCCGTCTTGTCGGAGGCCACGGCGCTACGCCACCCTCAGCGACTCGAGGGCGGCGCTCACCGAGCGCTGCAGCTCGTCGGCCAGCCATCCCGCCGCGAACGGCAGCGAGACGCCGATCAGCAGCAGTCCGACGGCCACCTTGGCCGGGAAGCCGACCGCGAAGACGTTGAGCTGCGGCACGACGCGCGAGACGACGCCGAACGCCGCGTCGGTGATGACCAGCGCCAGCAGGATCGGCGCGCAGATCATCAGGGCGCTGGTGAAGACGCCGGAGAAGGCCACCTGCGCCCCCGCGACCATCGAGCCGATCGACGGCGCCTCGAGCAGCGGGACGAGCTCGTACGTGCGCGCGAGTCCCTGGATGACCCAGCCGTCGCCGCCGATCGCGATGAAGATCAGGACCCCGATCAGCGCGTACATGTTCTGCAGCACCGAGGACTGGTTGCCGGTGACGGGGTCGACCAGCGAGCCGAACGAGAAGCCGATGAGCGTGTCGACCAGCGAGCCGGCCGCCGAGACCGCCGCGAAGAGGGCGCCGAGGATGAACGAGAAGGCGAGCCCGACCAGCACCTCCTTGAGCAGCAGGCCGGAGAAGGCCAGCGCGTCGAGCGGCACGTCGCCGCCGGAGCGGACGATCGGCGAGAGGCCGAAGGCCAGGGCCACGGCGGCGATCCCGCGCACGCGCCCGGGCAGCGACTTGCTGGAGAACAGCGGCGCGAGCACGAACAGCGGCGAGACGCGGGCCAGGACGAGGAAGAACCCCGCCACCTGCTGCTCGCCGAACTGCGCCAGCAGCATCCCGGGATCCATCAGCCGCCGCCCACCATCGTCGGGATCGAGCCCCACAGCTCCTCGGTGTAGGTGAGCATCTGGCCGAGCATCCACGGGCCGGCGACGATGATCACCACGGCGAGGCCGACGATCTTCGGGATGAAGGAGAGCGTCTGCTCCTGGATCTGCGTCACCGCCTGGAAGACGGAGATCAGCAGGCCGATGACCAGGCCGACGATGAGGATCGGCCCACCGACCTTCAGCGCCAGCTGCATCGCCTGCATGGCGAGGTTGACGACGACGTCCTGGTTCATGCGCTGAACGACTCCACGATCGACTTGGTCACGAGGTTCCAGCCGTCGACGAGGACGAAGAGCAGGATCTTGAACGGCAGCGCGATGAAGACCGGCGGCAGCATGACCATGCCCATCGACATCAACGTCGAGGAGACGACGAGGTCGATGATCAGGAACGGGAGGAAGATGAGGAACCCGATCTGGAACGCCGTCTTGAGCTCCGAGATCGTGAAGGCGGGGATCAGCACGTAGGTCGGGATGTCCGCGCGCGTCTCGGGCCGCTCGAGCTTCGCCATCTTGGCGAACAGCGCGATGTCCTTGGTGCGCGTCTGGTCGAACATGAACTCGCGCATCGGCGCCTCCGCGCGCTTCATGGCGACGGCCTGGGAGATCCGCTCCTCGCGCAGCGGGTCGACGGCGTTCTCCTTGACCTTGGTGAGGGTCGGGGCCATCACGAAGATCGTCAGGAAGAACGCGATCCCCACCAGCACCTGGTTGGGCGGCGCGGTCGGCGTGCCCAGGCCCGAGCGGATGAACCCGAGGACGATCAGGATCCGCGTGAACCCGGTGACCGTGAACAGCAGCGCGGGGACGAGCGAGATCCCGGCGACCAGGAGGAGGACCTGGACCGCGTTGGCGCCGTCCGTCTTCACCGGAGCACCGTGCGGGCGCGCAGGTCGTTCATGAGCTTCGAGACCTTCAGGGCCGCGCCAGCGCGGCTGGCGGGCGCACCGCCGTCGCCGTCGCCGTCGTCGCCGCCCTCGAGCAGCCCGAGCGCGCGGGCCTCGCCCTCGGAGTAGGTGCGGATCGGCGTCACGCCGTGCTCGCCGGCGCCCACGAGCACCAGCTCGGAGCCGGCGCGGATCAGGTGCAGGGAGCGGTTCGGACCGAGCGGCAGCGTGGCCAGCGGCGCGAGGCCGGCGCCGGAGCTCTTCTCCTCGCGGGAGGCCTTGACCTGCCGCAGGACCCAGCTGATGCCGTAGATCACGCCGATCACGACGGCGAGGCCGACGATCGTGCGGACGAGCCCGCCGCCGCCCGCGCCCGGCGCCGAGCCGGCCGCGCGGACCGGCTGCTCGGTCAGGTCGAGGGGGGTCTGCTCACCGTCCGCCGCGAAGGCCGCGGCGGGCAGGATCAGGCAGCACGTGATGGCGGCCGCGAGGGCACGGGAGAGAGAGGTCATTGATCACCGAGGGCGGGGCGGATGTGGATGGCATCCGTCCCGCGGGTCGTATCGGCCGGTGCCCTAGGGAGCTTGAGGGCCCTGCTGGCGTTCGAACCGCAGGTCGTTGATCACCGCTCCGGCGAGCAGGATCAGCGCCAGGGCGTAGAACCACAGCAGCCCGATGAGGACGAAGACGAGCGTCGAGCCGAGCCGCGCGATCGTCGAGACGTTCTGCAGGTAGAGCGGGAAGGCGTAGTCGACGACGCCCATCGCCAGCGTCGCGCCGAGGGCGCCGGGCCAGATGCAGCGCCACGGGATCCGGCCCTTGGGCACGCGGAAGTAGATCAGGCAGAGGGCGCCGAAGAGGACGAGCAGGCCGCCCGCGAGCGACAGCGCGAAGACCACCCCGCGCACCTTGGCGAGCCCGAACGGGAGGTCGTCGGCGCCCTGCACGAGGATCGACTGCAGCGTCGGCACCAGCACGGACGCGGCCACGAAGAGCAGGACCACGACGAGCATGCTCAGCGCGAACAGCTTCTGGCGCACCCAGGAGCGGCAGGGCAGGTGGTAGATGCGGCAGAACGCCGTGTCCAGCGCGCCCCAGAACGACGCGCCCACCCACACCGACGCGATCAGCGCGACGATCCCGAAGCTCGTCGAGGAGTCCTGGATCCGCTCCAGCACGTCGCGCAGCGTCCCCTCGGTGGCCGACGGGAAGAGGCCTTGCAGGTCCACCAGCACCGAGCGCTCGAGGTGGGCGGACTCCAGCACCCGCCCGGCGATGAACAGCGCCACGAAGGTCAGCGGGAAGATCGAGAGCAGGAGGTTGTAGGCGACCATCGCCGCCAGGCCGGTCAGCCCGTCCTCGTAGGCCTTCTTCCAGAAGCTGAAGGCCGCCCGGCCCGTGCGCACAGGCGCAGGGGGCGGCGTGGGGCGGCCGCGCGGCGGGCCGGCCGACTCCGCCGCGACGTCCTCCCGTGTCTGCTGGGTGCCGGCCTCGATGCTCCCATGATGCCCCAGCACGCGGCCGGGACAACGTCGGACGGCCGTTCGCGGCGCCCTAGCGGGCGGCGGCGGCCGCGCCGAGCCCGTGGCCCGAGACGACCTCGGTGATGCGCAGCCCGAACTCCTCGTCCACGACGACGACCTCGCCGCGGGCGATCGGGCGGCCGTTGACCAGCAGGTCGACGGGCTCGCCGGCCAGGCGGTTGAGCGTGACGACGGCGCCCGGCCCGAGGGCCAGGGTCTCGCCGATGGTCATGCGGGTGCGCCCGATCTCCACGGCGAGGTCGACCGGCACGTCGTGCAGGCGGTCGAGCTCCCCGGTGTCGGGGGCCAGCGGGGCCTCCAGGCCGGCGGGCTCGATGCCCGCCTCGAACGGCGCGTACTCCACGGACTCCGGCACGGCGGCTTCCTCCTCCCTACTGGACGGTGACATCGGTGATCAGGACCTCCTCGACCTTCACGTCGGTGCGGCGCCTGAGCTCCTTCTTGATCTCCTTCTTGAGCTCCTCGCGATGCGCGCCGTCGGTCAGGTGCTCCTCGTCGAGCCCGGTCAGCTCGTCGGTGACGACGTCGCGGACGACGGCCTCCTGCGCCATCGGGCCGAAGCCCTCGGGCGGCTTGGCCTCGGAGCCGTGGCCGCTCCCCGCGGTCGAGGTGTCGCCATGAGCCAGCACGAGGCCGACCGTGAGCTTGCCGAAGTGCCCGTCGGCCAGGTTGACCAGGAACTCCTTGCCCAGGACGTAGACCGTCCCGTGCACCTTGGGCTCCGGCTTGGCCGACGCCGGCTTGCCGAGCGCGAGCTTGTAGCCCGCGCCCACCGCCAGCAGCAGGATGGGGATCACGATCAGGATCTTCTTGTTCATGGCGCCGTCCCTCCCTGGGTCGGTGTCGAGTTCAGTCGCGTGAGGACGACCTCCACGCGGCGGTTGCGCGAGCGCCCGTCGGGCGTCGCGTTCGAGGCAACGGGGTGGCGCTCGGCGTAGCCGGCCATGCTGATCCGGCCGCGGCTGACGCCGGCTGCGAGCATGCGGCGCACGACGCTCGCCGCGCGGCCGCCCGAGAGCTCCCAGTTCGACGGGTAGAGACCCGAGCTGATCGGCTGGTCGTCGGTGTAGCCCTCCACGACGACCGGGTGGCGGCGCTCGCCGCCGATCACGTCGCCGAGGCGCGCGAGGATCGGCAGGGCGGCCGGCTTGAGGTCGGCGCGGCCGGAGTCGAAGAAGACGCCGTCGGTGAGCAGCCGGACCACGAGGCCGCGCTCGCGGATCTCCGTGCGGACCTTGTCGGCGAGGCCGAGGCTGCGCGCGTCCTCGTCGATGCGGGCCTTCAGGCGGCGGAAGGACTCCTCCTCCTTGAGCGCGTCGTCGGCCGAGACGCGCGCCTTGGCGGTGTCGAGCTGGGCGCGGACGGCGTCGATCGGCATGATCGACTGCACGGGCGGATCGGGGACCGCGCGCTCGGTCTGCTCGGTCTCGCCGGTCTCCATGACCGCGTGGCCGCCGGTGATGACCTTGCCGTTGAAGGACTCCTTGAGCGAGCGCTTGAGCGACTCGAACTTCGAGGTGTTGACCGACGAGATCGCGAACAGCACCATGAAGAGGCAGAACAGCAGCGTCATCATGTCCGCGAAGGACACGAGCCAGCGCTCCTCGTTCTCGTGCTCCTCCTCCTCGTGGTCGGCGTGGCGGCGCCGGCCCCTCGTCGCGGTGGCGGACATGCCTACGCCGCCGCGCGGTCGGTGGCGGCGGAGCCGGTGGCGCCGCTGCCGGCCTCGGCGCCCGTCCCGCGCTGGGCGGGCGGCACGTAGGCCATCAGCTTCTCCTCCACGACGCGCGGGTTGTCGCCGGCCTGGATGGCCAGGACGCCCTCGAGGGTCATCGTGCGGAACTGCAGCTCCTCCTGGGAGAGCTGCTTGAGGCGGTTGCCGACCGGCAGGTAGATGCAGTTGGCCGACGCGACGCCGACCAGCGTCGCGATGAAGGCGGCGGAGATCGAGGGGCCGAGCGTCTCGGGCGCGTCGAGGTTCTCGAGCACGTGGACGAGGCCGAAGACCGTCCCGATGATGCCCATCGTCGGCGCGAACCCGCCGGCCTTCTCGAACGGCTGCGCGCCCGCCTGGTGGCGCTTGCGCATGTTGACGTTCTCGGTCTCCAGGACCTCGGCGACGAGGTCGGGGTCCGTGCCGTCGACGACGAGCTGCAGGCCCTTGCGGGTGTAGTCGTCCTTGACGTCGGCGAGCTGCTCGTCGAGGGCCAGCAGGCCGTCGCGGCGCGCCTTCTCGGCGTAGCCGACCAGCTCCCGGACGCGCCCGACCATGTCCGGCGGCTCGGAGGCGAAGGCCTTCTTGTAGAGGTTCGGGATGTTCTTGACCGACTCGAAGCTGGTGCCGGCGATCGTCGCGCCGATGGTCCCGCCGAGCACGATCATCAGCGCCGACGGGTTGAGGATCGCCATGACGTTCGAGCCCTCGAGGGTGGCCCCGACGGCGATCATCAGGCAGCCGGCGACGACGCCGATGAGCGAGGAGGCCTTCACGACTGGCTCCCGTTCGTCTCGCCCGCCGCGGCGCGGACCAGCGTCAGCGCGCTGCTGCGGCGTGGCAGCTCCTTCATGGCCTGGGAGAGGACGGACGCCCGCCAGCCGCGCACGGCGGCGGCGATCTCGTCCGGGCTCTCCATGACCACGACCCGCGTGCCCGTGCTGAGGCACACCACCGTGTCGGGGTGCGCCTCGACCGTCACGATCAGGTCGGGGTTCAGATGGAACGGCTCGTCGGAATGTGCGAGGCGGTGAAGGACGATCACGTTGCTCTTTTTGTCGGCCGCTGCCGTCCACACCTGAAGTCCGCGGCCGGTCATCCGGACCGGCCCTTGATGGCGATGCCGGGCATCCGTGCCGACTCTTGACCGGGCTACGCCCTCCTGAGCGGGGCGTTAAACGACGGAAGGCCCCCACGCGGGGGCCCTCCGAGGAGCGTGCGCGCTGGCGCGCCGCTAACGCTTCAGGTTGACCAGGTCCTGCAGCATCTCGTCCGAGGTCGAGATGACGCGGGAGTTGGCCTGGAAGCCGCGCTGGGCGGTGATCATGTTGGTGAACGTGGTCGAGAGGTCGACGTTCGACATCTCGATCGAGCCGGTGACCAGGCCGCCGAAGTTGGCGGTGCTGGGCTGGCCGACGTTCGGCGCGCCCGAGTTGGCGCCGGCCTTCCAGCGGTTGCCCTCGACGCGCTCCAGGCCCGACGCGTTCGGGAACGTCGCGACGGCGATGACGCCGTTGGGGTTGCGGACGCCGTCGGGGCCGACCGAGCTCACCGTGCCGTCGGGGGCGACGGCGACGTTGGTGTTCTCCGTCGGGATGTTGATCTTCGCGCCGTTGGCGTCGACCACGAACATGCCGTCCTGCGTGACGAGGTCGCCGTTGGCGTTGACCGAGAAGTTCCCGGCCCGCGTGTAGGACATCGTGTCCGGGTTCGTCGTGTCGGACATGACCCGGAAGAAGCCCTCGCCAGAGATCAGCATGTCCAGCGGCGAGCCGGTCTGCTGCTGGGCGCCCGCGGTCATCAGGTTGTCGATCGAGCCGAGGCCGACGCCGAGGCCGATCTGGGCGGCGTTGACGCCGCCGTTGGTGGTGCCGCCCGGGTCGGCGCCGCTGCCGCCGCGCTGCATCTGGGCCAGCGAGTCGCGGAACGTGACGCGCGCCGACTTGTAGCCGATCGTGTTGACGTTGGCGATGTCGTTCGCCGTCACGTCGAGCATGATCTGGTGAGAGCGGAGTCCGCTGATCGCGGAGAACATTCCTCGCATCATGGTGGTGGAGTCCTTTCCTGACTCCCGGCTTCCCCACGGTGGGGTCCGGCCGGAGGGGTTGAACTAGGCGATGACCGCCGAGTCGATGTTGGTGAACACGAAGTCGCGCATGTGCGCGGGGTCGACCGCGGTGATCACGGTCTTGTTGGCGACGGAGACGACGAACGCCGTCCCGTTGACGAACACGACGGAATCGCGCGCGCCCTTGCCTGCGGCCCGGGTCATCCCGGACTCGAGTCGGTGCAGCGTCTGGGGCGAGACGTCGATGCCCCGGCGCTGGATGCGCTGCAGCGCGTGCTGGGAGAACGCCACCGTCGACGCCGCGCGGGTGCGCAGGATGTCGCCGAAGGCGTGGCCCGGCGCGGCGGCCGGCGCGGCCGGTGCCCCGTCGGTGGCCGTGGCCCCGAGCGGCTGCAGCAGCGCGGGGTTGACCTGGGTCGCCATCACGGCACCGCCGGATCGGGTGTCGCTTCGCCGACCGAGATGACCGTCGAGGGGTCGATCTCGACGCCGCCGACCGTGATCTTCGACGCGCCGCCGGCCGTGGTGACCTTCTCCACGACGCCGGAGTGCTGCACGTCGGCGTCGTCGACGTAGGTGACCGTCTTCCCGATGAGCCCGATCGACTGACCCTGGACCAGGGTCACGGCGACGGCCTCGTTGACGGCCGCCATGTTCGACATCTGCTCCAGCGTCGAGAACTGGGCCATCTGGCCCATCATCGCCGCGTCGTCCATCGGCTTCGTCGGGTCCTGGTGCTGCATCTGGGCGACGAACAGCTTCAGGAAGTCGTCCTTGTCGAGGTTGGCGCCGGGGTTCCCGCTGGCCTGGGCGGACTGGCTTGCTGCGGTGTTGCTGCTGAGGAGGCCGGAGACCTGGGTCATCTCATTCGGGCTCGCTTTCTCTCTCGGGTCAGGCGAGGACGTCGACAAGCACGCCGTCAGGCAGCTCGACCGAGCGCTTCGCGGTGGTCGGGGGCAGGTCGTCGCCGGCGGCGCCGACGGCACCGGCGCGGCGGGAGCCGCGCGACGGCGAGCCGCCGCGGGCCTCGTGGCGCTCGCGGGCCTCGGCGTGGGCGGCGAAGCCGGAGGCGGCCGCGTCGCCCGAGCGGCTGTCGCCGCTCGTGGTCACGTCGAGCGTGAGCAGGTTGAGGCCGGCGTTCTCCAGCGAGCGGCGCAGGTCGGCGCCGGCCTGCTGGAGCATCCGGGCGGCCTCCGGCGAGTCGGCGATCACCTGGGCGGTGACGCCGGCCGAGGAGGTCTGCAGGCGGATCTCGATGCCGCCGAGCTCGACCGGCTTGAGCGCCAGCCGCGCGCGGGAGATGCCGCGCTCCGCGGCGACCTGCAGCAGCTGGCCGACCGTGTGCGCCGCGCGGGCGAGCGGGACGGCCTGCTCCGGCGCCGCCGGCTGAGCGGCCGCGGAGGCGGCGGGCGCCGGTGCGACCGGCGAGGCCTCCGGCGCGGCCGGGGCCGCGACGGCGGGCTGCGCCTTGTGCGCGGGGACCGCCGGGGTGGCCGGGGTGGCGCGATGCTCGGCGGGCGCGGCCGGGGTCTCCGCCTTCGCGGCGGGGACGGCGGGCGTGGCGGGGGTCGCGGGCGTCGCGGGGGTGGCGCGACGCTCGCCCTCCGCGGCCGGGACCGCCGCCTTCGCGGCGGGGACGGCCGGGGTGGCGGGGGTGGCGGGCGTCGCGCGATGCTCGCCCTCCGCGGCCGGGACCGCCGGGGTGGCGGGGGTGGCGCGATGCTCGCCCTCCGCGGCCGGCACCTCCGCCTTCGCGGCGGGGACGGCCGGGGTGGCCGGCGTCGCGCGATGCTCGCCCTCCGGTGCGTCGGCCTGGTGAGCCGGAACGGCCGGGGTGGCGGGCGTCGTCACCGGCTCGGCGGCGGGCGCCGGGGTCTCGACTTCGATCGCGACCGGCGGCTGGGCGGCGGGCTCGGCGGGCGTCGCCGGCACGGCACGGGTGGCCGTGACGGGCGTCCTCGCCGGCTCGGCGGGCGTGGCCGGAGCCCCGACGCGGTCGGGGGTCGCGGTGGGCGCGGACGGCGCGGGCGTCGCCGGCACCTCCGCGGGGAGCGTGGCGGCGGCC
>DASVQH010000019.1:0-4204 GCA_036389195.1 Solirubrobacteraceae bacterium
GGCCCGCCCCGAACGCCGCCCCCACGCGCACCCCGAGCAGGATGTAGCCCGCCCAGCACCCGCCGGCGACGAGCGCGAAGACCACCCCGAGGAGATCCAGCCGCGAGCCGAGCCCGCCACCGCCGCCGAGCAGCGCGATCCCGGCCGCGGCGAGCCCGACCCACAGCAGGTCGAGCGGCCGGCGCGAGCCCGCGACCGCCACGCCGAGCGGCCCCACGAACTCGAGCGTCACCGCGACCCCGAGCGGGATCCGGTCGAACGACGCGTAGATCGCCGCGTTCATCGCGCCCAGCACCACCCCGAACACCGCCACGAGCCGCCAGTCCGACCGCGACAGCCCGCGCACCCGCGGCCGCCACACCGCCACGAGCACGACCGCGGCGAACCCCAGCCGCAGCAGCACGGCGCCGATCGGGCCGACCTCGTCGAACAGCGTCTTGGCCCACGCCGCGCCGAATTGCAGCGAGCTGACCGCGCCCAGCACGAGCCCCACCGGTGCGGCCCCGACCCCCGAGCGCGTCTCCGCCATCCCCGGCATGCTCACAGCCCGAAGGGGGTATCGGGGCGCGACCCGCGAAGAACAGAGTCAAGGGTCCGTCCGACGGAGCCGATGAAGTGAGTCCAGACGGCTCCACCGACGTATACCTGCTGTCCGGGCGACGTGGCCCCGGAGATACCCAGCGGGGGTATCTACAATGGAGACATCATGACCTCATCCCGAGCACAAGCCTACGGCCGCGTCGTCAAGACCCTCGACGATCTCGCCGCCACGAAGCTGCTCGCCCCCGAGCAGCAGCGCATCCGCGACGCGGCGGACACGCTCCTGTTCTGCGAGACGCCCGACGCGCCCGGTGCGCGCGAGGCCCTCGAGGACATCGAGACGCTGACCCGCCACCTGGCGGAGTCGGAGCGCTGGACCGAGGAGCGCGCCCGCGCCCTCGCCGACGACGTGGTCGCCTGTGGCCCCGTCGCCCAGCTCGCCTGATCAGGGCGGGCGCCCCATGCGGGTCCACGTCGAGCCCAGCCCGGCCGGTGGCTACCACGTGAAGCTGGCCGGGCACGACGCCCCGATCTCCCACCACGACACCGAGGAGGAGGCGCACGCCCGCGCGGCCGCCTACCTCCGCGGGCTCGCGCGGCAGGCCGACCCTCCCGGGCCGGTCCGCGGCTCCGACGCCTGAGAGACCGGGACGAGGGCTCCGAGCGGTCGGCGGAACGGACCGGCTGGCGCGGCGGCGCTCGCTCAAGGCGCGGCTCCGGCACGCCGATACGGGCGTCAGCCGATGACGCACCGGAATCCCATCCGCACGATCGTCGTCGCCGCCGTGGCGGTGCTGTCGCTCGCTGTCGGTCTCGCCTCCTACACCCAGCGCAGCGCCTCGCGCACGGGCGCCGAGCAGAGCCGCACGGCGCAGGAGCTGCTCACCGCGATGCTCGACCAGGAGACCGGCCTACGCGGCTTCGGGCTGTCGCGCGACGACGACTTCCTCGAGCCCTACGGCAACGGCCGCGCCGACTACGCCGAGGCCTACGCGGCCGCGCGGCGCCAGGTGCGCGGCGACGCGCGCGCGCTGCGGACGCTGGAGGCCTCCGACGGCGTGGCCGACGCCTGGGCCGCGGCCGGCGACGACATGCTCACCACGATGCTCAAGCGGCGGCACGCCAAGGTCGACGTCGGCGCGATGCGCGCCCGCAAGGCGCTGATGGACCGCTACCGCGAGCTGAACCGCAACTACGCCGCCCTCATGCGCGACCGCGCGGAGCACCTGGAGACCCGCGCGGTCTACCTCTCGGTCCTCGTGGTCGCCCTGCTCGGCGCGGCCTTCGCGCTCGCCGGCGCGATCGCCGGCCGGCGCCGCAACGCCCTCCTGCATGCGCGCATGGAGCGCGAGCGGAGCTTCGCCGCCCGTCAGCGCGATCTCAACCTCGGCCTCCAGGTCACGGAGTCCGAAGAGGAGGCGCAGGGCTTCCTGCACCGCCACCTCGAGCGGTCCATCCCCGACTCCGAGGTCGTGATCCTCAAGCGCAACAACAGCGCGAACCGCCTCCTCCCCGGGACGCCGCTGGCCGAGGGCTCGAAGCTCACCGGCGCGTTCGGCGCCACCGAGCCGCGCTCCTGCCTGGCCATCCGGCTCGCCCAGCCGCGCGCCAACGGCGGCGCCGACAGCGACTCCGTCCTGCGCTGCGACATCTGCGGCAAGCTCGAGACCCAGACGACCTGCTCCCCCCTGCTCGTCGGCGGCGAGGTCATCGGATCGGTCCTCGTCGGCCACCCCGCGCCGCTCGACGACGACGGCGAGAAGGTCATCGACGAGGCCGTCAAGCAGGCCGCGCCGGTGCTGGCCAACTTGCGCAACCTGGCCATCGCCGAGACCCGCGCCGCCACCGACGGGCTCACCGGGCTGCCCAACCGGCGCTCGTTCGAGGAGAGCCTGCGCCGGACGGTCGCCCACTCCGCGCGCGCGCTGACCCCGCTGGCCGCGGTCGCGCTCGACCTCGACCACTTCAAGGCGATCAACGACACGCACGGGCACGCCGTCGGCGACGAGGTCCTGGCGTCCGTCGGCGCGCTGCTGACGGGGCTGCTGCGCGGCACGGACGTCGCCGCGCGCGTCGGCGGCGAGGAGTTCATGATCCTGCTCCCCGACACGAGCCGCGACGGCGCGCTGGTCATCTGCGAGCGCATCCGGGCCGCGATCGGGGCGCTGGAGCTGCCGCTGATCGGACGCCAGGTGACCGCCTCGCTCGGCGTCGCGATCCTGCCCGACGACGCGAGCGACGCGACCGCGCTCGTGCGCGCCGCCGACCGGATGCTCTACGCCGCCAAGGCCAACGGCCGCAACCGCGTGGAGATCACCGACCTGCTGCTCGGCCCGCTGCCCGACGGCGAGGCGACCGCGGCGCCGAGCTAGGCCCGCGCGGGCGCGCGCCGGCGCAGCCCCGCGTAGAGCTCCGCGGTCCGCCGGGCCACGTCGGCCCAGTCGAAGCGCAGCACGTGCTCGGACGCCTCGGCGACGAGGCGGTCGCGCAGGCCGTCGTCGGTGAGCACCCGCTCGATCATGCGCCCGAGCGAGCGGTGGTCGCGCGAGCGGAAGCGCAGGCCGACATCCGAGTTCGGGACGACCTCCCGCAGCCCGCCGGTGTCGGCGACGATGCACGGGCAGCCGCTGGCCATCGCCTCCAGCGCCACGAGCCCGAACGGCTCGTAGATCGACGGGACGACCGTGAGGTCGGCGATCCGGTAGAGCGAGTGCAGGACGTCGTCGCCGATCCACCCCATGAACGTCCCGTGGCGTGCCAGCCCGAGCGCCCGCGCCTGCTTCTTGAGCTCCGCCTCGTGGGTGCCCGACCCCGCGACGAGGAAGCGCACGCCGCCGACCTTCTCGACCACGCCGTCGGGCCCGCCGAGCGCGTCGAGCGCGAGCTGGAAGCCCTTCTCGTAGACCAGCCGGCCGACCAGCAGCACGAGCTTCTCCTCCGGCGCCGCGAAGCGGGCGCGCAGCGCGGCGAGGTCGTCGACCGGGTGCAGGTCGAGCGGGTCGATCCCGTTGGGGATGACGGCCACGCGGTCCTCGCGGATCCCGTACACGTCGGCGACGTGGCCGCGCATGTAGTGCGAGCAGACGATGACGCCGTCGGCACGGCGGGCCATCCACGTCTCCACCCCGTGGATGTGGGCCTGGGGGTGCGTGTCGACCCACCCCTGGTGGCGCCCGAACTCCGTGGCGTGGATGGTGGTCAGGTACGGGATCCGGAACCGGTCGGCCAGGCGGGCGGCGGCGCTGGCCACGAGCCAGTCGTGCCCGTGGATGACGTCGAAGCCGAAGCGCGCCTGCAGCTCCTCCCCCGCCTCGCGCATGTCGACGTTCATGCGCTCCACCCAGGCGACGAAGCGATCGAGGTCCTTGGGCCACTTCGGCTCGCGGACGCGGTGGACCACCACGCCGGCGCGCTCCTCCTCGGAAGCCAGCCCGGCGCCCCCGCGCGTCAGGACGTGGACCTCCACGCCCTCGGCGACGAGGCCCTCGGCCAGCTTGCGCACATGGCGGGCGAGCCCGCCCTCGACGATCGGCGGGTACTCCCAGGTGAGGATCAGGACGCGCGTCGCCATGCGGCTCTCGCGCCTGAACCCTACCTACCCGGCGGTCTTGCGGCAGATGCGGATCCGGCGCACCTGCCGGACCAGCACGCGCCGGCCGTCGCG
>DASVQH010000020.1:0-3843 GCA_036389195.1 Solirubrobacteraceae bacterium
AGCCGCCACGTGCTGCCCAGCGCGCTCGACGCCGCCGGCCGCGACGAGGTCTTCGTCGGCCGCATCCGCGACGACGAGTCGCACCCGCGCGCGCTGAACCTCTGGGTGGTGGCCGACAACCTGCGCAAGGGCGCGGCCACCAACGCCGTCCAGCTCGCCGAGCTGCTCCACGAGCGCGGACTCATCGGGACCGCGCGGGCGGCGGCCTGAGGCCCCGGGCGCGGTACGTGCGCGGCCGGGTGGCGTCCTGGCGCGGGGTCGCGGTCGAACCATCGTCGTAACCCACGGAGCGCTTCGCCCGTCATGGGCTGAGTGTCCGGACCACCTCTCCGTCTCAGATCCGCCGCCGTCAGCGGCCGCGTCGGCCGCTCCGCGTCCGACCGGGCTCTCGTCGAGCGCGCGCGCCGCGAGGGCACGCCCGAGGCGCGCCGCGCCGCCGTCGAGGGCCTGCTGCCCCTCGCCCGCGCCCTGGCCCGGCGCTACCACCGCGGCGAGGAGCCGCTGGAGGACCTCGAGCAGGTCGCGGCCGTCGGCCTGCTGAAGGCGATCGACGGCTTCGACCTCTCCCGGGGCACCCCGTTCGGCTCCTACGCGGTCCCCACCATCGTCGGCGAGCTGCGCCGCCACTTCCGCGACAAGGGCTGGACCGTCCGCGTCCCCCGCGAGCTGCAGGAGCTCTCGCTGCGCATGGGCCGGGCCCAGGACGCGCTCACCGCGCAGCTGGGCCGGCCCCCCAGCCCGGCCGAGATGGCGGGCCGGCTGGAGGTCTCCGTCGAGCAGGTGCTCGAGGCGCGCGAGCTGAGCACCGCCATGCGCCCGGTCTCCCTCGACCGCCCGGCGTCCGACGACGGCGCCGACGACGGAGCGGGCACGCTGGTCGACCACCTGGGCGACGTCGACGGCGGCTACCGGCACACCGAGGACCGGCTGGCCGCCGGCGAGCTGCTGCGCCGGCTGCCCGACCGCGAGCGCGCGATCGTCGAGCTGCGCTTCCGCGAGGAGCTCACCCAGACGCAGATCGGCGAGCGGCTCGGGTGCTCGCAGATGCACGTCTCGCGCCTGCTGCGCCGGGCGCTGACCGAGCTCAACGCGATGGCCGAGCCGAGCTAGCTTCAGGTCAGCAGGGCGACACCCGTGGCCGCCAGCCACAGTGACCACGCCACGTAGGCGACGGGCGTCAGCCGCCCGGCGAGCGCCCAGCCGCCCGGCTCGTGCCGGCCGACGAACTCCAGCGCGCACAGCAGCAGCGCCGGTCCGATGACGAGGCCGAGCAGGCCGAGCCAGCTCGGGACCGCGGCCGTGCGGACGAGCGCGACGCCGGTCAACGCGGTCCACGCCCCGGTCAGGAGGTAGCCGAGGTGCTCGCCGACCGCGACGCCGAGATAGCGGTTGGCGGCCTCGAAGACCACTTCCGCCGCCTCGCAACGCCAGCCACTGCGCGGAGCCGATCACCCCGCCGGCCAGCACCCCGCCGGCCGCCGCGGTCGCAGGGTTCTCGATCCCACCCAGCGTTGACATCGCGAGCCACCCGCGGAGCGGGAACCCGACGAAGGTCGGCAACCAGCGCTTGGGCATGACGTACTTGCCTCCTCTGACGTACGGTGTACACTACGAGCATAATGTACGGTGTACGTCATGACGAGACAAGGACCGCCTCGGGAGTCGCCACGGGCCCGTCGCCTGCGCGGATCCCTCACGCCGAAGGAGATCCTCGACGCCGCCGAAGCGATCGCGGGCGACGGCTTCGAGGCCCTCAGCGTGCGTGCGGTCGCCGCGCGCATCGAGTCGGCTCCGATGGCGCTCTACAACCACTTCGCCACGAAGGACCGGCTCGTCGACGCGCTGCTGGACCGCGTCCTGAGCCGCTTTGCGCCCGCGCCGCCGACCAGCGACTGGATCGAGGATCTCCGGCGCTTCGCCCGGGCCCATCGACGGCTCCTCGACGCGCATCCGTGGGCGCTCGCACCGCTGCTGCGCCGCCCGAACCCCGGGCTGGGGGCGGTGCGCATCGGCGAGGCGGCGCTCGCGATCCTCGCGCAGGGCGGTCTGGCCGGGGCGGAGGCGGTCGCGGCGTTCAGCGGCATCGTCGCGCTGAACTACGGGTGGTCGTCCTTCACGGCGCACCGGGGCGGTACCGGCGAGGACGTAGGGGCGACGCTGGCCGCGCTGCCCCGCTCGGAGTTCCCCCTCACTGCCGGCGTGGCCGGCGAGATGGGCGCCTACGGCAGCGATCGCCACTACGAGCTGGTCCTCGATCAGCTGCTCCGCGGGCTGGAAGCCGGCTCGCAACCACGCCCCTGACCCGCGGGACCGGAGCGCCGGCGCGATGAGCGCCATCGCGGTCAGCGGCCTGACCAAGCGGTACGGCGCCGTCACGGCCGTCGACGACCTCAGCTTCGACGTCTCAAGCGGCAGCATCACCGCGTTCCTGGGGCCCAACGGCGCGGGGAAGACCACCACGCTGCGGATGCTGCTCGGCTTGGTCGAGCCGACCGCCGGCACGGCGACGTTCGACGGCCGGCGCTACCGCGATCTGCCCGAGCCGCTGCAGCACGTCGGCGCAGTGCTCGAAACCAGCGGCTTCCACCCGGCCCGGCGCGCGCGGGACCACCTGCGCGTCGTCGCCGCGGCGGCAGGACTGCCCGCCGCGCGGGCAGACGAGGCGCTCGAGCGCGCCGGGCTGGGCGACGCCGCGCACCGGCGCGTCAAGGGCTTCTCGCTCGGGATGCGCCAGCGGCTCGGGCTCGCCACCGCGCTGCTCGGCCGCCCGCGGGTGCTCATCCTCGACGAGCCGGCCAACGGCCTCGACCCCGAAGGCGTCCGCCGGCTGCGAGGGACGCTGCGGGCGTTCGCCGACGATGGCGGAACGGTGCTGCTGTCGAGCCACCTCCTCGCGGAGGTCGTGCAGACGGCCGACGATGTCGTGATCGTCGCGCGCGGCCGTCTGGCCGGCCGGCGCAGGGTCGCCGACCTCGTCCCGGGCCGGCTCACGCTCGAAGACCTCTACGTCTCGCTAACGGAGGACCGATGACCCGGCTGGTGCGCGCCGAGCTGCTCAAGCTCGCCACCACGCGCGACCTCTGGTGGACCCTGGCGGCCACGCTGCCGCTCAGCGCCGCCCTCGTCGCCGTCACGATCACCAGCCCTTCCGGGCCTGGCGGCGCGCCGCTCGGCACCGGCGCCGGGGTACGGTCGGTAATGGCGGCGGCGAGCACGGGCTCGCTGATGCTCCTCTTGCTGGGGATCGCCGCCATGGCCGGTGAGTTCCGCCACGGCACGGCGGTGTCGACGTTCCTCGCCTGTCCCGACCGCCGACGCCTCTTCCTCGCGAAGCTCGGCGCGACCGTGCTCGCCGGCCTGGCGGTCGGTCTCGCGGCGGCTGTGGTGACGCTGGCGGTCGGGCTGCCGTGGCTCCGGGCCGAGGGCGTGGATCTCGGCGCGCACGCGGGCGCCGTCGCGGGCTCGCTGCTCGGGTCGGTCGCCGTCACGGCGCTGGCCGGAGCGATCGGCGTCGGGCTGGGCGCCCTGGCGCGCAACCAGACGACCGCCGTCGCCCTCGCGCTCGTGTGGACCGTTGCCGTCGAGTCGGTCGTCGCGGGCCTGGCGCCCGAGCTCTTCCGATGGCTGCCGGGCGGCGCGTTCGCCGCGGTGACGGGGTCCAGGAGCCTCGGCGCGACGCTCGCCCCGGGTGCAGGCCTGATGCTCTCGCTCGGCTACGCGGCCGCCTTTGCGGCGGCCGGCCGCGCAGCGCTGGTTCGCCGGGACATCGCGGCTTGACTCGAGATACCCCTAAGGGGTATAGTCGCACCGATGACTCGATGCCCCACCGCCGCCTGAGCGCCT
>DASVQH010000021.1:0-5018 GCA_036389195.1 Solirubrobacteraceae bacterium
CACGCGTCCCGTCGCTGCGCGACCGCCTCCCGGCCGACCTGCGCGACGGCCCGACCGGCCCGGCGTTCGCCGCGCTGCCGTTCGCGCCGCTCTACGCGCTCGACGACGAGTTCGCCGCCGAGATCGCCAACCGGACGATGCACGGCGTGATGCACCTCGGCTGGGTGCCCGACCCGGCGGCCGCCGGCGGCCACCGCGGGCAGATGGCCGTCCTCGTGAAGCCGAACGGGCTGCTCGGGCGCGCGTACATGGCGGCGATCCGGCCGTTCCGGCACCTCGTCGTCTATCCGGCGCTCCTGCGCCGGCTCGAGCGCGAGTGGGAGGCGCAGGCGCCCGTCCCCGCGCACGCGTAGCCGCGCGCGGCAACAACGAGGCAACGGCGGGGCAATCAGGGTGGCCGACGCTGCCCGGGCACCGCACCCACCCACCCGAAGGGAGCCCCACCATGAGCCTCGACACGGCGACCGCGTCGCGCGCGCTGCACCGCCCCGCAGGGACCGGCGAGCACTTCTCCGGCCCCGGCGACGTCTACCGCTTCCTCGCCACCGGCGAGGAGACGGGCGGCGCGTACTTCGTCATGGAGGCGATCGTCCCGCCCGGCGGCGGCCCGCCGCCGCACATCCACGGCCACGAGGACGAGACCTTCTACGTCGTCGAGGGGCGCTGCACGATCCGGCTCGGCGACGAGGTCGTCACGGCCGCCACCGGCGACTACGTGCACGTGCCGCGCGGCGTCGTGCACAACTTCCACAACGACGGCGACGAGCCGATGCGGATGATCCTCACCTTCACCCCGGCCGGCATCGAGCACTTCTTCGAGGAGACGCTCGAGCGCGGCGCGACGCCGGGCGACGTCGAGCCGATCGCGCGGCGCTACGCGGACGCCGCGCCGCGCTACGGGATGACGTTCCTGGTCTAGACGACCGCCGCCTCGGCGCGGAGCCGTTCCGGCGTGTCGGCCTCGAACCCGGCGAAGAACGCCCCCACGGTGTCGACCATGTGGTCGAACGACTCCGCGCCGAACAGGATCGGCTGGTAGTGGGTGATGTCGTACTCCAGCGTGCCCATGGCCAGGAAGTCGATCGGCCGGATGTCCATGTGGCGGAACTCCTCGATCTCCCCGTAGGAGGAGAGGATCCCGGCGCCGTAGGCGCGCCACTCGCCGGCCTCGCGCAGGACGCCGAACTCGATCGTGAACCAGAAGACGTCGGCCAGGAACTTCAGCGACTCCTTGGTGTCCTTGACCCGGCGCGCGGCCTCGCCGGCCAGCCGCTTGACCTCGGCGACCTGCGGATCGGCCATCAGCATGCCGTGCCCGATGACCTCGTGGATGAGGTCGGGCTCCGGGGTGTAGAGCGGCGTCGAGGTGTGGCGGATGTACTGCGTGGAGTGGAAGACGCGGTCGCCGAGCGCGCCGAGGAACTCCAGCAGCGGGACGAGGCCGGGGGCGCAGGCGTAGCGGAAGCCGGTCAGCGGCTCGAGCAGCGCGTTGACCTCGTGCAGCTGCGGGATCCGGTCCGTGGGGAGGGCGAACCGCTGGGACGCCTCGACGAGCGCCTGCGGGGCGTACTTGCGGTGCTTGATGGCCAGCTCGCGGCAGACGATGCGCCAGACCTCGTGCTCCGCCTCGGTGTACTCGATGACCGGCAGCGGCCGGCCCGGCTCCCAGTCCAGCGCCGCTGCGGCGATCGCGTTGCGCCGCGCGCGGTAGACCGGGTCCGCGACGCCGGGATGGTCCGAGGCGAGGTGCACCTTCACGCCCTCGTCGCCGGCGGTCACGGGGGAGTAGAGCTGGGCTTCCTCGAACATGGCTGCCAAGTGTGTCCTGCCACTTGACCGGACGCAATCGAGACGCAGATACTTTGCTCATGACGCCCGTTCCGGCCCGTCTTGACGACGTGGACCACAAGATCCTTGCGTTGTTGCGCACGGACGGCCGGCGGACCTTCGCCGACATCGGGCAGCACGTCTCGCTCTCCACCGCGGCGGCCAAGCGCCGCGTGGACCGCCTCCAGGCCGCCGGCGTGATCACCGGCTTCACCGTCCGGACCGACCCCGCCGCGCTCGGCCCGGTGATCGACGCGATCGTCGAGATCTACTGCGCGGACCGCACCGCGCCGCGCGACGTGCGGCGCGTCGTCGAGTCGATGCCCGAGGTCCGGACGGCGGTGACCGTCGCCGGCGACGCCGACGCCGTCGTGCTCATGCGCTTCTCCGACGTCGCGCACCTCGAGCGGGCGGTGGAGCGGCTGCGGCGCGACGAGAACGTCGTCCGCACGCGCACGATGCTCGTGCTCTCCACGCTCGTCGGCGGGCTCGACTAAGCGCGCCGCTCGGGCAGGCGGAAGCCCTCCTCGACCTCCAGCGCGACGAGCGCGCGGGCCACGCGGTCGCGCACGTCGGGCGCCACCGCGGCGTCCTCCGCGTCGAGGATCCGGTAGCCGTAGCGCTTGACGAGCGCCTTGCCGAGGACCGCCTGCGGCGGGTGGCCGGCCCGGTCGGCCAGCTCCGCGTGGCCGCCGCGGTCGCGGCGCGGGCGGGCGAAGTCGCGGCTGATCTCGACGCGCTCGGTCGCGGGGTCGTAGAGCCACAGGTAGTGGATGGGCCGCTCGGCGCGCCGCGGCGGGATCGGCAGCACGGCGAGCCCGGACTCGGAGACCTCGAAGATCGCCGGCCGGCGCAGCGCGGCGCCCCAGCCGATCGCGCCGAAGCGGTCGAGCCCCCGGAGCGCCAGGCCGTCCTCGCCGGCGCCCGCGGGATCGGCGGGGTCGCGGGCGACGGCGCGCCAGGAGTGCGTCTGGCGCTCGCTCGCGCGCTCGACGAGCTTCTGCCACGCGGGCTCGCCCTCCCGCCCCGCCGTGATCACGAAGAGCGGCACGTGCGGCGCGAGCAGGCCGGGAACCCGCCGGTCGCCCGGCCGGACCGTCACCGGCGGACGGGCCGGCAGCGCGACGTCGACCTCGGTGCGCTCCAGGACCGTCCAGAGCGGCTCGGGGATGTGCGCGGGACGCATGGCGTGACGATAGTCGCTGCCGCACCGGCAGCGATCGGCGTATGGTCGCCGCGTGATCACCCCCCGAGACGCGGTCGACGCCGCCAACGAGCGCTTCGGCCGCCACGCCGGCTGCCGCGCGCTGCACGCCCGCGGCCTGCTGTTCGCCGGCACGTTCACGGCGACCCCCGCGGCGGCGCGGCTCACGCGCGCGCCCCACATGCAGGGCGCGCCGGTCCGCGCGACGGTGCGCTTCTCCAACGGCGGCGGCGACCCGGACGTCCCCGATCACGTGCCCGACGTCCGCGGCATGGCGGTCAAGCTCTACCTCCCGGACGGCGCCACCACCGACATCTCGGCCCAGACCGCGCCGCGGTTCCCGGTGCGCACGCCGGAGGGGTTCGCCGACTTCATGCGGGCGATGTCCGGCGGCGTCGCCGTCGCCTGGAAGCTGCCGCTGTTCCTCGCCCGCCACCGCGAGGCGATCACCGCGCTGCCCGGCACGATCGCCGGCATCAAGACGCCGGCCAGCTACGCCACGCGCCACTACTACGCGATCCACTCCTACCGCTTCGTCGACGCGGCGGGCGGCGAGCGCCACGTGCGCTACCGCTGGGTGCCCGAGGCGGGCGAGGAGACGATCTCCAGCGCGGAGGGCAAGCGCCGCGGCCCCCGCTTCCTGCAGGAGGAGATCGTCGAGCGCGTCGCGCGCGAGGCGGTCCGCTTCGCCCTCGAGGTCCAGATCGCCGCGCCGGGCGACCCCGTGGACGACACGACCGCGCCGTGGCGCAGCGACCGCGAGACGCCGGTGGTCGGCTGGCTCGAGCTGACCGGCGTGGAGACGGGCCGGGAGCGCGACGGCGACGTCCTGGTCTTCGACCCGTGCCGGATCACCGACGGCATCGCGCTCTCCGGCGACCCCGTCCTGCGCTACCGGACGAGCGCGTACTCGGTGTCGGTGGAGCGGCGCAGCGGCGTGCCGCGCGGGGCCGAGGCGCCGGACACGCCATGAAGCTCCGCCCGCCGGATCCGGCCCGCGACGCCGAGGTCGTGCTGGCGCTGATCGTCGCCCGCGACATCGCCGACGTCGGCCGCCCGGACTACACGCTGGAGGACGTGATGGCCGACTGGGCGGCGCCCGGCGTCGACGTCGCGCGCGACGCGTGGATCGCCGAGGACGGCGGCGAGGCGCTCGGCTACGCGTTGCTCGACGACCGCGGCGCGGCGCTGGTCAACGTGCCGCCGGCGAGCGAGGGCCGCGGCGTGGGGACGCGGCTGCGCGAGGCCGCCGAGGCGCGCGCCCGCGAGCGCGGCGCCGCCGAGGTCCACCAGTTCCTCGCGCCCGCCAACGCGGGCGGCGCCGCCCACCTCGCCGCCGCCGGCTACACCGCCGCCTTCCGCTACTTCCGCCTGGCCATGGACCTGGCGGGGGCGCCCGCGCCGCCGCCCGGCGTGGCGGTCCGGCCGTACGAGCGCGGCCGCGACGACGACCCCGTCCACGCGCTGGTCGAGGCGGCCATGGCCGGCGTCCCCGGCAACCAGCCGCGCACGCCCGAGTCCTGGCGCGCGGCGAAACTGGACAAGGCCGGCTGGGACCCGTCGCTGTGGCTGCTGCACGAGGACGCCGAGGGCCTCGCCGGCGTCGCCCTGTGCGAGCGCTGGGAGGACGCCACGGGCTACGTCGACTACCTGGCGGTGGCGGAGCGGGCGCGCGGGCGCGGCCTCGGCCGGGCGCTGCTGCTGCACGGCCTGGCGGCGCTGCGCGCGGCCGGCCTGGAGCGGGTGGAGCTGTCGGTGCAGGGGCAGAACGCGAGCGCCACGCGCCTGTACGAGTCGGTCGGGATGACGCCCGGCTGGACGATCGACCGCTGGGAGAAGGTCCTCTGACGATGTGCTCCGCTACCTGGGCGCTGTGATTCGGGGCGGTGCCGGGCTTCGTGGCCGTGCGGAACCGCCTCGTCGACGGGTGAGGAGTCGGCTGGCGGCTGGCCGTTGTGAAGGACCGGAAAGCGGCGGTGGTCAACGT
>DASVQH010000022.1:0-12126 GCA_036389195.1 Solirubrobacteraceae bacterium
GACCATGTCGGTGCCCCGGAAGGCGCCGGTCCGCAGCCGCTCGGCGCGGCCGGACTCGCCGACCCCGTCCTGGCCGTCCGCGGGCTCCCGCAGCCCGCCGGCGGCGCCTCCGGCGAGCACGGCGAGGACGACGAAGGCGAGCCATCCGAGGATGGCGGCACGGCGGTGACGGGCGCTCCAGCGGGCGGCGCGGGCGGCGAGGTGAGGGCGTGTGTCAGGCATGCCGCAGACGCTCCCAGCCGCACGGCACCGCTCCCAGGGTGCCGCCACCCGTCCGCCCGGTGCGCCCGCCGCACGGCGGGGGTGTGGCTAGCCGTATGGGCGGCGTCGCCGCCGTCCGCGACAATCGCCGTGCCGTGACGACCACCGTCCTCATCGTCGACGACCACCCGTCGTTCCGGGCGAGCGCCCGCCGGCTGCTCGAGGCCGACGGGTACGCGGTGGTCGGCGAGGCGGTCGACGGCGCCTCCGCGATCGACGCCGCGGGGCGTCTGGCGCCGGACCTCGTCCTGCTCGACGTCCATCTGCCCGACGCCGACGGCTTCGCGGTCGCGGCCGCGCTCACCGCCGCGCGTGACGCGCCCGCGGTCGTGATCACCTCGAGCCACTCGGGCAGCGACTACGGCGCGCTCGTCGAGGGCTCGGGCGCGCGCGGCTTCGTCGCCAAGGCGGAGCTCTCCGGCGCGGCGCTGGAGGCCCTGCTCTAGATGGCGGGGATGCGCGCGCTGCGCCCGGCGCTGGCCGGGCTGGCCCTCGTCGCGGCGGCGTCGGGCGTCCTGCTGATGGCGCTCGTCATGACCTCCGACCATGCCGGTGACCGGTGGATCCCGCTGGTCCTCGGGCCGCTCATCGGCTGGTCGTTCACCGGCACCGGCCTCTACGCCTGGGCGCGGCGGCCGGAGAACCGGATCGGGCCGCTGATGGTGGCGATCGGCTTCGCGTGGCTGCTGGCCGAGCTCACCTCGACCGACGTCGACGTGCTCCACAGCGTCGGGCTGCTCGCCGAGACGCTGCCCTGGACGATCCTCGTCCACATGCTCCTGGCCTTCCCGTCGGGCCGGGTGCGCTCGCGGCTGGAGCGCGGCTTCCTGTTCATCGGGTACGGGATCCTGCTGCCGCTGCAGCTGCTGTTCGTCGTCACGTTCGACCCGTTGTCGCAGCGCTGCGGCTGCCCCGAGAACCTCTTCCTCGTCGCCCGCGCGGACGGCGTCGCGGACGCCGCCCAGGCGACGCAGTCCGCCGTCGGGCTGGCCGGCGTGCTGGCGCTCGCGTGGGTCATCGCGCGGCGCTGGCGCGAGGCGCAGGCGGGCGACCGCCGGGCGCTGCGCCCGGTGCTGCTGGCCGGCGGGGTGACCGTCGGCCTGCTCGTCGTCACGCTGGCCGCCGATCTGACGTCGCTGAACGACACGGCCGAGGAGGTGATCGACGTGGCCGGCGAGATCGCCATGGGCGCGGTGCCGTTCGCGTTCCTCGTCGGCCTGCTGCGCAGCCGCCTCTCGCGGGCGAGCGCGGTCGCGGCGCTGATCGAGCGCCTCGGCGCGGGCGACGGCCGGCGCGGCACGCTGCACCAGGCGCTGGCCGACGCGCTCGGCGAGCCCGATCTCGTCGTCGCCTACCGGGTCTCGCTCCCCGACGCCGGCGAGGGCTACGTCGACGCCGACGGCGCGCCCGTGGACCTCGCCCCGACGCCGGGCACGGTCTGGACGCCCGTGGAGCTCGAGGGCCGGACCGTCGGCGCGCTGCGCCACTCCGCGGCGCTGGAGGACGAGGATCCCGGCGCCGTGCGGACGGTGGCCGCCGCCGCCGCGCTGGCGCTGGAGAACGAGCGGCTGCAGGCCGAGCTGCGGGCGCGGATCGAGGAGCTGCGCCGCTCGCGCGCCCGGCTGGTCGAGGCCGCGGACGCCGAGCGCCGCCGCCTGGAGCGCGACCTCCACGACGGCGCCCAGCAGCGGCTCGTCGCGCTGGCGCTGAACCTGCGGCTGGCGCGCTCGCGCGTCGAGAAGGACCCGGCGGCCGCCGCCGAGCTGCTCGACGAGTCGCGCGAGGAGCTCGCGCACGCCACCGCCGAGCTGCGCGAGCTGGCCCGCGGCATCCACCCCGCGATCCTCACCGAGCGCGGCCTCGGCCCCGCCGTGGGGGCGCTGGCCTCGCGCGCCGGCGTGCCGGTCGAGGTCGGCGCGCTGCCCGGCGAGCGCCTCCCGGCGCCGATCGAGGCCGCCGCGTACTTCGTGGTCTCCGAGGCGATCACCAACGTCGACCGCTACGCCCGCGCGGCGCACGCATCGGTGACGGTCGAGCGGGTCAACGGCCACGTGGTGGTCGAGGTGCGCGACGACGGCGTCGGCGGCGCCGACCCTGCCGCCGGCACGGGGTTGCGCGGGCTGGCCGACCGCGTCGCCGCGCTCGACGGCCGCCTCGAGGTCCGCAGCCCGGCGGGCGGCGGAACGACCCTGCGAGCGGAGCTGCCATGCGGGTCGTGATCGCCGAGGACTCGGCGCTGCTGCGCGCCGGGCTCGTGCGGCTGCTGACCGACGAGGGCTTCGACGTCGTCGCCGAGGCGGGCGACGCCGAGGACCTCCTGCGCAAGGTCCGCGCCCATCGCCCCGACGTCTGCATCACCGACATCCGGATGCCGCCGACCAACACCGACGAGGGCATCCGCGCCGCCCGGACGATCCGCGCCGAGCTGCCCGAGGTGGGCGTGATCGTGCTCTCCAACTACGTGGAGGACGGCTACGCGTTCGAGCTGCTGGGCGACAGCGCCGAGGGCGTCGGCTACCTGCTCAAGGACCGCGTAGCCGACGTCGAGGCGTTCGTCGACGCCGTCCGGCGCGTGGCGGGCGGCGGCAGCGCCCTCGATCCTGAGGTGGTCGGGCGGCTGCTCGGGCGCCGCCGCCGCGACGACCCGCTCGAGCAGCTGACGCCTCGCGAGCGCGAGGTGCTCGGCCTGATGGCCGAGGGCCGCTCCAACCGCGGGATCGCCGACGCGCTGGTGGTCTCCGACCGCGCGGTCGAGAAGCACGTGACCAGCATCTTCGGGAAGCTCAGCCTGCCGGCGGGCACCGACGACCACCGGCGGGTGCTCGCGGTGCTCGTGTTCCTGCGGGCGTAGAGGCTTGCTGGGCGCGCTCCTCCGGCGGGCTACTCGGGCACCGTCCCCGCGACTCCCCCGACGGGAACTGCTCGGGTGAGGGAGTGAGGGATGAGCGGGTGTCAGGGTGCGGACCCCTCCAGGCGACGCGGGCGGCGCCGGGCGGCGTGTGTGTCGTCTGAGGGGGCCTATGCACCCTTGATTCGACGCACGCGGATCCTGGGCTTACCCGTGTCGGATTGCGGGGTCCGACCGCTTACACGCCGCCCCACTCCTCCCTTTCCTCAATGCGCAGTTCGTCAGCGCGGGCGCGCGCCGACGGCGTCCCTACTGGTGGCGGATGCGGTTGAACTCCTGGCGCACCGACTCCGGGCGCCCCCACATCTGGGAGACCTCGACCCGGCCCGTGCGCAGCTCGCGCAGCACCAGCTCGCCGGCGATCCCGTTGTCGTCGAGCAGCCGCAGCGTCGCGCGGACCACCGGGGCCGCGGCGGCGTGGCCGAACTGGTGGGCGACGATGATCCGGAAGTGCCAGTCGTGGTTGGAGTACGGCTGGGCGTTGCAGTTGACCAGCAGCGTCGCCGCGTCGATGTAGCGGTCCTCCTGCACGCGGAGGTCGAACTCGAGGTCCGTCCAATCCGACGGCAGCGTCTCGAGGATCGTGTCGAACTCGTCGGCCAGGGCGCCCATGGCGCCATCATACGAGCCACGTCCGTCACGCCGCCCGACCCGGAAGCCGACCTCGATCCGCTCGCCCCCGCACGCGGCTTGTCGCTCGACGGGCTGCTCGCGCTGCTCGAGCAGCTCGACGGCGCCGAGGAGGCGGCGGTGGTGCGCGCGGCGCTCGCCGGCGGGGTCCCCGCCGTGCTCGTCCTGGAGGAGCTGCAGCGCGAGGTGGAGCGCCGGCTGCTGCGCCGCCACGACTTCTACGATGACTCGCGATGGTGACCGCGACCGACACCCTGCTCGCCGAGTACCGGGCGCTGCACGAGGAAGCCGGCCTGCTCGACCGCTCCGAGCGCGGCAAGCTCGCCGTCACCGGCGGCGAGGCCAAGGCGTTCCTCCAGGGCCAGGTGACCAACGACGTCGAGGGGCTGACGCCCGGGACGGGCTGCTACGCCGCCTTTCTCACCCACAAGGGCAAGATGCTCGGCGACCTGCGGATCCTCGACGCCGGCGACGAGATCCTGCTCGACTGCGAGCGGCCCGCGCTTCAGGGCCTCTTCAACCTGCTGCGCCGGGCGACCCTCGGGCGCGACGCCGAGCTGCACAAGCGCACGCTCCAGCGCGGCCTGCTGTCGCTGATCGGCCCGCGGGCGCGGGCGCTGGCGGGCGCGGAGCCGGCGGGGCTTCCGGAGGCCGAGGACGCCCACGCCGCCGCCGAGCTCGCCGGCCGCCCCGTGCGGCTGATCGCCACGGACGCCGGCGGGGTCGACGTCCTCTGCCTCGCCGACGACACCCCCGCGATCGTCGCGGCGCTGCGCGAGGCGGGCGCCACGCCGGTGTCGGAGGCGGCGGCGGAGATCGTCCGCGTCGAGCGTGGCCGCCCGCGCTACGGCGCCGAGCTCGACGACTCGGTGATCCCCCAGGAGGCCGGCCTCAACGAGCGCGCGGTCTCGTTCACCAAGGGGTGCTACGTCGGGCAGGAGACCGTCGCGCGGCTGCACTACCGCGGCAAGCCCAACCGCCACCTGCGCGGCCTGCGCCTGAGCGGCCCGGCGGAGCCGGGCGAGGAGCTCCGCCTCGGCGAGAAGGTCGTCGGCCGGCTGGCCACGGTCGTCGACTCCCCCGCCCGCGGGCCGCTCGCCCTGGCGCTGGTGCGCCGCGAGGCGGCGCCCGGTGACACGCTGGCGGTGGGTGCGGGCGACGTGCGCGCTGAGGTCGTCGACCTCCCATTCATTGCGGACTGAGGTCGTTCGGTCCGTCGTCCTAGCTGCGTGGGCGCTACCGGACTTCTTAACTGCGTCACTTACGGAGGGAGGGTGGGGCGCCACGGCTGGTCGTCAACGTGAAAGTCGACGCCCTTCAGCCAACGACTTTCACGTTAGGGGCAATTATTCAGCCCTTTTCCATATCTGGATTCCTTGAGTGGATCGACTTTCACGTTGGAGGACTCGATTCCGGACGATCAGCCACTCCCACCCTTCCTCCTTCAGAGAGCCGTTAAAGAAGTCCATCCCGCGCCCAAGCATCTAGGCCAACGGACCACCAACCCGAGACCGCGGCGCCGGCCAACAGCTACGAGAGCGCCAACGCGCCAGCTTCGCGGACACCGCTCAAGTCGCCGCCGCCACCTGCCGATGAACCGGGAAGCGCGGCCGCCCCGGATGGGCGGCCGCTCGTCTTCCAGGCCGCCGCGCCGCGCAGGAACGCCTCCACGCGCCGCTCCCCCGGGTCCGGCGCCAGCTCCAGCGAACGCGCCTCGTGCGAGGCCAGCCAGGCGCCGACCAGCCGCACCTCGTCGAGCTCCTCCGGGCGCAGCTGCGCGCCCGCGCAGCGCAGGGCCTCGCAGGTCCGCGCGTGCACGTCGGCCAGCGCGTCGCCGGCCAGAGGCAGCCGGGGCAGCGGCGCCCAGTCGACCACCCGGCCGCTGACGATCCACACCGCGTCCACGCGGCCGGCCTCGGCCGGGTGCGGCGCGAGCACGAGCCGCGATCCGGCGTGCATGGCGCGCAGCACGCCGCCCAGCCGCCCGAGCAGCGACTCCAGGCGGTCGTGGCGCCGGCGCAGCCACGCCGCGCGCTCGTAGGCGCGCTCGCGCGCCGCGACCCGCATCTGGCCGGCGATGTGCTCGAGCTCCGCGGCGCGGCCGTCGCCCGCGCCGCTGAAGAGCGCGAGCGCGGCGTCCAGCCGCGCGCGGTAGAGGTTCGGGTCGAGGTCGCCCAGACACGGCGACAGGCACCGCCCCATCTGCCCGTAGGCCGACGGGTGCGGCCGCCGGGGCAGCGCGCGCCCGCAGTGGCGCAGGCCGAAGAGCGAGTTGAGCTGCTCGACCAGCTCGGCCGCCGCCGCGCGCCCCCGCACCGGGCCGACGCAGACCGCGTGGCCGGCCGCCGGCTCGCGCGCCACCTCGAGGATCGGGAACGGGATGTCGAGCCGGCAGCGCAGGTAGACGAAGCCGTCGGGCTCCTTCTTGCCCAGCACGTTGCCCGGCGGCTTGAGCGCGCGGATGAGCCGCGCCTCGAGCAGCAGCGCGCCGAGCTCTGAGTTGGCGGGCTGGTGGTCGACCTGCTCGGCGTGCTCGGTCCACTTCGCCGACGCGTCGGTGAAGTGCGAGCGCGCCCGGGTCCGCAGGTTCACCGACTTGCCGACGTAGAGCGGGCGCCCGTCCGCGTCGCGGAAGACGTAGACGCCCGGGTCCTTGGGCAGCGCCGAGAGATCCGGGCGGCGCTCGGGTGGCCGGCGCGCGACCGTCCCCGCCGGAGCGCGGCCACGCGCCAACTTGCGCCGCCGCGGCCCGAGCAGCGCCAGCGCCTCCCCCACCGTGCTCGCGTGCGCGCACAGCCGGGCGAAGAGCGCGCAGAAGACGCGCGCGCAGGTCTCGGCGTCGGGGAGCGCGCGGTGGGTGGCCTCGACCTCGATCCCCAGCGCGTCGGCGAGCGCCGCCAGGCCGCGCCGCTGCGCCAGCGGCGCGAAGCGCCGGGCCAGCGCGACCGTGCACAGCACCGGCGGCGCGGGCCAGTCGAGCGCCGCGCGCGAGAAGGCCTGGCGCAGGACCCGCTCGTCGAAGCGCGCCGAGTGCGCGACGAGCACGCGCCCGCGCATCTGCGCCGCCAGCTCGGGCAGGACCGCCTCCGGCGGCGGCGCGGTGTCGACCATCCCCTGCGTGATGCCGGTGAACCGCTGGATCCCGCGCCCGAGCGGCGCCGAGACGCCGACGAGCGACGCCCAGCGGTCGTGCAGCTCGCCGCCGCCGACCAGCACGGCGCCGACCTCGGTGAGCTCGCATTCCTCCCGCGCACGCCCGTTGGTCTCCGTGTCGACGGCGAGGAATTCGGCGGTGGCGAGCGGCGCGTCGGTGAGCGCGGAGGGGACGGAGAGCGCGGGCACGGACGCCGTGGTCTACGTCAGGACCCGGACGGCGTGCACGCAACCTTGCAGGTCGGGGTACGAGCGGTTGACACATCCGCCACCTTCTCGGCTAGGGTTCCCCCCGGTCACGAGGCAACCGCCCGAAAGGCGGTGCGTCGAGCGGCCGAGGGTTCAAGGAGAGATGACGCACCCCCCCATACCAGCTGGTCGGATCCGGCGTACGCGCGCGGCGGCGTGTCTGGCGACCGCCACCGTCCTCATCGCCGGCTGCGGCGGCGACGACGACTACGCCAACAAGCCGCGTCCGCCCGCGCCGATCAACGTGACGGCGAGCATCACCGACGAGAAGGTCTCGGTCTCCCCGCGGCGCTTCGGCGCGGGCCCGATCGTCCTGATCATCGCCAACCAGTCCGGGCAGTCCCAGGAGGTCAGCCTGGAGACCGACGAGCCGGCCGGGGCGACCAGCAAGCCGGGCATCCGCCAGAAGACCAGCCCGGTGAACCCGCGCGGCACAGCCGAGCTCAAGGTCGACGTCGCCGAGGGGACCTACAAGGTCAGCGTCAGCGGCGGCGACGTGCGCCCGGCCACGATGGACGTGGGCGAGCCGCGCGAGACCGCCCAGAACGAGCTGCTGCAGCCCTGAGCCGCGTCGTCGCCGAGTGGGCCGCGCGCGGCCGGCCGTTCGAGGCCCTCGGCGTCGCCTCGCGCGTCTGGGAGGCGGGCGAGGGCCCGCCGGTCGTCTGCCTGCACGGCGTGCCCGCGTCGGCCTTCGCGTACCGCAAACTCCTGCACGAGCTGGCGCTGCGCGGCCGGCGGGCGGTCGCCTTCGACCTGCCGGGGCTCGGGCTCGCCGCGCGGCCGGCCGGCTTCGACTACTCGTGGACGGGCCTGGCGCGCTGGGTCGACGCCGCGCTCGAAGCGCTCGGGCTCGACGCGGGCGTCCATCTCGTGGTCCACGACATCGGCGGGCCGGTCGGCTTCGACGCCGTCCGCCTGCGCCCCGGGCGCATCGCCGGCCTCACGGTCCTCGACACGGTGGTCCGGGTGGCGACGTTCACCCGCCCGTGGAGCATGCAGCCGTTCGCCGTCCCCGGCCTGCGGCGGGCCTGGCTGGCCACTCCGCGGCCGGCCTTCCGGGTGTTGATGCGGCTGCAGGGCATGGGCTCGCCCGTCCCCGACGCCGAGATCGACGCCTACCACGAGCTGCTGCGGCGCGAGGACGGCGGCGAGGCGTTCCTGCGGATCATGGCCGGCTTCGAGCGCACGCCGGCGTTCGAGGCCCGGATCCTCGCCGCGCTGGGCGAGCGCGCGTTCCCCGCTCAGATCCTGTGGGGGCGCGACGACACGGCGCTGCCGCTGGCGACCCACGGCGAGGACGCGCGCGCGGCGCTCGGCCTGGACGCGATCACGCCGCTCCCCGGCCGCCACTTCGTGATGGAGGACGCGCCGGCCGAGATCGCGGCCGCCGTCGTCCGCCTCTGACTACGCTGCGGGCGATGGCTCCCTCCGAACCGATCCCCGAGCTGCCCGGCGTCACCCACCGCCGTGTCCGGGCCGGCGATCTCGAGCTCCACGTCGCCGAGGCCGGTGACCCCGCCGCCCCGCCGGTCATGCTCGTGCACGGCTGGCCGCAGCACTGGTGGATGTGGCGCTTCGTCATCGGAGAGCTGGCGCGCACCCACCGCGTCATCTGCCCCGACCTGCGCGGCCACGGGTGGTCCGACGCCCCGCGCGGGGACTACGCCAAGGCGACGCTGGCCGGCGACCTGCTGGCGCTGCTCGACACGCTCGAGCTCGACGAGGTGCGCTACATGGGCCACGACTGGGGCGCCTGGGTCGGCTACCTGCTGGCCGGCCGCGCGCCCGAGCGGATCACCCGGCTGCTGGCGCTGTCGATCGCGCCGCCGTGGTTCCGGCCGCGCGTGGGGCCGCAGACCGTGCTGTTCGCCTCGTATCAGTTCCTCGTGTCCACGCCGATCCTCGGCCAGGCCGTCCTGCGCACCGCGCCGGCCGTGGTCGACCAGCTGATCCGGACCGCGACGGTCAACCGCGCGCCGTTCGACGACGACACCGTCCGCGCCTACTCGCGGCTGCTGCAGGACCCCGACCGGGCCGCCGCCACCACCGCGCTCTACCGCACGTTCCTGCTGCGCGAGCTGCCGCGGCGCGGCGGCATGGAGCCGCCCGCCGTGCCGCACAAGCTGGTCGTCGGCGCGGGCGACCCGATCCGCGCCGCCGTCCACCTCGGCCCGGGCGACGCCCAGTTCGTCTCGGGGGCCGGGCACTTCCTCCCCGAAGAGGACCCGCAGGCGGTCCTGGCGGCCGCGCGCGAGTTCCTGCTGGCCTGACGCCATGGCGATGGAGGTCGTCACCGCCGCCGACCGCGACAGCCTCGTGGCGATGCGCGACGAGGGCGAGTTCTTCTGGCTCGACCTCCGCGACCCGAGCGACGCCGACCTGAAGGTCCTCGGCGAGGTCCTCGGCCTCCATCCGCTGGCGCTCGAGGACACCCGCGAGTGGCGCCAGCGGCCGAAGGTCGAGCCCTACCCCGACCACGTCTTCATGGTCTTCTACACGGTCGCGGCGGCGGTCGGCGGCTCCCCGAGCCGCTCGATGGAGATCCACCTCTACATCTCGGGGCAGTTCATCGTCACCGCGCGGCGGGGCGACTGCGCCGAGGTCGACCTGCTGCGCGGGCGGCTGGAGAAGGACCGCTCCGACGAGCCCGAGGACTACCTCGTCTACCTCCTGCTCGACGGCCTGACCGACGCCTACTACCCGCTGATCGAGCAGACGGAGGATCGCATCGACGCGCTGGAGGCCGAGGTGCTCAACCGCCCGCAGCGCGCGCACCTGGAGCGCATCTACCGGCTCAAGCAGGAGGTCCACGGCTTCGAGCGGCGGGTGGTGGCCCAGCGCGACTACTTCCCCTCCGCGGTCGACGCGGTCATGGGCCTGTCCGGGCTCTCGAAGGGCACGCGCGCCTACCTGCGCGACGTCGCCGACCACCTCAACCAGGTCGCCGGCGAGCTGGCGCGCCAGGCGGGCGACCTGTCGGCGCTCACCGACACGTTCTTCAACGCCAACGCCAACAAGCTCAACCAGGCCGTCACACGCCTGAGCCTGGTGTCGACCTACTTCGTCGTCGGCGCGCTGATCACCGGGTTCTTCGGCCAGAACTTCGGCTGGCTGGTCGACCACATCGACTCGTTCGAGGCCTTCATGGTCTTCGGCGTCGGGGGGCTCGTGGTGCCGATGGGCGCGTTGACGCTCTACGTCTGGCGCCGGCGGGACGACTGGCGCTGAGGGCGCCGATTAGGATGCTGGCCCCCTTCGCGAACGAACCCAAGGAGGCCATTCGTGGCCGTTGATGTCAGCCAAGTCGCACAGCTGGACGTTGAACCGGGCGTGCTGCCCGCCACCATGGCCGCCTGGGTGATCCGGGAGGAGCGCTTCGGCGAGCCGCTGGACGCCTTCCAGATCGAGGAGATCGAGGTCCCCGAGCCGGGCGCCTTCGAGGTCACCGTCCGCGTCATGGCGGCCGGGGTGAACTTCAACAACGTCTGGGCGGCGCTCGGCCAGCCCGTCTCGGTCATGAAGTACGGCGACCACCCGGAGTACGGCCACCACATCGGCGGCTCGGACGCCTCGGGCGTCGTCTGGAAGGTCGGCGACGGCGTGACCCGCTGGAAGCCGGGCGACGAGGTGGTCATCCACTGCAACCAGGCCTCCTACGAGGACCCAGAGGTCCACGGCCTCGACCCGCTGGCCGCCCCGTCGCAGCGGATCTGGGGCTACGAGACGACCTGGGGCTCCTTCGCCCAGTTCTGCAAGGTCCAGGCCCAGCAGCTGCTGCCCAAGCCGGCGAACCTGACCTGGGAGGAGGCCGCGTCCTACGGCCTCACCTACTTCACCGCCTACCGCATGCTGATGGACCAGGCCAAGCTGCAGGCCGGTCACCGGGTGCTCATCTGGGGCGCCGCCGGCGGACTCGGCGTGTTCGCCGTCCAGCTCTGCAAGCTCACCGGCGCCGACGCGGTCGGCGTCGTCTCGTCCGCGGAGAAGGGCGAGCTGATCAAGGAGCTCGGCGCCGTCGACTACATCGACCGCAACGAGTTCAAGGGCATGATGCGCAAGGGCGGCGAGTCGCCCGAGGAGGAGAAGGCGCGCTTCAAGGAGTCGCGGCGCTTCTGCCAGAAGGTCTCGGGGATGCTCGGCGAGGCGCCCGACATCGTCTTCGAGCACGTCGGCCAGGCGACGTTCCCCACCTCGGTCCTGGCGGTCAAGCCGTTCGGCAAGGTGGTCATCTGCGGCGCGACCTCGGGCTACTCGCTCGACTTCGACGTCCGCTACCTGTGGATGCGCCAGAAGGAGATCATCGGCTCCCACTTCGCCAACGCGTGGGAGGCGAACCTCGCCAACGCGCTGATCGAGCAGGGCAAGATCCGGCCGGTGCTGTGGCGGACGATGGGCTTCGAGGGCGTCGCCGAGGCGCACCAGCTCATGCGCGACAACAAGCACGCCGGCAAGATCGCGATCCTCGTCGGCGCCACCGAGGAGGGCCAGGGCCGGACCGTCGAGGGCCCGGGGGCCATCCGCGCGGAGGTCGGCGTCTGATGGCGGCGGGCGGGGGCACCGTCCACATCCCCTGGTACGCGACGCTGTTCCGGGGCGACAAGTTCCGGCTCGCGCTGATGGAGATCGCCCCGGTCGCGCTGCGCTACGGCGCGACCGACTGGCAGGTGTACCGGGGCTACGACGACCAGTACAAGTTCCTGCAGACGGCGACCTTCCACGACAAGCTCGACTGGGAGCGCTACTGGCTGGGCGAGGAATTCATCGGCTGGCGGGCCGAGTACTCCAGCTGGTACCAGGTGCCGGTCATCTACGGCTTCCACGAGCTCGTCGGCAAGGGCGAGCTCGGCGGCGTCCACCAGACGGCCGCCGACATCCTCTAGGGGCGCCGGACGAGCAGGCGGGCGCGGCCGTGCGGCCGCGCCCGG
>DASVQH010000023.1:0-6110 GCA_036389195.1 Solirubrobacteraceae bacterium
GGCCGCCGGCCGCCGCGACCAGCGCCGCCGTCCGCCGCGCGGCGGCGAGCGCCGCCGGCACGCGCTCCGGCTCGTGCAGCGGCTCGAACACGAACGAGCCGGCCACCGCGAGCCCGCGCCGGTCGAGCTCCGCGCGCAGCCGCGCGGGATCCTCGGGCAGGTAGCCGAGCGGGCCGAGCTCCAGGCCCGGGTAGCCCGCCGCGGCGATCCCGTCGAGCACGTCGGGCCAGGGCGGGTTGCCGGGCGCGGCGGCGAAGTCGACGCCCCACGAGACGGGGCCGGTGGCCAGCGTGACGCTCACTGCGCCGTCCACCCGCCGTCCACCACGAGGCTCGTCCCGGTCATCAGCGCGGCGGCCGGCGACGCCGCGAACGCGACGGCGCTCGCCACCTCCTCGGGCGTGCCCAGCCGGCCGAGCGGGATCCGGGCGGTGATCGCGTCGCGCGCGCCGGGCGGGGCCAGGAAGGGCACGGTCATCGGCGTCTCGACGAAGGTCGGCGCGACCGCGTTGACGCGGATCCCGGCCGGCGCCAGCTCCACCGCGAGCGCCTTGGTCAGGCCCTCGACCGCGTGCTTGACGGCGCAGTACACGGACCGCCCGGCGGCGCCGACGTGGCCCATCTGCGACGTGACGAAGACGATCGCCCCGCCTTCGCGCATGCGCCGCACCGCCGCCTGCGCCGCGAGGAACGCCCCGCGCACGTTCAGCGCCCACGCCCAGTCGAGCGCCGCCTCGTCGACGTCGGCGAAGGGCTGCGGACGGTTCCCGCCGGCGCAGACGACGAGGACGTCGAGCCGCGGCGGCGCGGCGAACGCCGCCCGCACGGCCCGGGCGTCGGTGACGTCGCACACCGCGACGGCGCCGCCGGTCCGCTGCGCGACCGCCTCCAGCGGCGCGGCCCGGCGGCCCATCAGGACCAGCGACGCGCCCGCCTCGCCGAGCGCGACCGCGCAGGCCGAGCCCAGCCCGCCACCGGCACCGGTGATCGCGGCGACGCGGCCGTCGAGCGGGCGGCTCACGCGTCCTCCCCTGTCGCGCGCGCCAGGCGGATCTCGGCCGTCCGCGCGTGGCCGGCCAGGCCCTCGGCGTGCGAGATCGCCGCCACCGCGGGCGCGACCCGCCGCGTTCCCTCGGCCGACAGCTCCTGGAACGTGACCGTCTTGAGGAACTTCCCGACCCACAGGCCGCCCGTGTAGCGGGCGGCGCGGCCGGTCGGGAGGACGTGGTTCGTGCCGACCGCCTTGTCGCCGTAGGCGACGGTCGCCTCGCTGCCGAGGAACAGCGAGCCGTAGCTGCGCAGGCCGCTCGCGTAGGCGTCGAGCTCGGCCGGGTCCACCTGGACCTCGAGGTGCTCCGGCGCGTAGGCGTCGGCGACGGCGATCGCCTCGGCGCGGTCGCGCACGGCCACGATCTCCCCGTGCGTGCGCCAGGCGGCGCCGGCCACCTCGGCCGTCGGCCAGGTGGGCAGCAGGCGCTCGACGGCGGCTTCGACCGCCAGGCCGAACGCCCGCGACGTGGTGACGAGGATGGCCGGCGACGTCGGGCCGTGCTCGGCCTGGCCGAGCAGGTCGCCGGCGACGAGGTCGGCGTCGGCCGTCCCGTCGGCGATGATCAGCACCTCGGTCGGGCCGGCCAGCAGGTCGATGCCCACGCGCCCGAAGAGCTGGCGCTTGGCTTCGGCGACGTAGGCGTTGCCGGCGCCGACGATCAGGTCGACCGGCTCGATCCCGCCCAGGCCGAACGCCATCGCCGCGAGCGCCTGCACACCGCCCAGGCAGACGATCTGGTCGGCGCCGGACGCCGCCATCGCGTGCAGCATCGCCGGGTGGATGCCGGCGCCGCGCTGCGGCGGCGCGCACGCGACGACGTGCGGCACGCCGGCGACCTTGGGCACCGCGATGGTCATGAACGAGGAGGCGAGCATCGGGTAGCGCCCGCCCGGGACGTAGGCGCCGCTGGCGCCGACGGGCACGTGCCGGTGCCCGAGCACGACGCCGGGCAGCGTCTCCACGCGCAGGTCGGCCAGCGTGGCGCGCTGGTGGCGGGCGAACCCGCGGACCTGCTCGAGCGCGAACGCGATGTGGCCCCGGAGGTCGTCGCCGAGCGCGTCGCCGGCCGCCGCGACGGCGTCGGCCGCGATCGCGAACGACGGCGGGTCCCAGTCGTCGAGCACGCGCGAGTACTCGCGCACCACCGCCTCGCCGCCGCGCTCGATGCGCAGCAGCATCTCGGCCACGTCGCGGCGGACCCGCTCCCCCGCCTCGCCGCCGCCCGCCTCGGCCGCCTTGAGCTGCTCAGCCATCGCCGTCCTCCCCCGCGAGCGCGGCCGTCGCCTCGGCCGCGCACTCGCGCACGAGCGCGGCGTGCGCGCCCGGGTCGTCGTCATCCCCGGCGAAGGCGAGCGACAGCGCGCCGGCGACCTCGCCGCCGGCGTCGCGAACCGGCGCGGCGACGGCGCGCAGGCCGTCCGCCAGCTCGGAGTCCTCGGTCGCCAGGCCACGCGCGCGGATCTCCGCGAGCGCCTCGATCAGCGCGGCGCGGTCGGTGATCGTCGCGCGCGCCACCGGCTCGAGCGGCTGGGCCAGCACGCTCTCGCGCCAGCGGTCGCGGTGGGCGAGCAGCAGCTTGCCGCCCGCGGTCGCGTGGGCGGGGGCGAGCTCGCGCAGCTGCGGCCGCGCGTCCGGGCCGCCGGCGCGGTGCACGAGGCAGAGCGTCGAGCGGTAGCTCGGGATCAGCAGGTGGGCGACGCCGCCGGTGGCGGCGTGCAGCCGGCCCACGGGCTCGCGCGCCGCCAGCGCCAGCTCGGAGCGCTCGGCGAAGTGGGCGGCCAGTGCGACGATCCGCAGCGTCGGGGCGTAGACGCGGCGGCGTCCCTCGGTCCGCGTGACCCAGCCGTCGTCGACGAGGCGGTTGAGCAGCCGCCGGGCCGTGCGCGGGTGCACGCGCAGCGCGCCCGCGACCTGCGGGGCGGAGGACGGCGCGAAGGCCAGCACCTCCATCGCCTGCATGGTCCGGCTGACGAAGAACGCCTCGGTCGCGCTCATCGGGCCGTCCTCGCTCCGGCGCGCTCGGCGCCCGCCCGCGCCGCGGCGGCCATGGCGTCGATCGCTCGCGCGTAGAGCCGCACGTCGGTCGAGTGCACGAGGACGGCCGGCGCGGCGCCGGCGGGCGCGAGAGCGGCGAGCGCCTGGGGATCGCCGCCGCCCGCCACGCCGAACGCCGCGCCCGCCGCCGCCGCGGCCGTCGCCACGCGGGCGACCGCGCCGGCCAGCCGCGGGGCCGCGAGGTCGCCCGGCGCGCCGCCGAGCGCCAGCCCGAGGTCCGAGCAGCCGACGACGAGCGCGTCGACGCCGTCGACCGCCGCGATCGCCTCCGCGTTCTCGACCCCGCGGGGGGACTCGATCTGGACGGTGAGCGCGGCGGCCCCCGGCGCGCGGCGGCCGTAGCCGCCGGCACGGCGCGGCCCGTAGCCGCGGGCACCGGCCGGCGGATGGCGCATCGCGCGGACGACCGCGGCCGCCTCGCCGGCCGTCTCGATCGCGGGGACGACGACGCCGTCGACCCCAGCGTCGAGCACCGGTCCCAGCGCCTCGCTGCGCCACGAGGGCAGGCGGACGTGCGCCTCGCAGCCGGCGGCCCGCAGCCCGACCGCGACCGCCGGGACGTCGGCCGGCGTCAGCGCGCCGTGCTCGAGGTCGATCCAGGCGAGGTCGAGCGGGGCGCCCGCCAGCTCCGCCAGCACCGCTCCGGGCAGCGCGATCACCGTGCCGACGCGGGTCACTCGGCGTCTCCGGGATGCACGACGACGAGCCGGTCCTCGGTCATGTCGCGCACCGCGTAGCGGACGCCCTCGCGGCCGAAGCCGCTGTCGCCGACGCCGCCCCAGGGCATGAAGTCGGCGCGCCAGGTGGAGCCGCGCGGCGGGTTGACGTTGACCATCCCCGCCCGCAGGCCGTGCGCGAACCGCAGCGCGCGGTCGACCGAGCCGGTGAAGACGCTGGCCGCGAGGCCGTAGCGCGTGTCGTTGGCGACGGCGAGCGCCTCGTCGTCGCCCGCGACGCCGCGGACCGCGACGGCCGGGCCGAACAGCTCCTCGCGCCAGATGCGCGCGTCGGCGGGCGGCTCGACCACGAGGCCCGGGGTCAGGAGCGCGCCGTCGCGGTCGCCGCCGCGCCGCAGCTGCGCACCGGCCGACTCGGCCTCCCGCAGCCAGCGCACGATCCGGTCCGCCTCGCGCTCGTCGATGACCGGCGCCAGCGTCGTCCGCTCCTCGCCGGGGTCTCCCGGCACCATCGCGTCGAGGTGGGCCTCGAGACGCTCCACCAGCTCGTCGCGGCGCGTCCGGTCGACGATGATCCGCTGGGTCGAGACGCAGTTCTGCCCGGCGTTCGTGAAGCCGCTGTACGCGGCGGCGGCGGCGGCGCGAGCGAGGTCGGCGTCGGCGAGGACGACGAGGGCGGCGGTCGAGCCGAGCTCGCAGGTGATCCGCTTGACGCCCGCGGCCTTGGCGATCGCCTCGCCGACCGCGTACGAGCCGGTGAAGGAGATCTTGCGCACCCGCGGGTCGGCGCACAGCGCGGTCCCCACGGTGGCGCCCGAGCCGACCACGCACTGCAGCGCGGCCTCGGGCAGGCCGGCGGCGGTCAGCTGCTCGGTCAGGAACAGCGCGGTCAGCGGCGTCACGAGCGCGGGCTTGAGCAGCACGGCGTTGCCCGCCGCGAGCGCCGGGCCGATCTTGTGGATGACGAGGATCGCCGGGTAGTTGAACGGCGTCACCGCGGCCACGACGCCCGTCGGCTCCGGCCGCGTGTAGCCGAGGCGCCCTACGCCGACCGGCGCGGCGTCCATCGGCAGCACCTCGCCCTCCAGCCGGCCGGCCTCCTCGGCGCACAGGCGGACGATGCCCGGGATCCGCTCGGCCTCGGCGCGCGCCTCGGCCAGCGTCTTGCCCTGCTCGGCCGTGATGATCGCGGCGAGCTCGCCGACGCGCGCGGCGAGCCGTGCGGCGCCGGCGTGGAGGATCTCCGCGCGCTCGTACGCCGGCAGCGCGCGCATGGCCGCCGCGGCGCCCACCGCCGCCGTGAGCGCGGCCTCGACGTCGGCCTGGCCGGCCAGCGCGACGCGGCCGACCGGCTCGCCCGAGTAGGGCGAGACGACGTCGGCCTCCGGCGGCCCGGACGGCCATGCGCGGCCGCTCAGGCGCCCGGTCACGGGAGCACCGCCTCGGGATTCACGACGTCCCACAGGGACGACCCGCGGGGCATCACGCCGCCGCTCCCGCACCCAGCACCGCGGGGTTTGCCACCGTCAGCGGATCGGGCGCGCCGGCCAGCGCGTCGAGGACGCAGCGCGTGGCGCGCTCGGTCATCTCGCCGATCGAGCGCTCGCTGAGCCCGCCGACGTGCGGGGTGAGCAGCACGTTGGGCATCCCCAGCAGCTCGGCGGGGATGCGCGGCTCGTCGGCGAAGACGTCGAGGGCCGCCGCCCGGAGCGCCCCCGAGGCCAGCGCGCGGACGAGCGCCGGCTCGTCGACCACCGCCCCGCGCGAGGTGTTGACGAGGATCGCCTCGGGGCCCATGGCCGCGAGCTCGCGCTCGCCGATCAGGTTGCGCGTGGCGGGCGAGAGCGGGAGGTGGAGCGAGACGATGTCGGCGCGGGCGAGCACCTCGTCGAGCGGCACGGCGTCCGCGACGGCCGGGTCGGCGACGAGCACGTCGACGCCGAAGCCCTCCAGCCGGCGGAGCACCGCGCGGCCGATCTCGCCGCACCCGACCAGGCCCACCGTCGTCTGGTGGAGGTCCCATGGGGTCAGTGCGCCGCCCCGCGCCCACTCGCCGCGCCGCACCGAAGCGTCGTGCTCGAGCAGCCGGCGCGCCGCGGCGAGGATCAACGCGAGCGCGTGGTCGGCCGCCGTCTCGCAGTTCGCGCCGGGGGTCGTGGTGACGACCACGCCGGCGTCCGTCGCGGCGGCGAGGTCGACCGAGTCCGTGCCGACGCCGACGCGGGCGACGACGCGCAGGCCGGGCGCCGCGGCGAAGACCGTGCGGTCGAACGGGTCCGTGCTGACGATGGCGGCCACCGCGCCGGCGGCCAGCGCGGCCACCTCGGC
>DASVQH010000024.1:0-22936 GCA_036389195.1 Solirubrobacteraceae bacterium
AGGGCGGCCCGGAGCGCGGCGCCGGCAACGCCCCCGTGGCGCCGACCGCCAAGCTCTCCTGGACCTCGCTCGGGCCGCGGCCGATCGCCGCCGGCGCCCCGAGCCAGTACAACGGCGTCGCGCCGTGGTCCGGGCGCGTGACGGCGATCGCCACCCACCCGACGACGGCCGCCACCGCCTACGTCGGCGGGGCGATGGGCGGGGTGTGGAAGACGACCGACGACGGGGTCACGTGGAAGCCGATCTTCGACTCGCAGCCCTCGCTCGCCGTGGGGTCGATCGCGATCGACCCGAACACCCCGTCGACCCTCTACGTGGGAACGGGCGAGTCGAACTTCAACCCCGACTCCTACTTCGGCGCCGGGCTCTTCAAGTCGACCGACGGCGGCGCGAACTGGAGCAAGGTCGGCGGCACGACCTTCGACAACTGCTACGTCGCCGACGTCCTCGTCAAGCCGGGCGCGAGCAGCACCGTGTTCGCGGCCGTGCACGCGTCCGGCCGGTACGCGACGGCCTGCCCGTCCGGCATCTGGCGGACGACCAACGGCGGGACGAACTGGACGCAGGTGTCCGGCGGCACCGCGGACGACCTGGCCTTCAAGCCCGGGACGCCGAACACGATCTACGCGGCCTACGTCGACGCGGGGATCTGGCGCTCGACCACCGGCGGCGGCGCCGGGTCGTGGTCCGGGCCGCTGGCCGGCGGCTTCCCCACCAGCGGCGTCGGCCGCATCGCGCTGGCGACGAGCGCGGCGAGCCCGGCCCGCCTCTACGCCTCGGTGGCCGACGTCAACACCGGCGGGACGCTCGGCACCTACCGCTCCGACGACAGCGGCTCGACCTGGAAGACCCTGCCGTTCGCCAACCCCTGCAGCTACGCGGAGACCCGCGGGAGCGGGGGCCAGTGCAGCTACGACATCGCACTCGCCGCGTATCCGAGAGACGCGAACCTCCTCTACAGCGCCGGCATCCGCCTCAAGCGCTTCAACGGCACGAGCTGGACCACGATGGGCTTCGGGACCACCGGCGCCCACGTCGACATCCACGCGCTGGCGTTCGACGCCAACGGCCGGCTGTGGCTGGGCAGCGACGGCGGCGTCTGGCGCAAGGCCGGCGCGTACCCGTGGCGCAGCCTCAACAAGGGCCTGGCCCTGACGCAGTTCGAGCCGGGGACGTCCGGCTCCGTCGCCGCGCGGTTCGTCGGCGGCACGCAGGACAACGGGTCGATGCACCGCCTGGCGAGCACCGGCACCTGGAACGAGTTCAACCCGGGCGACGGCGGCTACTCCGCGGTCGACCCGGACAACGCCGACGCCGTCTACTCGAGCTACGTCTTCGGCACCCTCTACAAGTCGACCGACGGCGGGGCGACCAACGACTGCGTCTTCACGGCGACGGCCGACTACGCGGACTTCTGCGCCACGTCGACCACCGACCGGTCGGAGTTCTACGCGCCGGTCGAGATGGATCCGTCCGACGCGGGGCGGCTCTACGTCGGCACCACGCGGCTGTGGAGGACGACGACCGGCGGCGGCTCGTGGAGCACGGCCAGCCCGATCTTCCCCGGCACCGTGACCGCGATCGGGCTCGCCAAGAGCAGCGCGACGACGCTCTACGCCGCCTGGAGGTCCTCCACCGCGACCGGCGTGCGGCGCAACACCGGCACGGGCTGGACCGCGGCGGCCGAGCTGCCCAACCGCGTCATCACCCACATCGAGGTGGACCCGGATACCGCGTCGACCGCCTACGTGGCGCTCAGCGGGTTCGGCAGCGGCCACGTCTTCCGGACCACCGACAGCGGCACGGGCTGGGCGGACCTGTCCGGCAACCTGCCCGACGCGCCGGTCAACGCGCTCGCGATCGACAAGCGGACGACCCCGCCGACCATCTACGCCGGCACCGACGTCGGCGTGTTCTGGTCGGTCGACAACGGCGTGAACTGGGCCAACGCCAAGGAGGGCCTGCCCAACACCGTGGTCATGGACGTCCGGCTCGACACGCAGGCCAACGTCGTGCTCGCCGCGACCCACGGCCGCGGGCTGTTCAGCGTGCCGATCGCCTCGCCGAAGATCACGACGTTCTCGCCGAACAACGGCAGCCCCGGCTCCAACGTGACCATCACCGGGGAGAACTTCACGGGGACGAAGTCGGTCAAGTTCGGGTTCACGGCCGGGGGGTTCACGGTCGTCTCGCCGACGACGATCAGGGCGACGGTGCCCTTCGGCGCGTCGACGGGGAAGATCTCGGTGATCACCGGGGCGGGGACCGCCGTGAGCACGGGGACCTACTTCGTCAACGGCTGACGAGGCCCCCGCCGGGACGCCGACTTGCGCTGCGCCCCGAGTCGCGTTACGGTCGCCTTCAAGGGAGTCCCAGCGGGGAGGGAACGGGATGGTCAGACGGGTACTGCGGCGGCTGCGGGCGCCCTCGCTGCCGACGGCGATATCGCTGCTTGCGCTGTCGATCGTGGTGACGGGCACCGCCTTCGCCGCGACCGGGCAGTTGGTCAACATCTCGGACGGCTCGAACGCCGGGAACGTCGCGAAGGTCGACTCGACCGGCGCGCTCAAGGTCGGCGGGACGGTCACGACGTCCAACTCCACCCCTGTGCCGCTCAGGCCGTTCCGGGCCTTCTCGTTCGCCTACGACGACGGGCCGGCCCAGTTGACGCCCGCCACCAGCGCGGCGCTCGCTCTCGATCGCGTCGTGATCAGCAACCACGGCGACGCGGCATGGGGACGCTTCGATGAAACGGTCGATCTCTTCGTCCGCGGCGCCACGAGCGGCGACTGCAACGGCAACAGCGTGAGGATCGGCAGCTACGACCTCAAGCCGAACACCGCCATTGTCGACGGGTTCACGGTCCCGCTGCGTCTCATGCCCCCGTCGGGATACAAGGAGTACTGCGTCATCGCCATCGGAGAGGTGATCGGCGACAGCGGGAGCTACTACGCGCCGCGGGTCACGATCTCGGGCCACGTCATCTCCGGGACCTACAGCACGGCCGCGTACAGGGCAGCCGGTGCCGACGGGCCATCCGGCGACGGCGGCGGTCTGGTCGTGGACGGCGCCAAGCGCTGACGAACGGGCCGGCGCCTGCGCTTGGGCGGGACCGCGGATAACTCGCTCAGTGCCTCTCGGGGCGAGCGCATGACCAGCCGCTCACCGAACCCCGCGCCCCCCGCATGCCCCGAGCTGGATTCGAACCAGCGGCCTACTCCTTAGGAGGGAGTCGCTCTATCCAGCTGAGCTATCGGGGCCTGGGCGAGCATCGTAGTTGTCCGGTGCTGCGCGCACCCGCTGGTTAGCTGCGGTCTTGCCGAACCCGACCATGTAGGTTTTCCTCCCGGTCTGGAGAACCTAGGCCGTGCCGCGGGGGTGCGGCCCGGTCACGAGAGGGGAAAAAGCTGAGACGTACGTCGCACCGGCGGGTGACCGCCGCATGAGCGTTGGCGCCGCCGACCTGCTGACCGAGAGCGAGGGTGAGGGCAACCTCGCGACCGCTCCCGGAGCGGAGATCGCCGCACGCTCGCCCCTGCAGCTCTTCTGGCGCCGCCTGAGGGGCGACAAGGTCGCGCTCATCGCGCTCGCCTTCATCGTGCTGCTGCTGCTGATCGCCGTGCTCGCCGGCCCGATCCGCAAGATCTTCGGCGCGCCGCCGCCGAACCTGCAGGACTCCGGCACGCTCGACGACTTCGGGACGCCGACCTACGACTTCCCGAAGCACATCATGGGCGTCGACGATCTCGGCCGCGACGTCTTCAGCCGCGTCCTCTACGGCGCCCGTGTCTCGCTCGAGGTCGCGCTCGCGGCGACCGGCATCGCGGTGGCATGCGGCACGGTCGCCGGCATGATCGCCGGCTACTACCGCGGCTGGGTCGACACGCTCATCTCGCGCTCGATCGACGTGCTGCTGGCCTTCCCGATCCTGCTCCTCGGCCTCGGCCTCGGCTCGGCGTGCTCGCTGAAGGGGTGCCTCGGCGGCGTCATCAAGCCGGGCATCAGCGTGGTGATCTTCATCATCTCGCTGTCGAGCTCGCTCTACTTCGCGCGCATCATCCGCGGCCAGGTCCTCTCGCTGCGCGAGAAGGAGTTCATCGAGGCGTCCAAGTCGCTGGGCGCCTCCAACCTGCGGATCATCTTCAAGGAGGTCCTGCCGAACCTGGTGGCGCCGATCATCGTCTACTCGACGCTCATCATCCCGACGAACATCCTCTTCGAGGCAGCGCTCTCGTTCCTCGGCGTCGGCGTCAAGGCGCCGAATCCCAGCTGGGGCCAGATGATCGCCGACGCCGTGTCGATCTTCAACACGGCCTGGTGGTACATGTTCTTCCCTGGTCTGGCCCTGCTTCTGACGGTCCTCGCCTTCAACCTCGTCGGCGACGGCCTGCAGGACGCGCTCAACCCGAAGTCGGGGCGCTGAGCACCACGTGCCCACCGCTCCTCGCATCATCCACAGAAAGGACACCCGCATGACCCGGTCCTTCAGGACCATCGGGCTCGGCGCACTCGCCGCCGTCGCCCTCGCCGTAGCCGGTTGCGGCGGTGGTGGGAGCGACGAGAAGTCGACCTCCAGCACCCCGGGCGGCAAGAAGGCTCCCCTCAACGGCGCCAAGAAGGGCGGCACGCTCTCGGTCGTCTCCCAGGCCGACTTCGTCGACATCGACTGCGGCAAGGCGTACTACCAGTACGACTACATGCTCTGCTACGCCACGCAGCGTCCGCTCTATTCGTACGCCCCGGGCGATCCGAACAACGTCCAGCCCGACATGGCGGCCGACAAGCCCGAGATCTCTCCCGACGGCAAGACCGTCACGATCAAGATCCGCACGGGCGTGAAGTTCTCCCCGCCGGTGAACCGCGAGGTGACGTCCAAGGACGTGAAGTACGCGATCGAGCGGATGTTCTTCTCGTCGGTCAACAACGGCTACGCCGGCAGCTACATGGGCGACATCGTCGGCGCGAAGACCGGGGCCAAGCCGGGAACGAAGATCGAGGGCATCGAGACGCCCGACGACCAGACGATCGTCATCAAGCTCAAGAAGGGCACGGGCGCCGTCGTCGCCCAGGCGCTCTCGCTGCCGGGCTCCGCTCCGGTGCCCGAGGACTACGCCGCCAAGTACGACGCCAAGGCCCAGTCGACGTACAAGAACTTCGTCGTCTCGACCGGCCCGTACATGATCCAGCAGGACGCCCAAGGCAAGGCCATCGGCTACAAGGCGGGCAAGACCACGACCGTCGTGCGCAACCCGAACTGGGACGCCAAGACCGATCGCAAGCCCGCTCCGCTCGACGGCTTCACGTTCAAGTCGGGCAACGACCCGGCCGTGGCCGCCAAGCAGATCTACCAGGGCACCGCGCAGGTCTCCGGTGACTTCGCGCCGCTGCCCCCCGACATCAAGGCCGGCCTCACGCAGTACAAGGGCCAGCTGAACCTCAACCCGAACGGCGCCTTCCGCTACGTGGCCATGAACACGAGCAAGAAGCCGTTCAACAACGTCGACATCCGCCGGGCCGTCATCGCGGCGTTCGACCGCAAGGCGATCCAGCTGTCGCGCGGCGGCGACACCATCGGCGACGTGGCGTCGCACTTCCTCCCGCCGGGCATCCCCGGCTTCGAGGAGGCCGGCGGCCAGAAGGGCCCGAGCCTCGACTACCTGGCCAACGAGCGCGGCGACATGGCCGTGGCCCAGAAGTACATGAAGGCCGCGGGCTTCCCGTCGGGCAAGTACAACGGCCCGGAGATCACGATGATCGGGGTCAACACCGGTACCGGCAAGAAGGCCGCCCAGGTCACGCAGGCGCAGTTCGAGAAGGTCGGCTTCAAGGTCAACCTGAAGCTGGTGACGCAGGACTCGATGTACTCGAAGTTCTGCCAGATCCCCAAGTCGGGCTACGACGTCTGCCCGAACGTGGCCTGGGGGAAGGACTTCAACGACCCGCAGTCCCTGCTCGACGTGCCGTTCAACGGGGAGAACATCATCCAGGAGGGCAACTCGAACCACGCCCTCTTCGACGATCCCGAGATCAACCAGGCGATGGACAAGGCCAAGCTCATCGTCGACCTCCAGGAGCGCGCCCAGGCCTGGGGCAAGATCGACACGCAGCTGATGGAGAAGGGCGCGGCCATCCCGTGGCTGTGGGACAAGCAGCCCAACATCAACTCCAAGGACGTCAACGCCGTCCTGAACGAGTTCACGTCCAACTGGGACCTGAACTACACGGGCCTCAAGTAGGCCTGAGCACCACCTGAGCGCGCGGCCGGCCCCTTCCCGGGGCCGGCCGTGGCCGCTTTCCCCCTCACCCGACCGACCACCACTCATGGGCACCTACATCATCCGGCGGCTCCTCTGGGTCCTCGTCCTGCTCTTCGCGGTGACGGCGCTGACCTTCGTCGTGTTCACGGTCCTGCCGTCCGCTGACCCGGCCCTGCTGCGCGCGGGCCGGCAGCCCTCGCCCCAGCTGGTCGAGCAGATCCGCAAGAACTTCGGGCTCGACCGGCCCAAGTATGAGCAGTTCTGCAACTACGTCGGCGACATCTCGCCGGTCTGGTTCTTCGACTGCCGCAACCGCCACGTGCTCGGGATCATCCCGTCGCTCAAGACGCCAGACGTCAAAGCGCCGGACTTCGGGTTCTCGTACCAGAACGACACGCCGGTGATCGACCAGATCACCAGCCGATTGCCCGCCACCATCGGGCTCACCGTCGGCGCGGTGCTGATCTGGCTGCTCATCGGGCTGACCGTCGGCACGATCTCGGCGATCAAGAGCCGCTCGCTGGTCGACCGCCTGTCGATGGGCGCGGCGCTGATCGCCATCTCGGCTCCGGTGTACTGGCTCGGCCTCGTGTCGCTCTTCCTGTTCTCGAACGACATCGGCAAGGTCCACATCTTCAGGGGCGCGGGGTCCTATCAGCCGATCACCGACGGCGTGTTCGGGTGGGCCGCCGCGCTCGTGCTGCCCTGGCTCGTGCTCGCCGCAGCCTTCTCGGCGTTCTACGCCCGCCTGCTGCGCGGCAACCTGATCGAGACGATGTCGGAGGACTACATCCGCACCGCGCGGGCCAAGGGCCTGAACGAGCGGCGGGTGATCTTCCGCCACGGGATGCGCTCGGCGATCACGCCGATCGTCACCATCCTCGGCCTCGACATCGGCATCCTGCTCGGCGGCGCCATCCTCACCGAGTCCGTCTTCAACATCCCCGGCATCGGCCGGCTGGCCTACGACTCCATCGCGCGCTCAGACCTCCCGGTCATCCAGGGGACGGTCCTGTTCGGCGCCTTCTTCATCGTGATCATGAACCTCATCGTGGACATCGCCTACGCCTTCCTCGACCCGCGGGTCCGGTACTGATGGCCACCGCGGCCCGCGAGGGCAAGACCCCGCTCCTGGAGGTCAAGGACCTCAAGGTGCACTTCGAGACCGACGACGGCATCGTCAAGGCCGTCGACGGCATCTCCTACACGGTCGACCGCGGCCAGGCGCTCGGCATCGTCGGCGAGTCGGGCTCGGGCAAGTCGGTCTCGTCGCTGACGGTGATGGGGCTCACGCGCTCGCGCAACGCGCACATCTCGGGCGAGATCCTCTTCGAGGGTCGGGATCTGCTCAACGCCTCCGACGAGGAGATGCGCCACGTCCGCGGCAACGACATCGCGATGATCTTCCAGGATCCGCTGTCGTCGCTGCACCCCTTCTACAAGGTGTCCACGCAGCTCGTGGAGGCGGTGCGGGCGCACAAGGACGTCTCCAAGGCGCAGGCCCTGGACCGGGCCGTCGAGATGCTCGGGCTCGTCGGCATCCCGGAGCCGCGCCGGCGCGTGCACTCCTACCCGCACGAGTTCTCGGGCGGCATGCGCCAGCGCGTGATGATCGCCATGGCGCTGGCCAACGACCCGAAGATGATCATCGCCGACGAGCCGACCACCGCGCTCGACGTGACCGTCCAGGCGCAGATCCTCGAGCTCATGGAGCGCCTGCAGGCCGAGCTCGACACCGCGGTCGTGATCATCACCCACGACCTCGGCGTGGTGGCGGAGATGGCCGACGAGATCGCGGTCATGTACGCCGGCCGGATCGTCGAGCGCGCGCCGACCCGCCCGCTGTTCGCCCAGCCGCAGCATCCCTACACGTGGGGCCTGCTCGGCTCGATCCCGCGGCTGGACTCCCCGCGCGACGAGGAGATCGTGCCGATCCCCGGCCGCCCGCCGTCGCTGATCACGCTGCCGGGCGGATGCGCGTTCCATCCCCGCTGCCCGTACGTGCGCGACCGCCACCGCAAGGTGGAGCCGACGCTCGAGCCGGTCGAGGGCTCCCCCGACCACCGCGTCGCCTGCCTGCTGGAGACGGGCACCCGGCGCAAGCTGTGGGAGGAGCTCCAGTCGGGCAAGCGGCCCGACGCCGCGCGCGAGGCCGTCGCGCTGGAGGACCGGTCATGAGCGCCCCCGAGTCGAAGCCCGCGGCCGTCGCCGCCGGGGCCGCCGGCGAGCGCCACACCGGCGCTGTGGGCGGCGCGTTCACCGCGGACCGCAAGAAGGGCGAGACGCTGGTCCAGGTCCGCGACCTCGTCAAGCACTTCCCGATCACCAAGGGCGTGATCTTCTCCAAGCAGGTCGGCGCCGTGCAGGCCGTCGACGGCGTCTCCTTCGACGTCATCCGCGGGGAGACGCTCGGGCTCGTCGGCGAGTCGGGCTGCGGCAAGTCGACGACGGCGCGGCTGCTGATGCGGCTGCTCGAGCCGACGTCGGGCTCGATCCTCTACGAGGGCGAGGAGATCGCCAACGCGAAGGGCGCGTATCTGAAGGAGATGCGCAAGCGGATGCAGATGATCTTCCAGGACCCGTACTCGTCGCTGAACCCGCGCAAGACGGTCGGCTCGATCATCGCGGACCCCTTCAAGATCCACGGGCTGCTCCCGGGCGAGGGGGAGCGCAAGCGGGCGGTCCAGGACCTGATGGAGACGGTCGGCCTGAACCCCGAGCACTACAACCGCTACCCGCACGAGTTCTCCGGCGGCCAGCGCCAGCGCATCGGCGTGGCCCGCGCGCTCGCGCTCAAGCCGGACCTGATCATCGCCGACGAGCCGGTCTCCGCGCTCGACGTCTCGATCCAGGCGCAGGTCCTCAACCTGCTGCGCGACCTGCAGCGGTCGATGGGCCTGACGCTCGTCTTCATCGCCCACGACCTGTCCGTCGTGCGCCACATGTGCGACCGCGTGGGCGTGATGTACCTCGGCCGGCTCGTCGAGCTGGCCAGCTCCGACGAGCTCTACGCGCATCCCCGGATGCCCTACACCGGCGCCCTGCTCTCGGCGGTGCCGGTGGCCGACCCCGTCCTGGCGGAGCGCAAGCAGCGCCAGATCCTGGTCGGCGACGTCCCCAGTCCCACCAACCCGCCCTCGGGCTGCCGCTTCCACACGCGCTGCCCGAAGGCCCAAGAGGTGTGCTCCAGGGAGGACCCACGCCTCGAACCCAAGGAGGGCGGCAACCTCGCCGCCTGCCACTTCCCGCTCACGGACGCCGAGGTCCGCGAGCGCATCCCAACCGCGGAGGCTCAATGAACAGCAGGACCCTTCTGGCGCTGCCGCTGGCCGTGGCGGCGCTCGCCGCAGGCTGCGGCGGCTCCGACGACAAGGAGTCGTCGGGCAGCTCGACCACGAAGAGCGGGACCGCGTCCGGCGCCCCCACGCAGGGCAAGCAGGGCGGCAAGCTGACCGTCCTCTACGCCGCCGACGTCGACAACATCGACCCCTCGATCACCTACTACCAGTACGGCTTCAACGTCGCCTACGCGACGCAGCGGCCGCTGTACTCCTACAAGCCCGACGACCAGACCAACCCGGAGCCCGATCTGGCCGAGGGCCCGCCCGAGATCTCCGACGACGCCAAGACGGTGACGATCAAGATCAAGAAGGGCGTGAAGTTCTCGCCGCCGGTCAACCGCGAGGTGACGTCCAAGGACGTCAAGTACGCGATCGAGCGCGGCTTCACGTCGAGCGTCCCGAACGGCTACAACGGCGCCTACATGGGTGACCTGATCGGCGCGAAGACCAGCGCCAAGCCGGGGACGGAGATCCCGGGCATCGAGACGCCCGACGACCAGACCGTCGTCTTCAAGCTGTCCAAGCCGACCGGCGCGATCCTCGCCGGCGCGCTGGTGCTGCCGGGCTCCGCGCCGGTGCCGCGCGACTACGCGCTGAAGTACGACAAGAAGAACCCGTCGGCCTACGGCGTCCACCAGGTCTCGACCGGCCCGTACATGGTCGAGAACGACGCCTCAGGCAAGCTCGTCGGCTACAAGGCCGGCCGCTCGATCCACCTGGTCCGCAACCCGAACTGGGACAAGGCGACCGACTACAAGCCCGCGTACCTGGACGAGATCCAGATCGACGAGGGCAACACCGACCCGGTGGTCGCCTCGCGGCGCATCCTGCAGACCGACTCGATGGTCAACGGCGACTTCCAGGTGCCGCCGAGCGTGCTCAAGCAGCTCTCGCAGGGCGCGCAGAAGGCGCAGCTCAACGTCTCGCCGCCGACCGGCCGCATCCGCTACGTGTCCTTCGACACCACGCAGAAGCCGTTCGACGACGTGAACGTCCGCAAAGCGCTCAACGCGGCGATCAACCGCGACGCGATGCGCCTGGCCTTCGGCGGCAAGCTCGTCGGCGACATCCCGACGCACTTCATCCCGCCGGGTCTCGCCGGCTACGAGGAGGCCGGGGGCGAGAAGGGCCCGGGCGTCGACTTCATGGCCAACCCGGCCGGCGACCTCAAGCTCGCGCAGGAGTACATGAAGAAGGCCGGCTACGCGAGCGGCAAGTACGACGGCAAGGAGACCTACCTGATGGTCGCCGACTCCACCGGCGTCCAGAAGAAGGCGGCCCAGGTCGCGCTGCAGGGCATCGAGCAGCTCGGCTTCAAGGTCAACTTCCAGGCGGTTGTGCGCGACTCGATGTACACGAAGTTCTGCCAGGTGCCGTCGTCGAAGGTGGCGATCTGCCCGAGCGTCGGCTGGCTGAAGGACTTCGCGGACCCGCAGACGATGCTCGACCCGACGTTCAACGGCAAGAACATCCTCAAGGTCGGCAACTCGAACTTCCCGGAGTTCGACGACGAGGAGACCAACGCCGCGATGGAGAAGGCCAAGCTGGTCGTCGGCGCCAAGGAGCGCGCGCAGGCGTGGGCCGACGTCGACAAGCTGCTGACCGAGAAGGCCGCGGCCGTGCCGTGGCTGTGGGACAAGCAGCCCAACGTGCTGGCCAAGAACGTCAACGGCGTGATCAACACCGCCAACGCGAGCTGGGACCTGACGCACACGTCCCTGAAGTAGCGCGGCGCGCGTAGTGGAGGGGGCGGGCGCCGGCCGGAGCCGGCGCTCAGTCCTCCGTCCACTGGCGCTTGACCTGGGTCGGGTGCCGCTTCGTGCCTGAAGCCGCCAGAGTTGAGTGGGCTGCCGTCGCGCGAGACGGAGGCCGCGGCACGCGCCGGGTGACGAACGCCCCGTACCCCCGGCGGGTGATCGCGAGCGCGTGCCACTGGGTCCAACGCGCAGGTCGGACTCTTAGGCGTCAAACCCGGCGGCCCAGGGCGGGCACCGAAGTGGCGCGGGTTCACGCGGTGATCCTCCGGGCCCTCACATCAGGGCCGCTCTGGTAGGGCGAACGCGCCCAACGGGGAATCGCGAGAGAGGGTGGCGTCAGGTCCACCGAACGTTTGCGCACACGGAGCTGGAACGACAACTATCGGCCGGGCTTGGCTGTAGGGTTCGCCCGGCAGCCGTGCGATTTCTACAGCTCTCCGACATCCACTTTGTTCGCGAGGTTGATGGGGTCTACGACCTTGATCGCGAACTACAGTGGCGCTTCTTCGAGGCGCTTGACGAGATAGTCGAGGACTATCCGATCGACGCGGTTCTCGTCTGCGGCGACCTCGCCTTCTCGGGAAAGCTGGCCGAGTACGCACGCGCGGGCAAGTTCCTCCGAGATGTGACGTCGAGGCTCCAGATTGGCCAGGACACCGTGTATGTGATTCCGGGCAATCACGACATCGACAGAGATTCGACCGATACGTCGGCTCAACGCGGACTTCGGTCGGGCCTCCGCGTTATCGACTCAGACCCAGCGCGAGATGCTGCGCTCGGAGCTGCAGCGAAGGACCGCGCATCGGCCGAACTGTTGATGGAACCTCTGACGGAGTACGTGCGGTTCGCAGCGCAATACGACTGTCCTACTACCGCGGAGGCCCCATCATGGGACCGCTTCCTCTACCTCCATCCCGACCTGGAGGTTGGCCTCCGGGGCATCAACTCAGTGCTGACGTCGCACGCGCATGACCATCAGACGAACGAACCACTCGTGGTCGGGACGGGCCAGGCGTTGCTCGAGCCGGCAGCCGGTCGAGTCCACGTCACGTTGTGTCATCACCCGCGCGAGTGGGTGCTGGGCGCCGATGAGATCAGTAAGCGGCTCGACAAGTACGCGTTAGTTCAAGTAACGGGTCACACTCACAGCTACAAGGTGATAGAGACGGGTGGGGGCGTGTGGCTCCGCGCTGGGGCACTGATGCCGAGTCGAAAGGAAGCCGAGTGGAAACCGCATTTCTCGGTCGTAGAGCTCGAACCGACCGATACCGATATCGCTGTCACTGTGCGGCCGTGGGCATGGGACAGCGACGAGGTGGCCTTTGTCCGCGGCGACCCGGAGTCAGTCGTCCGACCCCTCCCAGCGGGCAAGGTCAGTCCGTCGCGACGCACCGAGTTGGACCGAGCGGCGGCGACTCGTAGACTCGTGGTCCGACTTGCCGCTTTGCCCAGCGGCGACATCCTCACGGCGGCCATCAACGCTGGGCTGCCGCCGCTCAGCGGAACGGTCGCCGAGCCGCCGGCAATTCTTGGGCTAGAGGCGGCGAGCGCCGCGGCGGGCCGCGGGCGCTTGAAAGACCTGTGGAACGAGATGAATCTGCTCCGCGGGACATCGGAGGATAATCCATTCTGATGTCCCCACTATCCGCCGGAGACAGGCTCCGTGAGGCCTTCGTCGTCTTGTCGGATGACGACCTTGCCGCGTGGACCAAAGTCATCACCCGGAGCAGTCGGCTGAAGGCCTCGCGATCGGACCTGTTAGGTCGCGTTCGGCTCGCCTTCGGGATTGAAGACGCGGCCGCGACCGTTGCACTCAAGCGCTCCCTCCTCAAGTCTGGCCCGGAGCCTCCAGCCCAAGCCCGCCGGCTCTACGCGGTGCTCGCCGCCTCGCAGCTCTCGGAGTTCTTCCTGTCGAATGGCTCTTCGCAGACCCCAACGCGCGAGCCGCACATAGACGCGGCGGCCCTCGCTGTACGTGTCCTGGACCGCGCCGGCTACGAGGCCGTATTCTGGGATCTCCGCGCGGCGGCCGACGCATGGCTCGAGAGGCGTGGCGACGTCACGCGCTCCATCCGTCCGGCCGCGCCTCCGTCAGAGCTCCCCGCCGAGGGGAGCTCAAACACTGAGCGTTCGATCGGGCCGACCCAGGCCGTTGACGGGGAGGGGCTCCGCGACGCTCACAACACCCTAGTGCGCGCTGTGACGCGTCGTGACGAGTCAGTGTCGTCGATGCTCAGCCACATCGCGGCGATCGTTGATCGACTCGCGGCGCAACAGGAAGCTCTTGCGGAGGCGCACGAGGTAATGGCCGAGCAGCAGCAGATCACGTGGTGGCTCCTCAGCCGTAGGCCGGCTGGCGCGATCGGCTGGGGCTCCGCGTACGCCGAAGCCGAAGCGCTGAACGGGTTGACTAGGGTGCTCCCGGGTCCTCGTGCCGCCCTCGAACTACTCCGACGCCGGTTTGCGGACTCCCAGGAATGGAACGGCGTACCCGAGCCGATCAGCATCTCCAACGATGTCGGCGTGGCCGGGTTCTCTCCGATGCTCGACCTGCTCCGCGGCAGAGACACGACCATCGCGGTGCCGGTGAGCGCGGCTGACGCGGCGTTCGCCCTTTACGACGAGATGCTTCTAGGGCGCATGATGAACATATGACGCAAACGGATGCAGCGGTACCTGAGAACCAAGGCAGTGGCGAACTCGCCGCTGCGCTGAGCGAGACCAAGACCGATCCCGAACTGCGGGCGTCCCGCCCGCACGCACTGACTGATCGGCAGGCAAGTGCGATGACTGCCGAGTCGCGGGCGACAGTAGTCGTGCTGGCAGGAGGCGTCGCCAGCGGGAAAACGACGCTAATCGCGTCGCTCTACGAGCGATTCGCGCACGGCCCGATTGCCGGCCGAAGATTTGCGGGGTCTCAGACGTTGCCGGGATTCGAAGCGCGGGCCCAGGGGCTGCGCCCGCTCTTAGGCGCCGCGCAGTCAATGCCGCACACGCACCGCAATGCCGTGCCATGGCTTCACGTACGCGTCGCACTGGCTAGTGAGCAACCGCAGGACCTGCTCCTCGGCGATTTCGACGGCGAGGTCTTCGACAGGGTCATCGAGGGAAAAGACGCTCCCGACTCTGTCCCGGCTCTTCGACGTGCGGATCACGTGGCGGTGGTTCTCGACGGGCAGGCCCTCGTCGAGGCGAGTCGACGATCGCACGCGCGCCAACGCTCCGTTGACCTCATAGAGGTGCTAGCACAGGAACGCGTGCTCGCTGCGTCGTCCGTACTGTCACTCGTAGTGACAAAGCTCGATCTGCTGAACCGGGCGCCGCGCGACGCGCGCGTGGCCGCTCGCGGCGTTGTTGCGGAACTCAGGACGCGTCTCATCGAGCGCGCCGCCGTACGGGAACCCGCAGTGATCGAGACGGCTGCGATCTCGTCTGTGCCCGACCTCCCCCTCGGCCACGGACTGGACGAGTTGCTCGACCATTGGCACCGCAGGCCAGCCACCGTAGTGGGACCGTCCGAGGCCCCGGAGGTACCGCACGCGTATGGTCAATGGTTCGGAAGGTTTGCCTCATGAGCCAAACAACCCTCCTCCTAGCGGGACTCCCCGAGTCCGGAAAGACCACGTACCTCGCAGCATTGTTCCACTTGCTCAGAACGCAGACGACGAACGTTGCCGAGCTAAGCATGCCCAACCTACCGGAGGACCGCGACTACCTCATGGAGGCTGAGTCGACTTGGCTCCGCTTCCAGCCGCTCACGCGCACGGTGGCAGCCGCGCCCGGTGCAGCCACTATTCCGTTGGTCCGAGACGGACGGGACATTCAGCTATCTCTACCGGACGTCCGAGGGGAGGACTACGAGCACCTGTGGGAGTACGGGAGCGTCAGCGAGCAACTCCGTGATGTGGCCGGCGCGGCGCAGGGCGTCATGCTCTTCGTACGAGCTGACCATGTCGTCGCGCCGAGCTTCATCGAGCAGACCCCTCAGGAGATTGACGGGACGAGCTTTGAGCTCGAAGATTGGCGTGCCGGCGAGGCGCCGACTCAGACGAAGCTGTGCGACATCCTAGAGCAACTCGCGATCGTAGAACGGTCCATACCGGTCGCGGTCGTGGTGTCGGCGTGGGACGCGACCCCGGCGAAGGACGAGGACCCGTCGGCATGGTTCCAAAGGCGGCTGCCTCTTCTGTGGCAGCTACTTGACACATCCTCGTTGCCGTGGGCTTCTTTCGGCATCAGCGCGCAGGGTGGTGATTTGACCGATCCCGCCGAACGCGCGAGGTTGACCTCGCTTCCGGATTCGGTAAGCCGGATAGCGGATCCCGTCAGTAGGCAGGGCGATGACCTTACGGCGCCGATTGCCTGGGTACTGGCGGGCAGCGCGTGACCGAAGCGCTGTCGGTGCACCAGGCACTCCACGGATACCGAAACGGGCATCGCCTCATCGCGTCCTCTACGGAACTCTCGCCCGAAGACAAACGGTTCCTGTCAATTGTCACCGACAGCGCCGATGTCGGTAAGACGCCCGGATGGGACGCGCTGCTAGGAGGCTACGCGCTGCCTTCCGGCAGGTGGTACGCAGTATCAGTCACATGGCAAGGGGATGCTGAGTCACGGCCCGGCGCGGTGTGGACGCACACTCTGCTCCTTGACCATGTGGCCGTCGTGGCCTCCGACAAGGTTCAACTGCTTGACCTGTTCACACGGCCTCTGCCCGGCAGCAACTACCGCGAGTTCGCACGAGCGCTGCGGGTTGCGAATGATGGCGGGGCGCCGGTACGGGGCTACAACGAATGGGCTGCGGAGGCCAACTGGGTGCTTCATCAGCCGCCTCCTCGGCCCGTGGAGGTGATAACCAATGCCGAAAGCGGGAGGCGTCAAGCCCTGCTGTTGGCGCTATGGTTCGAGCTTTGGCCTGAGCTTCGGTGGCTCTGGTCGTTCGTCGAGACGCCAACGACGCGCAAGGTGACGTGGCGAGGCCCGTTTGACATACAGTTGATGTCTCGACCGCAGGGCCTGCCAGACGATGAAGTCCGCGTTGTTCGCGGCTCTTTAGCGCGTCGACCACCCGAATGGGCACAGGTGCTTGCCGATGTGCGACGGGGACTCTCTGTGAGCGTTCATGAGTTCCTTGACCATTATGGTCCGGAAGCTGACGACCAACGTGCTGCTGTTGCACCCCTGGCTGAAATATGGGCCGCGATTGATCGCAGCCGAGCACGGCCGCGTGCCGATGAGGTGATCGAGCTTGTTGCTTTGTACTTCCCGCGCCCGAACGACATGGAGCGCTTGAAGCGGGATTTGCTTCGTGGGCAGCCCGTTCCGGGATGTGAGACGGCGCTCGGTACAGCGGATGTGCTGGCCGCTCTGTTCGCTATCAGTGGCGAAGCATTTGGAGGTGAGGTGCTCGGGGAGACGGTCGTCGGGACATTTCGAACGGCGACGGCGGGCGAGGCGCGCGAGCTGGTGCGTCTGGCGCTACAAAACCCCGACGCGATTGCGGCTCCGCCGGTATTGGATGCTGCGGCTGACAGTCTGACGACCCGAGCGCCGGCCTGGGCGGTCGGTCATCCGGAAGCTGTCACCGCGCTCGTCAAGGCTCGCCTCCACCTCGCGGCGGATCCGTTGGTTTGGCAAGTGGGTGAGCCAGACGGTCTTTGGAAGGCCGTGCGCTCGGTCCGCTCCCGCGTCGGCCGAGCTCGTATCGTTCAGGCCATCGTTCGATCGGGCGTCGCCGTGGACGAAGCAGAAGTGATCCGGGATTGGCCGAACGCGAGCGACTTCATACTCGAGTCCGTCGGAGTAGGACAAGTGGCGTCCGGGATGAGTCGCTGGATGGCGGCTGTACCAACCGACGATCTTGTCCGATGGATCTGTGAAGTCATCGACGCGGACCCTGGGCGTTTGGATGCTCTCGTTGCTGTTGTACCGACGGATACGCTAGTAAGGTTGCCGCTGCGTGCGCTCAGCCCACTGGTCGAGGATCCAGGTGCGTCGCACGAGCTCCTCCTGGCCGCCTTTCTCCGCGCGATCGAAGATGATTCACTCACTGCAGCGGAGCTAGCCACACTGTCATACGGCCGGCTGTACCCAGCGGCACTGAGTTCCGAGCTAGGCAGCGCTAAGTCGCGACTCGACACCGTCGACGTAGATGTCCCAACCTGGGATGCGGCACTTCGCGTCGCCCGGCTTCTGAATCGTGCGTACAAGCGTCATCCATGGCCTTTACACCCAATCTTGGGTCTCGACGAGGATTCTTTCACCGCGCTTATCGCCGCGGACAGCAAAGCTGGCTTAGCGAGGAGGATTGCGGCAGCGGACCTTAGCCCGACGTCGTGGCAGGTCGCGCAACTGTCAGAGGCGATAGCCCGTCGAGCCGATGCCGACGGCGTCAAACACACAATCGCTTCGTTATTTTGGCGGGCGATTGGCGCTCAGCCGTGACCGCCAGTGGTAGGCCGGCTCACTCAGTTGCGGAGGTGTTGAGCGGGGCCGTCCCGCCCAGGCGCGAGGAGGCCTTCGGCAGAAGGAGGCTGAGTCCGCGATGATGGGCCGCGAGCGGGCCTGATCGTGCGCCGTTGATTCGCGCAGGGCTGTCGCCCGGCCCATGCGCCAGCGGGCTCGCCTTGTCCGAGGCAAGACGAGTCCGGAGCCGGCGGGACGGCGATGTGCGACCCCGCTGCGCGGCACTAACGGCGCTGACCGTGCGGGCGGCGGACCCTTCCCAGGGACGGGAGATCGAGGGTTACCCGATGACCGCGACCGACTGCCTGCCCGAGGGGATTCATCGGGGACGGAGGCGTCTTCCGGCCGCCGGGTTCTGGTCGGGTCGCGCATGACCGCGCGCCGCGCGGTCATGCTGATTGACTGCTAGCTCTCGACGAGCGCGGCGAACGCGGGCTCGGCCCGGATCCGGTCGAAGTCCGCGTCGCCCTTCGCCATGTCGCGGCAGCCCTCCCAGATCTCGATCGCCCGGCGGAGGTCCTCGACCGCGTCGTCCGGGCGGCCGGCGAGGCTCTCGGCGCAGGCGGTGTTGTAGCGGAGCTTGCCGTCGTCGGGCCACTGCGCGAGCAGCTCGCGCCCGCGGTCCGCCGCCTCCGCGTAGCGGCCCTCCGCGAACAGCGGCTGCACGGTGTCCCACATCTCGGACGCGTAGCGCGTCATCGAGTCCGGGAGCCCGACCCAGGGGTGACGGCGCGAGTCGAAGGCCGAGCCCGTCGGCGCAGGGAACGACGGGTCGGCGAACGACCCGCCGGACACGACGACGAAGTCGGTGTACTCCGGGCTGGACTGGAAGACCTGGGAGCCGCACTCAGGACAGAAGTGGAAGGTGTGCTCCTCGCGCGCGTAGCCCCGGTGCTCGCCGCTGACCTCGACCTGCTCGCGCTTGAACGTCGCCTGGATGCCGAAGGCGCTGCCCGTGCGGCGCTGGCAGGCGAGGCAGTTGCAGATGTCGACCTCGAACGGGTCGCCCTTCGCGGTGACGCGGAGCTGGCCGCAGTGGCAGGCGGCTTCGCGGGATCCTGTCATGGCCGAAATGTACCGTTGCCCGACGATGAGTTTCGCGCGTGCCCGCCGTCTGAAGGGGCAATGGAACAGACACTCGAACCCCAGGCGGCCGCGGTGAGCGCCGCGCCCGCGCCGGCTGCCGCGGCCATCGCCGTCCGCGACCTGCGGCGCACGTTCAAGGGCGACGTCGAGGCGGTGCGCGGCATCGACCTGACCGTCGCGCCCGGCGAGATCTTCGGCTTCCTCGGGCCCAACGGCGCGGGGAAGACCACGACCGTGCGGATGCTCTGCACGCTGCTGCCGCCGACCGGCGGCAGCGCCACGGTGGCCGGCCTCGACGTGGTCGCCGACGACTCGGCGGTCCGCCGCCGCATCGGCGTCGCGCTCCAGGAGATCGGCCTCGATCCGGTGCAGAGCGGCCGCGAGCTGCTCGAGCTGCAGTGCGGCCTCTACGGGATCACCGGCGCGCGGGCGCGGGCTCGCGCCCAGGAGCTGCTCGAGCTCGTCGGGCTGACCGAGGCGGCGGACCGCCGCACGAAGACCTACTCGGGCGGCATGAAGCGCCGCCTGGACCTCGCGAGCGCGCTGGTGCACTCGCCCGACGTGCTGTTCCTCGACGAGCCGACGACCGGCCTCGATCCCGCGTCGCGGATGACGGTGTGGGAGGAGGTCCGGCGCATCAACGCGGCCGGCAAGACCGTCTTCCTCACCACCCAGTACCTCGAGGAGGCCGACCAGCTGTGCGACCGCGTGGCGATCATCGACGGCGGCCGCATCGTCGCAGAGGGGACGCCCGAGCAGCTCAAGGCGCAGATGGGTCACGACGTCGTCACGGTCGGGCTCGCGGAGGCGGCCGCCGACCGCGCCGAGGCCGCGCTGGCGGGCCTCCCCGGCCTGGAGCGCGTCGTGCGCCAGGCGGGCGCGCTGACCCTCTACGTCGAGGACGGCGCCGGATCGATCGCCGAGATCGTCCGGCGGCTGGAGCGAGGGGAAGTCGGGATCGGCGCGATCACCGTCGCGCGCCCGACGCTCGACGACGTGTTCCTGCAGGCCACCGGCCGGCGACTCGAGGCGGAGAAGGAGGTGGCGGCATGACCGAGATCCTGCTGCTCGGCCGGCGTGCGGTGCGCGAGATCACGCGCTATCCCGAGGCCACGATCCCGACGCTGTTCATCCCGCTGTTCTTCCTGGCGGTGAACATCGGGCAGGTCTCGAAGACCTTCCCCGACACCACGCCGTTCCTCAACGGCCAGGGCTACGCCGCCTTCCAGCTGCCCGTGTCGCTGATCTTCGCGGTGGCCACGGCGGCGTCCGGCCTCGCGCTGGTCACCGAGATCGACCTCGGCTACTTCGACAAGCTGCTGGTCGCGCCGATCCGCCGCTCGTCGCTGATCTTCGGACGCCTGATGGCCGACCTCGTGCGCGGCCTGATCGCCTCGACGTTCGTGCTGCTGGCCGGGATCGCGTTCGGCGTGCACATCGAGTCCGGGCCGCTCGGCGCGGTGCTGATCGTCGTCCTCGCGTCGCTGTTCGGGGTCGCCTACGCGGGCTTCGGGATCCTCGTGGCGCTGCGGACGCGCAACGTCCAGGCGACCAACACGAGCTTCCTGATCTTCTTCCCGCTGCTCTTCCTGACGCCGAACTTCGTCCCCTTCGACCGGCTCTCGCCGCTGATGGAGACGCTGGCGCGGATCAACCCGGTGAGCTACGTGATCGTCGGCCTGCGGTCGCTGGTGATCGACGGGTGGGACGCGAGCGACATCGGGCTCTGCGTGCTGGTGATCGTGGCGATGGGCGCGCTGCTCACGACGCTCTCGTTGCGGGCGATCGCCAACTACGACCGGTAGTCACTCCTCGTCGTACAGGCTCTCCGAGGCGATCTGGTTGCCCTTGCGGTCGAAGAGCTTGATGTCGAGGAAGTCCCCGCGGTAGTCGTCGGGCGCCAGCAGCGTGAAGCGCCCGTCGACGACCGCGCACTGGTCGACGGCCAGGCCGGCCAGCTCGGCGGTGGCGATCGTCCCCTCGGCGACCATCGGGCGACCCCATACGAGCGTCATCGCGGCGACGTTGCCGCCCTCGCCGCGCCAGCCGCCGACGACCTCGTCGCAGAGGTCGAGCCGCCAGTCCGGGTTGCGCTCGGCGGTCTCGTCGGTGTAGTCGGCCGAGGCGAAGAACTCCGACGGCTCGCTCGACGCGTCGCCGGGCGCGTAGGAGACGTAGCCGAACAGCTCCAGGCCGGTCGACGTCGGCGCCGTCACGGGGACGAACGTGCGGCCCGACCACGTGCGGTCGGGATGCCACGCCAGCTCACCGGGCTCGCCGAGGTCGTCCTCGCCCGCGTCGATCGCGGCGACGGCCGCGAGGAACTCCTCGCGCAGGGTCTCCGCCCACCGGCCGTAGGGGGCGCCCTCCTGCGGGGGTTCCGCGGCGAAGCGGCAGACGAAGCGATCCTCGGGCGGCACGCGCCCAGGCTAGAGGATCAGACCGCGGCGACGTTCGACGCCGGCTCCGCCGTGGCGGGAGCCGCGTGCACCTCGACCTCCGCGGCCACCGCAAGGGGCCGCGTGGCGGGGCGCTGTTGGCGCGCCAGCAGGAAGAGCCCACCGCCGACGCCCGCGAGCCCGGCGACGACGCCGGCCACGTAGAGCATGTCGAGCTGTGAAATGAAGGGGATCATCGTGACCTGAGTAGTCGGGCTCCATGCCCGACACCTTGAATGGAGGTCGCCGGTGCCCCTCCGGCTTGGGTTTCAGTGAACCCGGCCAAGACCCTTCCGGCAATCGAACATATGGCCACTTTCGCTTCCGTCGCGCCGTATCTCGTCCGCGGGCGACGTTACAGCTCCAGCAGGACGGTCACCGGGCCGTCGTTCACGAGCTCGACCTCCATGTGGGCGCCGAACACCCCGCGGGCGGCGCCGAGGCGCTCGCAGAGCAGGTCGTAGAGCGGTTCCGCGTGCTCCGGGCGGGCGGCGTCGACGTAGGCGGGGCGGTTGCCGCGGCGGGTGTCGGCGTAGAGCGTGAACTGCGAGACGCAGAGGATCTCGCGGTCGCCGAGCGCCTCGTTCATCCGCCCGTCGGCGTCCGGGAAGATCCGCAGCGCGCGGATCTTGGCAGCCAGCCGCTCGGCCGTCGCGGCCTCGTCGGTGTGGGTGACGCCCGCGAGCACGAGCAGACCGGGGCCGATCGACGCGACGGTCGCCCCGTCCACCCGCACCGAGGCGCGCGCGACGCGCTGGACGAGCGCCCGCATGCGCTCAGATCACCGCCGCCGCGACCAGCGCCACGGCCACGACGACCGCCGTGCTCCAGGCGATCGCCGCGCCGGCCAGGCGCAGGTCGAGGCCGTACGCGTGGGCGACCACGAGGCCGTTGATCCCCGCCGGCATCGCGGCGAGCAGCAGGTAGGGCGCCGGGAGGTCGATCAGCGGCGCCGCCACGGCGAGCAGCAGCGCCGGCGCGACGACGAGCCGGAGGACGAGCGCGGCGGCGACCGGGCGCGTGAACGCCGGCGGGAACGCGACGCTGCCGCGCTCGGCCTGCTCGGCGACCGTCACCCCGACCGCGAAGAAGCCGAGCGGGAGAAGCGCGAAGACGAGGACCCGCGACGCGTCGACCAGCGCCTCGGGGGCCAGCGCGTCGGGCGCGACGAGCCCCAGGGCGACCGCCCACAGCGGCGGGTTGCGCAGCACGAAGGCGCGCGCCCGCTCGCGCACGCCCTCGCCGGCCTTGGTGCCGAACGCGGCGCCCACGCCGAAGACGCCGATCAGCAGCATCGGGCTCTGCACGAGCGAGTCGTACACCACCGCCTCGCCGAGGCGGTCGGCGCCCAGGAACGTGATGCACAGCGGCAGCCCGAGGTAGCCGGTGTTGCCCTGCAGCGCCGTGTTGACCAGCGCGCCGGTCGCGGGCCGGTCGAGGTGCAGCAGGCGCCGGGCGACGAGGTACGCCACGCCGCCGGCCAGCGACAGCGCGACCCACCCGAGCGCCACGCCCGCGCCGGCGCTCGCGGTCAGCTCGAGCGTCGCGATGTTGAGGAAGTAGACCGGCGGGACGAGCACGTAGAGCATCAC
>DASVQH010000025.1:0-2932 GCA_036389195.1 Solirubrobacteraceae bacterium
GCCGGCGGGCGCGCGCGACCCCGCCCAGCAGCACCATCGGCCCGGCGATCGCCGCCGACCCGAGCGAGCCGAAGAAGACCGCGGCGTTGTCGGAGCCCGGCGGGTTGGGCTCCCCGGTGAACCAGGGCTTGATCGCGCGCTCGCCGGGCAGGGCGCCCACGAAGCGCTCCCACAGCCACAGGGCGGCCGCGAAGGCCACGAGACCCGCGGCGGCGCGCAGCGCCGCCGCGGGGCGTGGAAGGGCCAGCGCTAGCGCTGGTCGTCGTCCTTGGCGGGGCCGGCGTCGAGGTCGCCGAGCTCCTCGAACGCGCCGCCCGCGCCGGTGCCGAAGCCCGACCCGATCTCCTCGAGCTCGGCGGTGTCGAACGCCGGGCCGAAGCCCTGCAGCCCGTCGCCGTCCGACAGCCCGAGCTCGGCGGCGAGCTCGTCGCCCTCGAGCAGGCCGACGTCGTCGATCCCGCGGGGGAGCGGCTCGGACGGCTCGATCTCGATCGTCCGGTAGCGCTTCAGGCCCGTGGCCGCCGGGATGAGCTTCCCGATGATCACGTTCTCCTTCAGGCCGGCCAGGCGGTCGATCTTGCCCTCCAGGGCCGCGTCGGTGAGGACCTTGGTGGTCTCCTGGAAGGAGGCCGCCGAGAGGAACGAGTCCGTGGCCAGCGAGGCCTTGGTGATGCCGAGGATGATCTCCTCGGCCTGCGCGGTCTCGCCGCCCTCCGCCTTCACGCGGTCGTTGATCTTGGCGTAGTCGAAGCGGTCGACGAACTGGCCCGGGAGCAGGTCCGTGTCGCCCTTCTGGTCGACGCGCACCTTCTTGAGCATCTGGCGGCAGATGATCTCGATGTGCTTGTCGTTGATGTCCACGCCCTGGGACTTGTAGACCTCCTGCACCTGGTCCACGATGTACAGCTCGGTCCGCGTGCGGCGCTCCAGGGCGGTCTCGCCGCCGTGGGAGAGCAGCTCGTGCGGGTAGAGGTTGCCCTCGTTGAGCTGCGTGCCGAGCGTGACCCGCTGGCCCTCGTCGACCAGCAGCCGGGTGCGCCGCGGGAACGTCTCGCGGTGCTCCTCGCCCGAGTCGTCGGTGATGACCACGGTGCGGTTGCGGTCCGTGTCCTCGACGGACACGACGCCCTCGACCTTGGCGATCGCCGCGAGGCCCTTCGGCTTGCGGGCCTCGAACAGCTCGACGATGCGCGGCAGGCCGTGCGTGATGTCCGCGCCGGCGACGCCGCCGGTGTGGAACGTCCGCATGGTCAGCTGCGTGCCGGGCTCGCCGATCGACTGCGCGGCGATGATGCCGACCGCGTCGCCGATCTGGGCCAGCTTGCCGGAGGCCAGCGAACGGCCGTAGCAGCGCTGGCAGACCCCGTGGGGCGCCTCGCACTTCACGACGGAGCGGACGGGCACCATCTGCCCCTCCACGTCGCCCAGCGTCTCGATCAGCTCGGCGAGCTTCTCGCGGCTGACCTCCTCGTTGGTGGCCAGGAGCGGGCTGCCCTTCTTGCCGCCGAACTCGATCGCCCCGAGGCGGCCGATCAGCATGTCGTTGGGCTCGCCGGTCGCCGGCTTGCGCAGCGGCAGCTCGACGTACTCCTTGGTCCCGCAGTCCTCGATCCGGATGATGACGTCCTGCGCGACGTCCACCAGGCGCCGGGTCAGGTACCCGGAGTCGGCGGTGCGCAGCGCGGTGTCCGCGAGGCCCTTGCGGGCGCCGTGGGTCGAGATGAAGTACTCGAGGACGTCCAGGCCCTCCATGAAGTTGGCCTTGATCGGGCGCTCGATGATCTCGCCCTTCGGGTTGGCCATGAGGCCGCGCATGCCCGCCAGCTGGCGGATCTGCTTGAACGACCCGCGGGCGCCCGAGTTGGCCATCATGAAGATGGGGTTCAGCTCGTGGAGGTTGTCGACCATCGCGTCGGCGACCTCGTCGGTGGCGGCGTTCCACTGCCCGACGACCGCCTCGTGGCGCTCCTCGCGCGTGATCAGGCCGTCGTCGTACTGCTCCTGGATGGAGCCCACGAGGCCCTCGTACTTCTCGAGGATCTCGCCCTTGCGCGGCGGCACGACCACGTCGTTCTTGGAGATCGTGATGCCGGCCTGGGTCGCGTACTTGAACCCGAGGTCCTTGAACGCGTCGAGCACCTGCGCGATCGCCGGCGCGCCGAAGGCCTGCACGAGGTCGTCGACGAACTGGGTGGTGTCGCGCTTCTTGAGCGACTTGTTGATGAAGACGTAGGAGGCCTTGTCGAACTCCTCGCCCATCGCCTCCTCGATCGCGCGCTCGATCCGCTCGTTGAAGATGATGCGCCCGACCGTGGTCAGCACGTGGCCGCCCTCGCGGCCGTAGGGCCGGTACTCGGCGACGTCGTGCAGCTTGACGATGCCGTGCTCGTAGGCCAGCTCGGCCTCCTGCGCGGAGCGGTAGGTGCTGGGCCGCAGCTCCGTGCGGTCCATCGCCGACAGCTCGGCCTCCTCGGGCCCGTAGGTCAGGTAGTAGCCGCCGAGGATCATGTCCTGGGTCGGCGTGGCCAGCGGGGCCCCGTGGGCCGGCGAGAGGATGTTGTTGCTCGAGAGCATCAGCACCCGCGCCTCCGCCTGCGCCTCGGCGCTCAGCGGGAGGTGGACCGCCATCTGGTCGCCGTCGAAGTCCGCGTTGAACGCGTGGCAGACCAGCGGGTGGACCTGGATCGCCTTGCCCTCGACGAGCTTGGGCTCGAACGCCTGGATGCCCAGGCGGTGGAGCGTCGGCGCGCGGTTGAGCAGGACGGGGTGCTCGTGGATGACCTCCTCGAGCACGTCCCAGACCTCCGGGATCATCGAGTCGACCATCTTCTTGGCCGCCTTGATGTTCTGGACGGCCTTGCGCTCGACGAGCCGGGCCATGATGAACGGCTTGAACAGCTCGAGCGCCATCAGCTTGGGCAGGCCGCACTGG
>DASVQH010000026.1:0-8392 GCA_036389195.1 Solirubrobacteraceae bacterium
TGGGCGACCCGCGACATCTCGCCCGCGGCCCGGCGCGCGTTCCGCGCCGCCCGGGCGATCGCCGACGGGACGGCCGCGGTGCGGGCGGCGCGCCGGCGGCACCCGGGCCTGCAGGCCGGCGAGTTCTCGCGCACGGCGGACCGGCTCGAGCTGATCTACCAGGACCGCGGACGCGACGTGATCGCCGTCGACGTCGACCTGGCCGCCCGGCGCGTCCTGGCGACGTGGACGGGCGCGCAGATCCGCTGGGGGATGGCGCGCGGCTCGCCCGAGGCGTTCGGGCGCTGGTGGAGCTCGCCGTGGGTGGTGCTGCCGCTGGGGCTGCTGTTCCTGACGCCGTTCGTCGACCCCCGGCGGCCCTGGCGGCTGCTGCACCTGGACCTGCTGATGCTGCTGGCCTTCGGGGTCTCGCACCTGTTCTTCAACGCGGGGCGGATCGGGGTCTCGGTCCCGCTCGTCTATCCCGTGCTGCTCTACCTCGCGGTCCGCATGCTCTTCGCGGCCTTCCGCCCGCGCGAGCCCGCCGGCCCGCTGGTGCCGCACGCGTCCGCGAAGCTGCTCGGCGCCGGCCTGGTGGCGCTCCTGGCCGCGCGGATCGTCCTCGACGTGGCCGGCTCGTCGGTCATCGACGTCGGCTACGCCGGCGTGATCGGCGCCGACCACATCCTCGACGGCGAGGGCCTCTACGGACCGCAATTCGCCGACGACCCTCCCAACGGCGACACCTACGGCCCGCTGACCTACCTGCTCTACGTGCCGTTCCGGCTGCTGCTCGGGTGGTCGGGGCGCTGGGACGCGCTGCCCGCCGCGCACGGGGCGGCGATCGCCTTCGATCTCGCCACGGTCGCCGCCCTGCTGTGGCTCGGCCGGCGCCTGCGGCCGGGCGCCGCCGGCCGGCTGCTCGGCCTCGCGCTGGCGTGGGCGTGGGCGGCGAACCCCTACACCGCCTTCGTGCTGTCGGCCAACGCCAACGACGCGCTGGTGGCGCTCTTCTGCGCGCTGGCGCTCGGCCTGGCGGCCTCACCGGCCGGCCGGGCGGTCGCCGTGGCCTTCGGCGGCGGGGCCAAGCTCGCGCCGTTCGCGCTGGCGCCCCTGTTCGCCTGGACCGCCCGCCCGGCGCCGCGGTCGCTGGCGGTCTACGGCCTGACCTTCGCGGCGGTGACGGCGGCCACGTTCCTGCCGTTCGTCCCCGACGGCGGCGTGCGCGAGCTCTACGACCGCACGCTCGGCTTCCAGGCCGGGCGGTCCTCGCCGTTCAGCGTCTGGGGCCAGGAGCCGGCGCTGCACGGGCTGCACACCGTCGTGAAGATCGTCGTCGTCGACTTCGCCCTGCTGCTCGCCGTCTGGCCGCCGCGGCCCAGCCCGCGGGTGCTGGCGGCGCTGGGCGCCGTCGTGCTGCTCGGCCTCCAGATGGCGGTCACCCACTGGTTCTACCTCTACGTCCCCTGGGTGCTGCCGTTCGTGCTCGCGGCGCTGTTCCTCGGCCGCGAGACCGCCCCGCGCGGCGGGGCTCCGGCCCCCGCGGCCGGCGGCTAGGATCGGCCCCGTGCAGCTCCAGCGGCTCGGCATCGCCGCGATGCTCGCGTTGCCGGGTGCTCTCACCGCGTGGCTGGCGTTCCACGACGGCGGGTTCTTCCCCGCCAAGGCCGGCGTCGTCACGGTCTTCGTCTGCCTCGCGGTCGTCGTCCGCGTCACCTCGGCGGCGCGGCCGCTGGACGGCATCGGCGGCCCCTTCGCGGTGGCCGCCGGCGCGCTGTCGCTGCTGGCCCTGTGGACGCTGGCCTCGCGCGGCTGGTCCGACGCGCCGGCGCGCTCGAACGTCGAGTTCACCCGCACGCTGCTCTATCTGGCCGCGCTGGTCCTGTTCGGCTCGCTGCCGGCGAGCGATACGCGCCTGCGCTGGATGGTCCGGGGCCTCTGGGTCGCGTTCTCGGCGATCTGCCTGATCGCGCTGATCACCCGGGTGCTGCCGGAGGTCTGGCCGACGAGCGCGACGTTCGGCAACGACCGCCTCTCCTATCCCGTCACCTACTGGAACACCCTGGGGCTGATCGGGGCGCTGGCGGTGCTGCTCTCCCTGCACGTGAGCGCGAGCCGCGGCGAGCCGCGCTGGCTGCGGGCGGTGGCGGCCGGGCTCGTCCCGCTGCTGGCGCTGACGGTGTACTTCACCTTCTCGCGGGCGGCGATCCTCGTCGGCATCCTCGGGATCGCCGTCTTCGCGGCGTTGCTGCGGACGCGCGGCGTCGTCGCGACGCTCGCGGCGGTGGCGCTGCCGGCGGCCGGCGCGGTGCTCGCCGGCGTCGGCGCCGAGACCCTGGCCACGACGCACCCGGCCGACGCCGCCGGCGTCGCCGAGGGCCGCACCGTCGCGCTGATCGGGCTCGGCTGCGCGCTCGCGGCGGCGCTGCTGCGGGTGCTGTGCGTGCCGTGGGAGCGGCGCGCGCGCCGCTCGGAGCCGAACCCCGCCGCGCGGCGGCGCTTCCGGCTGGCCGTCGCCGGCGTCGCGGTCCTCGCGATCGGCGCCGCCGTCGCCGCCGGCGCACCCGGCCGCGTGTCCGAGCGCTTCCAGGCCGCCCCGTCGAGCAGCGAGGGCGACCAGCGCACCCGGCTGCTCGACCCCTCGGGCAACGGCCGCACCGCGCAGTGGCGCGCGGCGTTCGACGCCTTCGGCGACGCGCCGCTGCGCGGCGAGGGCGCCGGCACCTACCAGCTCGCGTGGGAGCGCTTCCGCCCGACCGACGTCTACGTAAAGGACGCCCACGCGCTCTACTTCGAGACCCTCGGCGAGCTCGGCGTGGTCGGCCTCGTCCTCCTGCTGGTGGCGCTCGGGGCGATCGGCTGGGGCGCCGTCGCGGCGCTGCGGCGCCGCCGCCACAGCCTCCACGCGGTGCTCGCCGCGGCGCTGCTCGTGTGGGCGGTCCGTGCCGGCGTCGACTGGGACTGGGAGATGCCGGTCGCGACGCTGTGGGTGTTCTGCCTCGGCGGCGCCCTGATGGCCCGCCCGCACGACCCGGAGGCCGGCGAGCGCCCGGCCTGGCCCGGCGACACGGCGCGCACCGCGGTCGCCGTCGCGTTCCTCGTCGCCGCGGCGCTGCCGGCGCTCGTGGCGATCTCCGACGCGCGCGTCCGGCGGGCGCAGGGCGCCGTCCTGGGCGGCCGCTGCCCGGCCGCGCTGAGCGACGCCTTCGGCGCCCTGAAGATGGTCGCGCAGGACCCCCGCGCCTTCGAGATCATCGGCTACTGCGATCTGCGCAACGGCTTCCCGCGCGCGGCGCTGAAGGCGTTCCGGACCGCCCGCGGCTACGACCCGGAGAACTGGCAGTACGACTTCGACGCCGCGATCGCCGAGGCGCGGATCGGGACCGACCCGCGGGCCAGCCTGGCCGCCGCGCGCCGCAAGAACCCGCGCGAGCAGCTGCTGCGCACGTTCGCCGAGGGCGTGCGCTCGCCGACGCCCGGCAAGCTGCGCAAGGCGTCCACCCGCGCGGAGGCCGCGATGCTCCAGGACGGTCGCGTGGCGAAGTACTAGCCGCTGACGTGGATGATCGCGCAGCAGCCGCTGATCGTGCCGCCGGCGTCCAGGCGCACGCCGGTGTAGGAGCCGTCGAGCTTCAGCGTGATCCGGAAGGCCGGCTTGAAGCCGCCGGGGAAGCTGACGACGCACCGCCACGGGTTGCGCAGGTCGCCGGACCCCTCCGGCCGGCAGCGCGCCGTCCCCGTCCCCTTGCCGTCGCGCGGGTCCTTCAGCGCGCCCACGAGCGCGTTGACGACGGGCGGCTCGAGCCGTTGCAGGCGGCGCTGGTCGCGCTCGAAGACCGGCACGCCCTCGCGGGCCTGCAGCGCGAACACGACCGCCACCAGGCCGACGGCGGCCGGCAGCACGAGGCCGAGGATCGGGAGGCGCACGCGGCGCGAATCTAGCGGCTCGGCGCGGGCGCCGCCCTCGGATCGGTGAGAATCGCGTGCGTGGACGCCGAGAGCTTCGACCGCCTCTACGTCGCGCACGCGGCCGACCTCCTGCGCTTCCTCACCTACAAGACCGCGGACGGCGTGCTGGCCGAGGACCTCGTGGCCGAGACCTTCGTCCGCGCCTACAAGGGCCGCCGGGGCTTCGACCGCCGCCGGGCCAGCGAGAAGACCTGGCTCTACACGATCGCCCTGAACTGCCTGCGCGACCACGCCCGCCACGAGGGGGTCCAGCGGCGCGCGCTGGAGGGCGCCGACTGGGCCGCGGGCGGGGCCGCCGGCGACTGGGCCGAGACGATCACCGAGCGCGATGCGCTGCTGCGGGCGATGGCCACGCTGTCGGACGAGGAGCGCGAGGTGGTCGCGCTGCGCTACGGGGCCGACCTGGCCTTGGAGGAGATCGCGCGCGTCCTCGGGACGCGGCGCTCGACGGTCGAGGGGCGGCTCTACCGCGGCCTGCGCCGGATGCGCGCGCAGCTCGAGCCGGCGGGCCCGGAGGAGGCCCCCGCACCGCCCGAGCGCCGGTAAGGGGATCGACAATCAGTCCGTTTGTCGTTCTTATGACGAAAGAACGGGGCGCGAACGACCGTTGAGTCCACGAGCAATGGCCACGGCCGGGGCAGGCCGCGGAGGAGAGCTCGCCGGATTTCGCCCAACGACTCGGAAAGACAGATCGAAACTGATGTCGATCGACCACCTTGAGGTGCAGACGCACGATGCGCCGATGCCTCCCAGCGAATGGCTGCGCGATCGGCGCCGCGGCGTCGGCCGCCGTCGCGCGGACCGCCAAGCGCGCCGGCTGCCGTCACGCAGCGGCGGGACCGCGATCCTCGAGGGCCAGCCGGCCCGCGAGACCCTGGCGCGCGACGCCTACACCCGTCGCCTGCTCGGCGCCTCCGACGCGGCGGCCGCCCTGGTGGCGCTCGTCGTCGTCGTGGGGTGGCTCGGTGGGCGCGAGCTGCATCCCGCCGTGCTGCTGGTAGCGCCGCTCGTGGTCGGGATCCACAAGCTGGCCGGCCTGTACGACCGCGACGACCTCGTCCTGCGCCGCTCGACGGCCGACGACATCCCCGAGCTGCTGCAGCTCTCGGGCCTCTACGCGCTGGTCCTGAGCCTCAGCGCCGGCGCGGTCGCGGGCGGCCCGCTGCCCGCCGGGCGGATCGCCGCGCTGTGGGCCGCCTCGTTCGTCCTCACCACCGCCGGGCGCTGGATCGCCCGGACGGCGGCGCGGCGCGCCGCCGCGCCCGAGCGCTGCCTGGTCATCGGCGACCGCGCGCGCGCCGATCACGTCCGTGGCAAGCTCGCGTCCTCCGGGGTGCGCGCCCACGTCGTCGCGACGATCCCGCTCTCGCCGACCGATCCGCACCCCATCCGCACGCCCGAGGACATGCGCTCGCTCGTCGAGCGCCACTGGGTCGACCGCGTCGTCCTGGCGCCGGTCTCGACGGACTCGGCCGACACGATCGAGCTGATCCGCATCGCCAAGGCGGCCGGCGTGCGCGTCAGCCTGCTGCCGCGGATGTTCGAGGCCGTCGGCTCGGCCGTGGAGTTCGAGCAGATCGACGGCATGACGATGCTCGGCGTCCGGCGCTTCGGGCTCACCGCCTCCTCGCGCGCCGTCAAGCGGGCGTTCGACGTCGCCGGCGCGGCGGTCGGCCTGCTGGCCTGCGCGCCGCTGCTCCTGGCGATCGCCGCGGCGGTCCGCTTCGACTCGGCGGGCCCGGTCTTCTTCCGCCAGACCCGCGTGGGGCGCGACGGCCGGCCGTTCCGGATCTTCAAGTTCCGGACGATGGGCGTCGACGCCGAGAGCCGCAAGGCCGACCTGCTGGCGCTCAACGAGGCCGGCGACGGGATGTTCAAGCTGGCCGAGGACCCGCGCGTGACCACGGTCGGGCGCTGGCTGCGCCGCACCTCGCTCGACGAGCTGCCGCAGCTCATCAACGTCCTGCGGGGCGAGATGAGCCTCGTCGGGCCACGGCCGCTCGTCCTCGACGAGGACGCCCGGGTGCTCGGGCTCGACCGCTCGCGGCTGTACCTCACGCCGGGCATGACCGGCCCCTGGCAGGTGCTCGGGGCCACCCGCGTGCCGATGGAGGAGATGGTCGGGCTCGACTACCTGTACGTGGCCAACTGGACGCTGTGGGCCGACGTGAAGCTCCTGCTGCGCACGGTCCCGCACGTGCTGGCCAGCCGCGGCCTCTAGGCCGCGTCCAGCGTCCGCCCCAGGCCCTCCTGGAGCGCGACGGCGGCGCGCCAGGAGAGCGCGTCGCCCGCCGCGCGCGCGTCCAGGCAGCTGCGCTCGATCTCGCCGAGGCGCGCGGGGCGGAACTCCGGCTCCAGCGCGGCGTCCGGGCGCAGCGCCCGCAGGGCGTCGATGAGGTCGAGCACCGTCGCCTCGTGGCCGGTGCCGACGTTGTAGGCGCCGGTGGCGTCGCTCGCCAGCGCGGCGAGGTTGGCGGCGACGACGTCGCCGACGTAGACGAAGTCGCGCGTCTGGCGGCCGTCGCCGAAGACCACCGGGCGCCCGCCGTGCAGCGCCTTGCCGCAGAAGATCGCCACCACCCCGGCCTCGCCGAGCGGGTCCTGGCGCGGGCCGTAGACGTTGGCGTAGCGCAGCGCGACGGTGCTCAGCCCGTGCAGCCGCTCGTAGAGCCGGCACAGCCCCTCGGCGGCGAACTTGCTCTGCCCGTAGGGCGACAGCGGCCGGATCGGGGCGTCCTCGGGGGTCGGGACGGTGTCGGCGTCGCCGTAGATCGCGCCGCCGGTGGAGGAGAAGACGAAGCGGCGCACGCCGGCCCGCCGGGCGGCCTCCAGGAGCACCGCCGTGCCCTCGACGTTGACGCGCGTGTCGAACGCCGGGTCCTCGACCGAGCGGCGGACGTCGATCTGCGCGGCGAGGTGCAGGACCGCCTCGGGGCGCTCGGCCGCGAAGGCGGCCTCGACGGCCGCGGGGTCGGCGATGCTGCCGACGTGCAGGCGCGCGCCGCCCGCCTGCGCCGCCTCGAGGTTGGCCTCGCGGCCGGTCGAGAGGTCGTCGAGGATGCCCACGCGGTGGCCGGCGCCCAGCAGCGCGTCCACGACGTTCGAGCCGATGAAGCCGGCGCCGCCGGTCACGAGGACGTTCATCGGCCCATCATGTCGGGTCGGGGCGACGGCGCTACTGCAGGCGGCCCGTCTGGACCTTCACGTCGCGCTCCGCCGGCACGAGCACGGGCCCGTAGCGGTTGCCGACGCCGCGCAGCACGTAGGCGTCGCGGCCTTGGGAGTAGCGCAGCACGGGCGCGAGGAGGGTCAGCGTCGTCCGGCCGGCGGGCCGGCGCTCACGCGGTGGGCGATGCTTGTGCATGGACGTGTCCTTGTCCGTTGAAACCGGGTGTCCCAGTTCTACGCCATGCCACGGCGCCTCGCGGGCAACCCGGTCCGAATCTCGTCTGCACGCGCGGGGTTGACCGACCTCGTACACTTCTTGGCGCTCGGCCGATAGCCGCAGCCGCCCAACGACGCTCGACCCGCCACATACGGGTCCGAGCCGGGCGGGGTCCGTGAGCGCCGAGAGCCCCTCCGAGGGGTACGCACACGCACGTGCTAGATTGATCGGTCGCGCTTCGAGCCCGCACCAGGCCCGAACAGCGCGGATCGCCGCCCGAGAAAAAAACCCGCCGCCAAGTGAGGAGTCGCCGTCTTGGCTTCCAGTGATGCCCTGCGCACCCGCCGTTCGTTCGCGCGTCTTGAGCACGTGCTCGACGTCCCGAACCTGATCGACATCCAGAAGAAGTCCTTCGACTGGCTTGTCGACACCGAGAACGGGGGCTTGAGGGAGACGATCGACGACATCTCGCCGATCGAGGACTACACGGGCAACCTGGCCGTCCAGTTCGGGGAGTTCACCTTCGACGACCCGGTCGCGACGATCGAGGAGTGCCGCGAGAAGGACCTGACCTACGCGCGGCCGCTCACGGTGACGGTCGGCTTCATCAACCGCGAGACGGGCGAGATCCGCGAGCAGTCGGTCTTCATGGGCGACTTCCCGTGGATGACCGAGCGCGGCACGTTCATCATCAACGGCACCGAGCGCGTCGTCGTGACGCAGCTCGTCCGCTCCCCGGGCGCCTATCTGATGGAGCCCAAGGACGCCGAGAAGCAGGTCTTCGTCGCGAATCTGATGCCGGCGCGCGGCTCCTGGCTGGAGCTCGAGATCGACAAGAAGGGCAAGGTCTTCGTCCGCATCGACCGCAAGCGCAAGCTGCCGGTCACGGTGCTCCTGCGCGCGATGGGCTACGCGTCGGACGAGGAGATCCTCAACCTCTTCGAGAACTCGCTCTACATCCGCAACACGATCGAGTCCGACACCGAGGTCACCAAGACCGAGGAGGGCGCGCTGATCGAGCTGTTCAAGAAGCAGCGCCCGGGCGAGCCGCCGTCGGTC
>DASVQH010000027.1:0-6406 GCA_036389195.1 Solirubrobacteraceae bacterium
GCGGCGGCCCCGCCACGGCGCCTACCGGCTGTGGCTGCGCAAGGGCGCCGTCGAGCTGGTGCTCCCCGCCCGCGTGAAGTAGCCCCGACCGGCGGCGGCCGCGGTCAGCCTTCGGGCGCCGCGGCCGCGCCGGTGTCGGCCGGCGCCGACCCCTCGGCCACGGTCTCGTCCTCGGCCGCGCCCTCGGCCTCGTCGCCCCCTTCGCCCGCCAGCACGGCGAGCAGGCCCGGCTCGTCGAGCACGGGGACGCCGAGGCGCTCGGCCTTCTCCAGCTTCGAGCCCGGCGACTCGCCGGCCACCACGTAGCTCGTCTTCTTGGAGACCGATGAGGTGACGCGGCCACCGGCCGCCAGGATGCGCTCGGTGGCCTGCTCTCGCGTCAGATCAGGGAGCGTCCCGGTCAGCACGAACGTCTTGTCGCGGAGATGGCCCTGACCCGGCGCGGGGCCCTCCTCCTCGAAGCGCAGGCCGAGCGTACGCAGGTCGGCGACCAGCGCCTGCATCTGGTCGTCGGCCAGCTGCTCGGCGATGAGCTCGGCCACGATCGGTCCGATCCCGGGCGTCTCGGCGATCTGCTCGGGCGTCGCGGCGCTCAGCGCGTCGATGGAGCGGAACTGCTGGGCCAGGTTGCGGCCGGTGACCGAGCCGACGCCCTTGATCCCGATCGCGAACAGGATGCGCCCGAACGGCCGCTCCTTGGACGCGCCGATCGCGCGCAGGAGGTTCTCGGCCGAGACCTCGCCGTAGCCCTCGAGCTCCATCAGCTGCTCCTTGGTCAGCCGGTAGAAGTCCGCCGCCGTCTTGACGAGACCGAGCCGCTGCAGGGCCGCAACCTGCTTCTCGCCGAGGCCCTCGATGTCCATCGCGCCCTGGGAGGCGAAGTGGGTGAGCAGCTGCCACACTCGCTCGGGGCACACCCGGTTCGGGCAGTTGGTGAAGACGGAGCCCTCGACCTTGACCGTCGGCGTGTCGCAGAACGGGCAGCGCTCCGGCGGGCGCGGGACCGGCGCGCGGTCGGGCCGGTCGACGGCGTGCGGCGCCGGGGACACGACCTGCGGGATCACGTCGCCGGCTCGCAGGACGATCACCTCGTCGCCGGGGCGGATGTCCTTGCGCGCGAGGTCCTCCTCGTTGTGCAGCGTCGCCATCTTCACGGTGACGCCGCCGACGTGGACCGGCTCCAGCGCCCCGAACGGGTGCAGGTCGCCGTACTTGCCGACGTTCCACAGCACCTCGTTGAGCCGCGTCACCGCCGTGGTCGGCGGGAACTTCCAGGCGATCGCCCACCGCGGATCGCGCCCCACGGTCCCGAGCCGCCGCTGCAGCTCGATGTCGTCGACCTTCACGACGACGCCGTCGATCTCGAAGTCCAGCGCGCCGCGCCGGCGCTGCCAGCTCAGGCACTGCGCCACGACCTCGTCCTCGCTCGCCAGCTTCACGACGTCGCCGTTGACGCGGAAGCCGTGGTCGCGCAGCCACTGCAGCGCCTCGGAGTGCGCGCTGAACGAGATCCCCTCGGTGACCCCGATCGCGTAGCACCACATCGACAGCGGCCGCTCGGCGGCCAGCGCGGGATCGAGCTGGCGGATCGTCCCGGCCGCCGAGTTGCGCGGGTTCATGAACGTCGAGAGCCCGCCCTCGGCGCGACGCTCGTTGAGCGCCGCGAAGTCCGGCAGCGACATGTAGACCTCGCCGCGCACCTCGAGCAGGGGCGGCGCGTCGTCGATGCGCAGCGGGATCGCCGGGATCGTGCGCAGGTTGTGCGTCACGTCCTCACCGACCTCGCCGTTGCCGCGCGTCGCCCCGCGCTCCAGCACGCCGTCGCGGTAGAGCAGCGAGATGGCCAGGCCGTCGATCTTCGGCTCGGCGACGAACTCGAAGCGCGGGTCCTCGATCCCCTCGCGGGCCAGGTGGGAGCGCATGCGGGCGACCCACGCGCGCAGCTCCTCCTCCGAGCGCGCGTTGGCCAGCGACAGCATCGGCTGCAGGTGCGTGATCTTCTCCAGGCGCGAGACGGGCTCGCCGCCGACGCGCTGCGTCGGCGAGTCGGGCGTCAGGAGCTCCGGGTGCTCGGCCTCGATCCGGCGCAGCTCGTCGAGCAGCGCGTCGTAGGCGTCGTCGCCGATCTCGGGGTCGTCGAGGACGTAGTAGCGGTGCGAGTGGTAGGCGAGCACGCGCCGCAGCTCCTCGGCGCGCGCGGCCACGTCCGGCGGCGCCGCGCTCACGCGCCCTCCCTCGGAACCTGCGCCTCCTGGTCGATCTCCTCGGCCGCGGGCTCCAGCAGCCGCGCGAGGTCGTAGGAGCGCAGCGTCTCGATCCCCGGCACGTCGGTGAGGTCGAAGTGCAGCGGCGTCACCGCGATGCGCCCCGCCGCGACCGCCGCGAGGTCGGTGCCCTCCTCGTCGTGGTACTCGGGCGCGTCGCCGTAGATCCGGTAGAGCTTGCGCGTGCCGCGCTCCTCCTGGATCGACAGCTCGTCGCGGTAGATCCGCTTGCCGAGCCGCGCGACCTCCACGCCCTCGACCTCCCCGCCCGGGCAGTTGATGTTGAGCAGCGTGCCCTCGGGGAGCGGGATCTCGCCGATCTCCTCGACGACCCGGGCGGCGAACGCCGCCGCGACCTCGAAGTCGAAGTGCTCGCCGTGCCGGAAGTCCATCTCCCCGGCCACCGACTGCTGCGAGACCGCGACGCCGGGGATCCCCAGGACGATCCCCTCGAGCGCGGCGGCGACCGTCCCCGAGTAGGTGATGTCGTCGCCGAGGTTGGCGCCGTGGTTGATCCCCGACACGATCAGCTCGGCCTCGAAGCCCTCGATCAGCCCGAGGGCGGCGAAGCGGACGCAGTCCACCGGCGTCCCGTCCGTCGCGTAGCCGACGGTCCCGTCGCCGAAGTCGACCTCCTCGACCCAGATCGGCCGGCGCGTGGTGATCGAGCGCGCGGTGGCCGAGCGGTTGGAGTCCGGCGCGACGACCGCGAGCTCGAGGCCCGGCACCTGCAGCAGCGCCCGGCGCAGCGCCTGCAGCCCCTCGGCGGCGATCCCGTCGTCGTTGGTGAGGAGCACGCGCATGGTCGATCAGGAGGCTAGAGCAGCGCCACGACGACCAGCTCACCGGCCGGGAGCGTTCCCGGCCCCGGCGGCACGAGCGCGAGCCCGTGGGCGCCGACCGCCGCCGCCGGGCCGTGGCCGCCCGTGGGCAGCGGGTGGGCGCCGTCGGCGTCCAGCCGGCACGGCACGGCGTGGATGCGCCGGTCGCGGCGGCGCAGCGGCGCGGCGGCGGGGACGCCGACCTCGCGGCCGGCCGGAGCCCGGGTCCCGGCCAGGGCGTCGAGCGCCGGCTCGGCGAGCAGGCGGAAGGCGACGAGGGCCGAGAGCGGGTTGCCCGGCAGGCCCAGCGCCGCGCGCCCCGACGCGTCCGTTCCGAACGCCGCGGGGCGGCCCGGTGCCAGCGCGACTCCTGCGAAGGCCAGCTCCACGCCGGCCGCGGCCAGCGCGGCGCGGGCGTGGTCGTGGACGCCGACGGACATCCCCCCGCTCATGACCACCAGGTCGGCCACCTCCAGGCCCGCGCCGACCGCGGCGGCGATCGCCGCTTCGTCATCGGGCGCGGCGGCGGTCAGGACCACCTCCGCCCCGCCGGCGGCGGCCAGCGCGGTGAGCATCGTGCGGTTGGAGTCGCGGATGACGCCGCGCCGCGGGTCGGGCTCGGCGCGGCCCGCCAGCTCGTCGCCCGTGACCACGACCGCGACCCGCGGGCGCCGCGTGCAGAGGACCTCCGCGACGCCGGCCGCGGCCAGCGCGCCCAGGTCGACCGCGGACAGCCGCACGCCGGCGCCGACGAGCACCGCGCCGGCCGCGACCTCCTCCCCCGTGCGCCGCACGTCGCGCCCGGCCGCGACGGCCTCCAGGACCTCGACCCCGGCCCCCTCCTCGACCACCTCGCGGCGGGCCACCGCGTCGGCGCCCGCGGGCAGCATCGCGCCGGTCGAGATCCGCATCGCCTCGCCCGCCGCCAGCGGCCGCCCGGCCGGGTGGCCGGCGCTCGACTCCCCCGCCCGGCGCAGCGTCCCGGGCGTCTCCCCCGCGCGGACGGCGTAGCCGTCCATGGCCGAGTTGTCGAAGGGCGGGAGGGCCTCGACCGCGAGCACCGCGACGGCGGTCGTGCGCCCCAGGGCGGCCTCGGCGGCGACCGGCTCGGCCTCCAACGGCGCGAGGCGCTCGGCGATCAGCCGGCGGGCGGCGGCCAGAGTGGGAAGACTGCGGGGGATGGCCATGATCGCGGCGGTGCTGGCCGGCGGTGCGAGCCGGCGGATGGGCGAGCCCAAGGCGGGGCTCGACCTGGGGGGGCGCACGCTACTGGAGCGCGCGGTGGCGGTCGCGCGCGCCGCGGGGCTGGAGCCGGTCGTGGTCGCCAAGGCTCGCTCGGCGCTGCCGGCGGTCGACGCCGAGCGCTGGCCCGAGCCCGACGCGCCGCGCCACCCGCTGACCGGCATCGTCGCGGCCCTCGCGCGCGCCGGCCCGAACGGGATCGTCGCGCTCGCCTGCGACACGCCGCTGCTCCCCGCGCCCCTCCTCGTGGCCCTGGCGGCCCGCGACGCGCTCACCCTCGTCCGCACGCCCGACGGCCGGCTGCACCCCCTCCCCGGCCGCTACCCGCAAGCTGCCGCGGCACCGCTCGCCGAAGCCCTCGCCGCCGGCGCGCCGCTCCAGCGCACGCTCCTCGACCTCGGCGCGGAGATCCTCGACGAGCCGGACGCCGATGCGCTGCTCAACGTCAACCGCCCCGAGGACCTCGCCCGGGCGCGGGAGCGCGCTTAGCCCGGGGCCACCTCGCGGGCCACCCGCATCGCCTCGTCCAGCGGCACCCCGTGGCGCCCGGCGACCCAGCAGGCGATCGGCGCGGCGATCCGCTCCGACGCGTGGGCGGCGACGCCGGCCAGCGCCAGGACGGTCTCGCGCTCCTCGGCGGTCGGTGGCGTCGCGCCGATCCGCCCGCAGAAGTCCTCGAGCCACTCCACCGCGGTCGGGGCGACGTCGGGCACGTCAGTACCGGCCCGAGATGATGTCCCAGGCGCGGCGAAGCTTGTCGCCGGCGGTGTCGGGCTCCGCGTCGTCGGGGCGCCCCTCCATCACCGCCGGGTTCCGCCCCGGCTCCGGCAGGCGGGCCGCGGCCTCGGCGTCGAGCGTCAGGACCACCGCGCGCTCGTGGATCGACTCGACCTCGACGGCGTCGGCGAAGCGCCAGCCGCCCGGCCCGAGCCGCGTGTCGATCACCAGGCCGTCGAAGATGTCAGCGTCGACGTCCGCGAGGACGTGCTCGACCGTCCCGACCTTCTCCCCGTCGCGCGAGAAGACGTCCGTCCCCTCCTCGAGCGCCATGTAAGCGATGGGTGCCCCGCGATCCTCGGTCACGTCCCGAAGCGTACGCGACCCGAGACGCGCCCTCGTACTTCAGGTTTGACTTATATAAGCCGGTGCCGATACAGTCCGGAACCGTGCACGCCTTCGACGTCCTCGGGGATCCCGTCCGCCGCCGCATCCTGGAGCTGCTCGCCGACGGCGAGCGGGCCGCCGGCGACGTCGGCGCGACGGTCCAGCACGAGTTCGGGATCTCCCAGCCCGCGGTGTCCCAGCACCTCAGGGTCCTCCGCGACCACGGCTTCGCCACCGTCCGCGCCGAGGGGCCCCGGCGCCTCTACGCCGTCGACCCGGCCCCGCTGCGCGACGCGCAGGACTGGCTCGGGCGCTTCTGGAACCAGCGGCTCGACGCGCTCGGGACGGAGCTGGCCCGCGGCCGGCGCGCACGATCCTCCACCCACCACGAAGGGACCTCCCGATGACCGCCATGACCACCGGCTCCGAGCCCGCGCCGGAGCTCCGCCACCGGACGATCGCCGCGGGCGAGGCCCGCGTCGCCGTCTTCACTCGCACCTACGACGCCCCGGTCGAGGACGTCTGGGACGCCTGCACGAACCCCGAGCGGCTCGCCCGCTGGTACGTGCCGGTCACCGGCGAGCTGCGCGAGGGCGGGCGCTTCGAGCAGGCGATGATGGGCGGTGGGACGATCGCCCGCTGCGAGGCGCCGCACCACCTCCGCCTCGTCCTCGGCGACGGCGGCGCGGACGAGATCGAGCTGCGGCTCTCCCCCGCGGCCGGCGGCGCCACGACGCTGGAGCTCCAGCACGCGACGACGCTCGCCGAGCACGAGATCGGCGGCCAGGTCTACGACGCGATCTTCTGCATGGGCGGCGGCTACTACCCCCGCCTGCGCGCGCTCGAGCTCCACCTGCGCGGCACCCTCCCCGCGGACTACGACACGCTGACCTTCTACCAGCGCGAGGACATGCGGCCGGTGATCGACCGCGGGAGCGCAGCGATGCAGGCGCTCCTCGACGCGCAGCCTCAGTA
>DASVQH010000028.1:0-1763 GCA_036389195.1 Solirubrobacteraceae bacterium
CGTGACCTGCGTCGTCGCGCCGGCGACCACGGCGCGCGACGCGCGCACAGCGACGCTGCGGCGCGGCGGCCGCGTCGTGGCCAGCGGCCGGCTGCGCAAGGGCGTGTTCCGCGCGACGGTCAGCCGCGGATCGCTGCCGCGCGGCGCGTACCGGTTCGCGCTGCGCAAGGGCGCGGTCGAGCTGGTCCTGCCGGCGCGCCTGCGGTAGCGCAGCGGCGCCGCGGAGCTGGTCCGGCCGGCGCGCTTGCGGGCGCGCCGGCGCACGTCGTCGACCACTGCGGTTTACTGACCGGTCATGCGTCGCACACTCACCCTCGCCGGCCTGGCGGCCGGCTTGCTGCTCACACCCTCGGCCGCCGAGGCGGCCACCGTCCAGAAGGCCCCAGGCGCGTTCGAAGCCCCGACCTACGTCGAGTACCTCGCGGCGCCGGGGAAGCGCAACGTGCTCACCGTGACCGAGCCGTCGCCCGGCACGATCCACTTCCTGGAGGAGGGGACCGACGTCATCGCCCCGAGCGATCCCGATGACGACTGCACCGTGGCCGCCGACGGCAAGTCGGCGACCTGCACGGGCGTCCCGACCCTCATCATCCGGCTGCGGGACTTCAACGACCATCTCGACGCCACCGACGTGAACCTCGACGCCGACTTCCTCTACTTCCCGAACGCGGGCAGGATCTACGGAGGCCTGAACGTCGACGCGGGCGCCGGGGACGACCGCATCTTCGGCAGCGCGGGCGAAGAGGACATCCTCGGCGGCGCCGGGAGCGACACCATCGTCGGAGGCCCCGGCGACGCGAGCTATGAGTTCGACGGCGAGATCTGCACGATCGGGCTCAAGGGCGGGCCCGGGCTCGACAACATCCTGGGCGGCGGCGGCCGCGACTGCATCGACGGCGAACGCGACGACGACACGCTGGACGGCGAAGCGGGCGACGACATCATCCGCGGCGGGTCCGACGCCGACAGCATCGAGGGTGGCGCCGGCTCCGACGTGATCGACGGCGGAGACAGCAAGGACACAATCGACGCAGGGCCGGGCGACGACGGCGGAAAGCGCTTCGCGGTCACCGGCGGCCTCGGCGACGACACGGTGAGCGGCGGCGACGGCCAGGACTCGATCACCGGCGGCGAGCAGAACGACACGGTGCACGGCGACGCCGGCCATGACCGCGTCGAGGGCGGGCCCGGCGACGACCACGTCGACGGCGGCGCGGACGGCGACGAGGTGAGCGGCGGCGAAGGCCTCGACGCGCTCGCCGGCGGTGATGGCGACGACCGCCTGGACGACGAGGACGATCCCGACGCGGTCGACGCCGACACGCTCGACGGCGGCCCGGGCGCCGACATCGTCCTCTCGTACCTCACCCGGGACGCGGACGTCGCCGTCGACCTGCGGCCGGGCGGCACCAGCGGCCAGGCCGGCGAAGGCGACCTGCTCACGGCAGTCGAGAACGCCGTGGGCGGGATGGGCGACGACACGCTGGTCGGAGACGGCGCGGCCAATCAGCTCCTCGGTGGCTTCGGCGCCGACGAGCTGACCGGGGGCGCGGGCGACGACGGCCTCGACGGCGGCCCGGGTGCCGACCGCCTCGACGGCGGCGACGGGACCGACGCGCTCGACGGCGGCGAGGGCGCCGACGCGCTGCTGGCCAACGACGGCCGGCGCGACGACGCGCGCTGCGGCGGCGGGACGGACAGCCTCGACGGCGACGCGCTCGACGTCGTGGCCGGCGACTGCGAGACCGTCAGCGGCGGCGCGC
>DASVQH010000029.1:0-6881 GCA_036389195.1 Solirubrobacteraceae bacterium
GCCCGACCGACTGGTTGACAACCGCGACGGGCGCCGGTTGGATCGGCGCCATGATCGCGGATCTCCACGCGCACTACCCGATGCACCTGGACCCGGGGATCCGCGGCAACCTGCTCGCGTTGCTGCGGACCCGGGCGGGGCGGCTGCGGCTCCGCGATCACCTGCGCGCGCTCGGGGTCAACCTGGCGAGCCAGTTCGCGAACTACCCCGGCCTGTTCGCCGGCGAGCGGGTGCGGATCGAGTGGATGGCGGAGGGCGGCGTCGGCGTCGCCTGCTCCGTCCTCTACTCGTTCTTCGACGAGGTCGACTCCGACCCGCCGGCCCGCGGCGAGTACACCGCCGAGCTGCTGCGGCAGGCCGACCTCGTGGAGGAGCGCGTGCGCGGCACGGCGGCCGTCGTGGCGCGGACGCCCGCCGAGCTCGATGCGGCGGCGGGGCGCGTCGCGCTCGTGCACTGCGTCGAGGGCGGCTTCCACCTGCTCGGCGGGGACGACCCGGCCGACGTCGGGCGCGCGGTCGACGCCCTGGCCGACCGCGGTGTCGCCTACATCACGCTCGCGCACCTGCTCTACCGGGGCGTCGCGACCGGCGCGAACGCCTTCCCGTTCCTCGACGACGACCAGTTCGCGCGGCGCTGCAAGCAGCCGCCGGTCGGCCTCACGGCGCGCGGGCGGGCGGCGGTGGAGGCGATGGTGCGCCGGCGGGTGATGGTCGACGTCGCGCACATGAGCGAGCGCGCGCTGGCCGACACCTTCGCGCTGCTCGACGAGCTCGACCCGCAGCGGCGGGTGCCGGTGCTGGCCAGCCACGGCGGGTACCGGTTCGGCACGCAGGCCTACCAGCTCGCGCCGGAGACGATCGCGCGCATCGCCGAGCGCGACGGGGTCGTCGGCCTCATCTTCGCCCAGCACCAGATCTGGGACGGCCTGGAGAAGGCGCGGTTCCCCCGCCTGGCGCGGCACTTCGAGGGCTTCGACGGCACCTTCGCGAAGCTCTGCGCCCATATCGACGCGATCCACGACGTGACGGGCGACCACCGGCACATCGGCATCGGCTCGGACTTCGACGGCTTCATCAAGCCGACCCTCAAGGGGCTGCGCGACATGCGCGACATGCGGCGGCTGGAGACGCGGCTGCGCGAGAAGTACGGCGACGAGGCGGCCGCGGCGATGTGCGCGGAGAACGCGCTGCGCCCGCTGCGGACCTACTGGGCCGGCGCGGCCGCTGGCGCTCAGCGGCGCGAGTAGGCGACCCGGCCCCTGTTGGGCTCGGGGGAGAGCTCGATCGGCTCGTGGTCGCGCTCGGGCTGGACGTAGCCGAAGGACGACGTGCGCTCGTCGAACGCCACGTCGAGCTCACCCTCCTTCACGCGCTGATCCAGCCACGCGCTGCGGAACACGAGCCGGCGCAGCCAGTGCACGAGCGAGCGGTCGGCCGGGCCGACCAGCTCGGGCCAGCAGTCGTTGACGTGCTCGCCGAGCCCGGAGGCCGGGTCCTGCACCTCGCCGTTGACGGCCAGGTTCACGAGATCCTCGAGCTCGGTCCCGTCGAGCCGCGCGGACACGAAGCCGAGCTTGAGCGCCGCCTGCTCGACGCGCTCGGCGAAGTCGCGCTCGTTGAAGGTGAAGCGCAGCTCGCCGTATTCGAGGACGTAGTCGGAGCCTGAGGAGTAGTTGCCGCGTCGGGTGGAGTCCATTAAGAGGTGGGTCGCTTTCGTGGGCCCCGGGTGCCCGCGGCGTCGGCATCTTAGGCGCAAGTCCTGCCCGACCGGGACCCCTGAATGAGATTTCTCAGCCGGAGCTAAGTCCGTCGCGCAGATCGAACGCGCGCAAGGCGTCCGGACCGGTGTCCGGGGCGTCGAAGAACCGCCGATTCTGGCAGGCCGGGGCGTCGTCGGCGCCGGGGGCGTAGGCCTGCTCGACCTCGAACTGGCAGCGCCGCAGCGGCGGGTTGGCCAGCTTGACCGCCCCGTAGCCGGCGCGCGAGCGCTCGGCCGCCCGGAACATCTCGACGTCGATCTCCGTCGCGAAGACCTTCTGCATGCAGCCCATGTAGCGGATGCCCGACAGCGGGTCGTCGTACTGGTAGAGGAAGGCGCACTCCGCGGCCACGCAGGTCGCCGGGCTGATCACCCGGTCGCAGAACGTCGAGCACTGGCGGCACTCGTTGCCCTGCGTGCGTCGCGCCATCCGCGCCATGGCGGAATGCTACTCGCCGGCGGGCGTGATCGAGCGACGCCGGGTGTAGGACCACTGCACCCAGATCCTCCACCCCTCGATCAACCGATCAGTCGATCAAGAACACTCGATCACGCGCCCCCGGGCGAGGACATCGTCGTCGATCCCGGCATCCCCGGCCGCCAGGGGCCGACCTTCACCGGCCGCGAGCGCGTCCCGCCGGGCGAGACGTTCAGCGCCCGGCCGGAGACCGGCTACTCCTACGACCTGCCTTAGTCAGCGGACGGTGACGGACTTCGCGAGCGACCGCGGCTGGTCGATCTCGCGACCGAGGTGCAGCGCGCAGTAGTAGGCGAAGAGCTGGCCGGCCACGAGGTGGATGACCACGTCGGCGATGTCCTCGTCGTGGAACGGCAGCCCGACGTAGGCGCGGAAGCTCTCGCGGTCGTCAGCGCCGATGTCGGTGGGTCCGAAGCCGATGACCGGGCCGCCGCGGGCGACGATCTCCGACACGTTGGCCATCGTCCCGTGGAAGCGGTCCGCGCCCTCCTGGCGCGACGGCAGCAGCGCGACGGTGTGGAAGTCCTCGTCGATCAGCGAGATCGTGCCGTGCTTGAAGAAGCCGGCCGGCAGCCCCTCGGCGTGCTTGTAGGAGACCTCCTTGAACTTCAGGGCGGACTCCAGCGCGGCCGGGTACAGCGGCCCGCGGCCGATGAAGAACCAGTGCACGGCGGCCGAGTAGCGCTCGGCGAGGTCGCGGATCTCCTCCGTCTGCTCGTCGATCAGGCGGCGGATCGTGACCGGCAGGCGCCGGATCGACTCCTCGCGGCGCTGGAACTCGGCCTCGTCGATGACGCCCTGGTCGCGCGCGGCGCGCAGCGCGACCCGGCCGAGGATCAGCACCTGGCTGATGACCGACTTGGTGCTCAGCACGCAGATCTCCGGCCCCGACCCCTGCTGGAGGCGGTGGTCGGCCATGCGCTCCAGCGTCGAGCCGGGGACGTTGGAGATCGACGTCAGGTGCGCGTTGACGCGGCGCAGCTCGCGGACGACCTCCAGCGCGTCGAAGGTCTCGCCGGACTGCGAGATCGCCAGCACCGCGTCGTCGTCGGCGAATTCCGTCCAGTAGAGCGCTTCGTCGGACGGCAGCGCGTGGGCGCTCAGCCGGGCCAGGCGGTTGAAGAAGTACTGCCCGATCCGCGCGACGTAGAAGGCGCTGCCCGATCCGATCAGCGTGAGCCGGCGCGCGTCCGCGGGCACCGCGCCGCGCAGCGCCTCCTCGGACATCTCCGCGGCCGCGATGACGGTGGCCGGGACGTCGTTGATCTCCTTGATCATGAAGTGCTCGTAGTCGCCCTTGCTCGGCGGGCCCTCCATCGCGCTGACCGTCGCCGTCGTGGTGCGCTCGGCGGGCTCGAACTCGCCGCCCGGCTCGCGGTGCAGGACCTCGGCGCCGGAGCGGTTGATGCGGACCAGGTCGCCGTCCTCGAGGTAGAGGACATCCGAGCTGATGCCGCCCACGGCGACCGGATCGGAGGCCAGGATGCCGCGCTCGCCGTTCCAGGCGGCCAGCAGCGGGCTCTTCTGCTTGGCGCCGTAGAGGACGTCGGGCTGGTCGAGGACCATCACGCCGACCGCGTACTCGCCGTCCAGCCGCGCGATGGCCCGCCCGATGCTGTGCAGCGGGTCCTGGCCGTTGGAGCGCAGCTCGCTGGCGATCAGGTGGGCGATGACCTCGGTGTCGGTCTCGGAGGCGAAGACCACGCCGGTGGCCTCGAGCTCGCGGCGCAGGTCGAGGTGGTTCTCGATCACGCCGTTGTGGACCACCGCGACGCGGCCGTCGAAGGAGAGGTGCGGGTGGGCGTTGGGCTGCGTGACCTTGCCGTGGGTCGCCCAGCGCGTGTGGCCCAGGGCGGCGGGGCGCTCCGGGATCTCCGCGAACCGGTCGGCGGCCGCGGCCTTGGAGACCGAGCCGGTGTCCTTGTCGACCGACAGGCCCTCGTCGTCGCGCACGACGATGCCCCACGAGTCGTACCCGCGGTACTCGAGCGCGCAGAGTCCGCGGATCGTCCGATCCACCGCGTCCTCGCCGAGGATGGCGACTATCCCGCACATAGCGTGAAGATCCTGGTCCGGTTGAGCCTTGGGGACATCGAAGCGGGGAAGCCGACGGAGGCCCGATCGGACCACTTCGAGGTGGGCAGTGTACCGGTGGTTGTCCAGGGGCGGGATGGGAGCACGACCCCATCAGCGTGCCTGGTCGCCCGGACACGGCGTCAGGGAGGCGGGCCGAACTGGCCTGCTGGACGCGGCCGGTGCGCGGCGGGGGAGGATCCGGTCCGCTCTCGCGTTTGCGGGCATCCCCGCGGCGCTGACTCGCGGCCCGCGAACTCAGTCGCAGGCCCCGCCGATCTCCGTCTCCGAGGCGACTGGGACGATCCTCCCGGCCCCGCAGTCGACGGAGATGGCTCGCTCGACGACGCGCGAGATGTCCTGTGTGGCGATGCCGCTCGGGGTCCGCAACGAGAAGGTGATCGGGGCGTTCAACGTCTCGGACACGACGCCGTCCGGCGTCGGCCGGAGCTCCCGGATCGTGCCGTCGGCCATCCTGACGGTCGGCTGCCGCGCGCCGTCGGGGAGCACCGCGGTGAGCTGCACGGTTCGACTCTCCGGACTTGCGAAGGTCATCACGAGGTCTCCTCGCTTCGCGTCGGTCGTCGCCTGGCAGGTGGCACCGAAGCCCTGCGAGGGATCCGGGACGATGAGGCATAGGGCATTGCGCCCGGGCACGACCCACCCCTTGCCGGTGGAAGCCTCGATCGCCATCGAGAGGTCGTTGTTGCGACCGAACGACGACCGGTCGCCGAAGGCGTGCTTCGCGTCGGTGCTCATCTCGTCGTCCGCACGTCGTGTGCGACGGAGGATCCTGAACGAGTCCCGCTCTTCGAGTCCGGCTGCGCGGACCGCCGGCGCCACGTAGCCACTCGCCTGCTGCGCCTTGGTGGGCTCGGGTTCATCGGAGACGGCGGCAAGGACCGGCACTGCCGCGACGACGCCGCCCCCGATGACGGCAGCCGAAGCGAGCCCGCCGATCGCTCTTTGCAGAGGTGTCATCTCGGTTCCCCCCGTTGTGGACGACGGGATACAGCAGGCTTCCGCCGTAAGCGTGACATGCGGAACCGCGTACCGCAGACGAATGAGCCGTAGAACGCGTACGTGTCGCCGTTCCGGGCTCCCGCGCAGACCCGGAAGCTCCCGGGGTTCGCGTCGGTTCCCGAAATGACGAAGTTGCTTCGCATGGAGTGACGCGCGCCGACGCAGCTGTCGTATCCCGAAAGCGTCGAACCGCAGTAACTCACAACACCGGCCGAGGCCGGAGAAGGCGCGGCACCCGACAGTGCGACGACACAGAGCGCTGCGATTGGCAGCCTAGCGGTTACTGGTCCCTCCGGTCATGACGTAGGATGGTGCAAGTTACGGGAGTCATCGCAATTAGTCAAGGGATCTTTCGCGGCCCCCACACCGTCGCCGAGCCAGCGGTCGGCCGGCTCGCTGATCCTGGAGTGCGCCGCGTGAGTGATGCACGAGCGCCGACTCGCCCTGCCGCACGCGGTGACCGACCACGTGTGCGCGGCAAGCGGCCTCAATGCTTCCTCTGTCGAGGCGTTCCCCCGCAAGGTCGGGGCAACCGATCCTGCACTGAAGGAGTTCTCGCGCGCGTCGCAGCGCGTGCGAAGCCGGGGCGGATGGCGGCGCGGCGTTCGGGAAGGGTAATCCGGGGCTCGATGCAGCGCACCACGATCCTCGTCCGGGCCGGGTCGCTCGACCGGGCGCTCTTCACGCGCGTGGCGCGCGGGCGCGGCCCCGGGCTGGACCGGACGCTGCCGCGGCTGTCGGTGGCCGCCAACCACGCGTTCCTGTGGGTGGGGGCGTCGGCGGTGCTCGGGGTGTTTGGCGGCTCGGCCGGGCGGCGGGCGGCCGCGCGCGGGATGGGCTCGGTGGTGGTCACCTCCGCGTTGGTCAACCTGGCCGTCAAGCGGGTCGTGCGGCGGCCGCGGCCGGGGCTGTGGGGCGTCCCGGCGGCGCGGCGGCTGCGGGTTCAGCCGTTGACCACGTCGTTTCCGTCCGGGCACGCGGCGAGCGCGGCGGCCTTCGCGGTCGGCGCGGGAGTCGAGGCGCCGCGCGTGGGCGCGGCGCTGGCGCCCGTGGCCGCGGCGGTGGCCTACTCGCGGATCTACGTCGGCGTCCACTACCCGGGCGACGTGGCGGCGGGCGCCGCGATCGGTGCGGCGGTGGCCGCGCTGGGCCGGCGTGTGACGGTGGGGGTGGGGCGAGGAATCGTCGCCCTGTCCTAAGGAGGGCATGACCGATGCCTCTGCCGCCATCCTCGTCGTCGAGGACGACCCTGCGGTCCGCACCTTCCTCGCCGACAACCTCACCGCCGACGGCTACGAGCTGCACGTCGCCGAGACGATCAGGGACGCCGTGCGCGTCCTCGAGTACAAGCAGCCCGACGTCGCGATCGTCGACCTCGGGCTCCCCGACGGGTCCGGGCTCGACCTGCTGGGCCGCGTCCGCGGCGCCGACGGGGTGACCTCGCGGCTCGATCCCGGGCTGCCCGTCCTGCTGCTGACCGGCCGCGCCGGCGAGCTCGACCGCATCCGCGGGTTCGAGCGCGGTGCGGACGACTTCGTGGCCAAGCCG
>DASVQH010000030.1:0-3254 GCA_036389195.1 Solirubrobacteraceae bacterium
AGCGTGGCGCCGCCCGCGGCCAGCGCGTACGGGCGGTCGTCCCCCATCAGGCTCGAGTCGGCCTCGAAGCCGAGCTCGCCGAGCGCCGCCAGCGTGACCGGCGTCAGCTCCCAGCCCGGCGACCGGTAGGCGCGCGGGCGCGGCGCACCGGCGGCGTGCAGCGCGTCGAGCCCGTCGAGCAGCTCCGTCCGCTCGGCGCGGGCGGCCAGCGTGTCCGTGCGCAGGTGATGGTGCCCGTGGTGGCCGATCTCGTGGCCGCCGGCGAGGATCGCCGCGACGGCGTCGGGGTGGCGCTGCGCGGTGACGCCGGGCACGTAGAACGTGGCGTCCACGCCGTGCTCCGCGAGCAGCCGCAGGATCCGCGGCAGGCCGCGCGCGATGCCGTAGACGCGCTCCGAGCGGCTGGTCAGGCGCCCGGCGTGCCCGCGGCCGCCGTCGGGGAGCCCGGCCTCCCCGTCGACGTCCACGGTGACGGACACGCCCGCCCCGGTCAGGCGAAGGTCACCCAGCATCGCCCCGTCCCCGGGTCGCGGTCCACCCCGACGCCGACCGCCCCCTCCCCCAGGCGCCGCGCGAACGCCTCCCGCACGCGGATCTGCCAGCGCAGCTGCTCGGACGGCGACAGAGCGGCGCGGTCGGCCGGGATCTCCACCCGGTCGCGCGCCGGTTCCCGCCCGTCGACGTCGCCGTCGCCGTCGAGCCGCCACTCGATCTCGACGTCGTCCAGCGGCACGCCGTCCGCCGCCCGCAGCCCGTCGAACAGCCCGGCGCGGTAGCGGGTCATCCGCGCGCCCAGGCCCGACAGGTAGAGCCGCAGGGCGGGCGCGGCCAGCGGGTCGGCGGTCCACCGGATGGACCGGTAGCCCAGCGCGAGCGCCCGCTCGCGCTGCGCCAGCTTCAGCGCGCGGCCGACGCCGCGCGAGCGATGGCCGGCGACGACGGCCAGCCCGCAGGAGTACAGGTGCGCCTCCCCGTCCTCCCAGGCGGCGGTCGCGTAGGACCACCCGACGAGCCCTCCCCCGTCGCGGGCCGCCAGCACCACGCCGCCGCTCTCGGCCGCCGCCTGCATCGCCCACGCGGGGATCGCGTCGGCCGCCGAGAACCCGAGCGAGGCGGCCAGCAGCGCGGCGCCGGCCACCATCTCCTCTCGGGTGGCGTCACCGATCTCGACGGCGGACATGGACGCCACCATCGCGCCGTCCGCCGCCCGTCACCATCGACCAGGTGGCTGATCGCGGGGTGGAGACGTGCGCGTCAGCCGACGTCGGCCAGCAGCTGCGCCGGCGGCACGTCGAGCCCCTGGGCGATGCGGACGATCGTGGCGAGCCGCGGATCGCGGACGCCGCGCTCGAGCCGCGAGATCTCCGTCATGTGCAGCCCCGAGCGCTCGGCGAGCTGCTCCTGCGACAGCCCCGCCGCCCGCCGCGAGCCCCGCACGTTGCGCCCGAACTGCTCTCGCGGCTCCACGGGCGGCCATGCTCAGCCACCTGGGCCAGCTGGTCTAGAGCCCGTCCCTCAACCATCGAGGGACGCACCGCGCCCCGGTGCCGGCGGGCAGCTTCACTCCAGCAGCCCCCGGCGCATGCCGACGGCGACGGCAGCGGCGCGGTCTGACACCTCGAGCTTCTCGTAGAGGTGGTTGAGGTGGGTCTTGACCGTCGCGCGGGAGACGTGCAGCTCCTGCGCGATGGCCGGCGTGCTGAGGCCGCGGGCGAGCCGCTCCAGCATCTGGCGCTCGCGGGGCGTGAAGGCCGGGCCCTCGTGCTTGGCGCGGGTGCGGATCGCCTGGGCGATCCCGCGCTGCGCCGCCGCGCCGAGGACGATCTCGCCGCGGGCGCAGCGGAGGATGGCGTGGCGGATGTCCTCGCCGGTCGCGGCCTTCGACAGATAGCCGCACGCCCCGGCGGCCAGCGCCCGGTAGGCCTCGTCGGCGTGGACGTCGGCGGCCAGCAGCAGGACGCTGGTCGGGAGGCCGTCGCGCGCGACCGCGGCGGCGACGCGCGGGCCGCCCAGGCCGGGGAGCCGCGCGTCGAGCACGGCGACGCGCGGCGCGAACGCGCGGATGGCGTCCAGGGCGGGGCGGCCGTCGTCGAGCTCGGCCACGAGGGCCAGCGCGCCGTCCTGCCGGACGACCCGCGCCACGGCGTCGCGGTACAGCGGCTGCGCGTCGGCGACGAGCACCTCGATCTGCTGGCTCGCCGGCCGGCGCGCCGTGCCCGTCACGTGGTGTCGTGCCACTGCGCCGTCATGTCCCTCACCGGTCAAGCTACTTTGCTCGGAGGCGCGCGTCAATGCTCGACGGCTCTCGAGTGTCAGCTCAGACCTGTCACTTGTGGCCGCGCACAAGAGACACCGATAAGTCCCTTCTTCGTCACGGCGGTTGACTCGGCGCCCGGCGGATGATTGGATCACCGGATCCCCCGCCTCCACCGCATCGTCATGCGCCGCATGATCGGCGACATCGTCTCCGGCCGCCTGGAGCAGGGCGCCTGGCTGCCGCGCGAGGTCGACTTCGCCGAGCGCTTCGAGATCAGCCGCGGCGTCGTCCGCGAGACGGTGCAGGCGCTCAAGGAACGGGGGCTGATCGACGTCCGGCACGGCCGCGGCGCGTGGGTCCTGCCCGAGGACCGCTGGAACGTGCTCGACGAGGACGTGCTGGTCTCGCTGGTCGTGCGCGCCGATCGCGCCGCGCTGCTCGACGAGGTGCTCGAATGCCGCCTGGTCCTCGAGCCCGACGCCGCCGCGCTCGCGGCGGGACGGGCGACCGAGGCCGACGTCGAGGCGCTCGAACGCGCGCTCGCCGCCGCCGACGTGGCCAGAGACGACGACGCCGACGATCCCGCCGGCTTCGGGTTCCCCAGCGAGCATCCGGCCGTTCGCGCCGAGGCGGCCTTCCACGATCGCCTCGTCGCCGCGGCGGGCAACCGGCCGCTGCGCGCGATGCTGGCGCCCGTCCACGTCGCGGTGGCCGCCGCCACGCACGTCCGCGCGCCGGGGAACCGCGGCGAGGGGCTGCGGACCGTCCTCGCCGCGATCCAGGCGCGCGACCCGGGCGCGGCGGCCGAGGCCGTTCGCGCCGATGTGGGCGCCACCCGCACGCGCCTCGGGCTGAGCTGAGCGCCCGAGCTCCACCCGCCGATCAACCACCTGGCGGATGGCGCCCCGGCCGGCCCGCCCCGATCGTGGGCGGCATGCCGACGACGACGAGCCCGACCCAGCCGTTCCGCGTCCGCGACGCGTTCCCGCTCCCCGCC
>DASVQH010000031.1:0-51134 GCA_036389195.1 Solirubrobacteraceae bacterium
TGCGCGGCGACACCGGCGGCAACCCGTTCTTCGCCCTCGAGCTCCTGCGCAGCCGCGGGGAGGGCGACGACGAGGCGGCCCCCACGCCGCACGGCGTGCGCGACGTCATCCGCCGCCGCGTCGAGCGGCTCGGCGGCGACACCGCGTCCGCGCTCACCGCCGCCGCCGTGGCCGGGCAGGAGTTCGATCCCGGGCTGGTCGCGGCCATCGCCGGACGGCCCGAGGACGGCGCGGCGGCGGCGCTCGACGCGGCGGCGCGCGCTCGCCTGCTGGTCGAGCTGCCCGGCCCGGGCGCGCGCTTCCGCTTCTCCCACGCGCTGCTGGAGCGGTCGCTCACCGAGGAGCTCGGCGCCTCGGCGCGGCGCCGGCTGCACCGCCGGGCCGCGGAGGCGCTCGACGCGCGCGGCGGCGGGGCGCGCCGCGCGCTCGAAGTCGCGCGCCACTGGTACGAGGCCGAGCCGCCCGACCTCGCCCGCGCGCTCGCCACCGCGCAGGCCGCCGGGGAGGTCCTGCTCGAGCAGCGCGACCCCCAGGCCGCCGCGACCTGGTTCGAGCGCGCGCTCGAGCTCCACGACCGCGCCGGCGGCGGCGAGGACGCGGTGCGCTGCGACTTGCTGATCGGCCTCGGGCGCGCGCTGAGCGGCCAGGGGGACGCGCGCTTCCGCGAGACGCTGCTGCAGGCGTCGCGCATGGCGCAGCGGCTCGGCGAGCGCGACCGCCTGGTTCGCGCCGCCCTGGCCAACGGCCGCGGGTTCGCCAGCGCGGGCGGCGAGACCGACGAGGAGCGCATCGCCGTGCTGGGGGCGGCGATCGAGGCCGTCGGGCCGGGGGACTCGGCCGAGCGGGCGGCGCTGCTGGCCACGCTGGCCAACGAGCTGTACTTCTCGCCGCCCGACCGCGCGCGGCGGATCGCGCTCTCCGACGAGGCGCTGGCGATGGCCCGGCGCGTCGGCGATCCGGCCACGCTCGCCCGCGTGCTGACCGGCCGGATCACGATCTGGGCGCCGGACACCACCGAGCAGGTGGTCCGCGACATGGAGGAGAACGTCGCCGTCGCCGACGTGCTCGGCGACCCGCTGGCGCAGTTCCGCGCGCTGCGCTGGCTCGGCGCCTGCCTGCTCGAAGCCGGGCGCGTCGCCGAAGCCGAGCGCGCGACGGCCCGCGCCACCCAGCTGGCCGAGCGGCTGGGCGATCCCACCGCCCGCTGGCTCTCCGTGCAGGACCAGGCCAACCTGGCGATCGTCCACGGCCGCCTGGAGGAGGCCGAGCGCCTCGCCGAGCGCGCGCTGGCGCTGGGGACGGAGAGCGGCCAGCCCGACGCGCTGCCCTTCTACGCCAACCAGGTCACGATGCTGCGCTGGGAGCAGGGGCGCCTCCCGGAGCTGCAGGAGCTGCTGGCCCAGGTCGTCGCCAACACCCCCGGGGTCCCCGCCTTCCGCGCGGCGCTGGCCCTCGCGTACGCCGAGGCGGACCTGCACCGCGAGGCGCGCGCCGTGCTGGCGATGGACTCGGCCAGCGGCTTCGAGGAGCTGCCCATGGACATCATGTGGCTCTTCGGGCACGTGCTCTACGCGCACGTCGCCGCCGACGCGGGCATGACCGCCGCGGCCGGCCAGCTGTTCGAGCGCCTGGCGCCCTGGGCCGGGCGGATCGTCTGGAACACCGCCGCCTGGGGCAGCGTCGACCTCGCCCTCGGCCGCCTCGCGCTCGCGCTCGACCGTCCGGAGGAGGCGGGGCGGCGGCTGGCCGAGGCACGCACCCGCGCCGAGGCTTGGGGAGCGCCCGTGTGGCGCGCGCGGGCGCTGGTCGAGCAGGCCCGCCTGGCGCTGGCCGGCGACGCCCCGCCCGAGGAGCGCGACCGGGCGGCCGGCCTGCTCGAGGAGGCGGCCGGCGAGGCACGGCGGCTGGGCGCCGAGAGCGTCCGGCGCCGCGCGGAGGCGCTGCTCGGGCGCGAGCGCGCGGCGCGGACCCTCGCCGCGTCGCCCGCCGGCCTGCGGCTGGGCTTCCGGACGCCGGGGGAGGAGCCCCCGGCCGGGGTGGCGGCCCCGCCGGTGGCCGCGGCCAACGGCCCGCGGCCGGTGGAGCTGCGCCGCGAAGGGCAGATGTGGACGCTGACCGTCGACGGCCGGGACCTGCGGTTCGAGGACAACAAGGGGATCCGCTACCTCGCCCGGCTGCTGGCGGCCCCGGGGATCGACGTCCACGTGGTCGACCTGCAGTCCGGGACCGAGCCGGCCGGCGCGGGCGCGCCCGCCCACGGCGGCGACGCCAACCCGGCGGCCGTCCTGGATCCGCAGGCCCGCGAGGCGTACCGCGAGCGGCTGGCGGCGCTCGACGAGGAGATCGAGGAGGCCGAGCGCTTCAACGACGTCGAGCGCCTCGCCCGCGCCCGCCAGGAGCGCGAGTTCATCGGCCGCGAGCTGGCCCTGGCCGTGGGGCTGGGCGGCCGCGAGCGGCGGCTCGGGGACCCCGCCGAGCGCGCCCGCATCAACGTGACGCGCGCGCTGCGGCGGATGATCGGCCGCATCGAGGCCTCTGATCCGGTGCTCGGACACCACCTGCGCTCGTCGGTGCGGACGGGCGCGTTCTGCGTCTACGACCCCGCGCCCAGCGACCGCCTGGACTGGCGGCTGGAGCGGTGAGACCCCGCGGGTCCTCCGCATGGGTGGCCCGGCCCGGTAGGGCGGTCGTCGCGTGAGGGTCGCCGTGCTCGGCGGCGGGGCGGCCGGGCTCGCGGCGGCCTTCGAGCTGTCCGATCCCGCGCACGGCGGCCGCTTCGAGGTCACGGTCCACTCGCTCGGCTGGCGGCTCGGCGGCAAGGGGGCCAGCGGCCGCAACGCCGCGCGCCACGACCGCATCGAGGAGCACGGGCTGCACCTGTGGTTCGGCTTCTACGAGCAGGCGCTCGACCTCATGCGCCGCGCCTACGCGGCCGCCGGGCCGGACGCGCCGGCGCCCACCGCGGCGCAGGCGTTCGCGCCGGTCGCGCGGCTGGGGCTGTGGGAGCGCGGCGAGGGGGCGGACGGCCCGTGGTCGCGCTGGCAGCTGCCGCTCCCGCACCGCCCGCTGGAGGACCGCCCTGCCGAGCCGATCGCCCCCGGCGACTACGTCGAGGCGATCGCGCGCTGGCTGCTGGCGGTGTGGGACGCGCGCGAGGACCGGATCTCAGACGAGCTGCCGCCGCCCGCGCTCGTCGCCGCCGCCGAGGGCGGCCGGCTGACCGACCGGGACGGCGTCGGCCTGCTGGCCGAGGCCGCGCGCGACCTCGCGGGGCGCGGCACGGGCCGGCGCCTGCTGGCGCAGCTCGCCGACTTCTGGGCGGGCGTCCTCGGCCGCGCGCGGGAGACCGGCGTGCTGGACGGCGGGGGCTGGGACGCCGAGGCGCTGGCCGCGGCCGACGAGGAGGACTTCCGGACGTGGCTCGCGCCGCGCCTGCAGTTCGACCACACCCTGCAGGCGCCCTTCCTGCGCTCGCTCTACGACCTCATCTTCGCCTACGAGGACGGCGACCGCGCGCGGCCGCGGGCGGCGGCGGGGATGGCCGTCCGCAACCTCTTCAGGATCGCCTTCGAGCACCGCGGCTCGCTGATGCTGCGGATGCGCGGCGGGATGGGCGACGTCGTCTTCGCCCCGCTCTACCACGCGCTGCGCCGGCGCGGGGTGGCGGTCGAGCTGTTCCGCGCGGTGACCGGGGTGCGGCAGCGCGACGGCCGGGTGGACGCGGTGGAGATGGTCGAGCAGGCGCGGCTGGCGGGCGGCGGCTACGCGCCGCTGCTGCACGTCGGCACCACGTGGGCGTGGCCCGGCGAGCCGCTGTGGGAGCAGCTCGCGCCGGCCGACGCCGCCGCACTGCGGGAGCGCGGCGCCGATCTGGAGCGCGAGCCCAACCCGCTCGGGCGCCCGGCGCGCCGCCTGGAGCGCGGCCGCGACTTCGACGCGGTGGTGCTGGCGATCCCGGTCGGGGCGCTGCCGCCGCTGTGCTCCGATCTCGCGGCCGCCCACGCCCCGTTCGCCCGGATGCTCGAGCACGCGGCCACGGTGCCCACGCAGGCGGCGCAGCTGTGGCTCTGCGGGCAGGCGCCGCAGGGCGGCCTGGCCGCGCAACCGGGATCCGTCTCGGGCGCCTACGACGCGCCGTTCGACACCTGCGCCGACTTCGCCCACCTGGTCGGGCTCGAGCGCTGGCCGGAAGGCAGCGAGGTGGCGCAGATCGCCTACGCGGTCGGCGTGCTCCCCGCGGCCGGCCAGGCCGACCAGGCGGGCGCCGACGCCGCCGTCGCGCGCAACGTGGCGGCGTTCGTCGACCGCCATCCCGCGCGCGACGAGCTCCGCGGCCTGCTCGCCGATCGGGCCGGGCGCCCCGGCGGCACGCTGGCCGACCAGTACTGGCGGGCCAACGTCGCGCCCGGCGAGCGCTACGCCCTCTCGCCGCCGGGCAGCATGCGCCACCGGCTCGCGCCCGGCGAGTCCGGCTTCGCCAACCTCGCGCTGGCGGGCGACTGGACCCGTACGCCGGTCAACGCCGGCTGCGTCGAGGCGGCGGTCGCGTCGGGACGGATGGCCGCCGCCGCGGTCGTCGCGATGGAGGCCGCATGAGCGCGCATCCCGGCGTCCCGCGCGCGGCGCAGTGGGCGGCCGCCGCCGAGGGCGGGACGCCGCCCGACGTCCTGTTCGACTTCCCCGACCTGGGCCCGGGCGACGTGTTCCGCCCGGCGGCCGGCGCCTACATCACCGCGCCGTGGCTGCCGGTCGCGCTCCCGTGGCAGGCGACCGCCCGGATCCGGTCGGTCAGCGGCGAGCGGCTCACCTGGACCGAGGAGAACACCATCCTCGGCCGCAGCTTCGCCGCCGAGGTCGTCTTCGAGCGCACCGGGCCGTTCGCCGCCCGGCTCACGATCGACGCGGCGCTCGGCCGGCTGCGTCTGCCCCGGATCGCGCAGGACTACGAGATCGTCGCGGTCGAGCGCGAGCTGCTGGCGGTCCGGGCCGGCCGCGCCGACATGCTCAGCCTCGGGCGCAAGCGCGGCGCGGTGATGCAGTTCCACCTGCGCCTGCCCTTCGGGATCGCGATCCACAAGTCGGGGGATCTCGAGCACCGCTGACGCGCCACGGAACGTCGTTCCACGGCGATGAACGCCTCCTGGGTGGATGAACACCGCGCCTGGGGAGGCCACCGATGAGCAGTACGCCGTGCACGCGCCCGTCTGACCGGATCAGGCACGAGGCCGACCGCATCGAGGCCGAGGGGGTTCGCGGCCGCCGGTTCCAGCGCCGCCGCGCCGCCGAGGCCGGCGACCCGGGCGGCGGCGAGCACCTCACCGACTCCGCGGTCGAGCGCGCCCGCGCCGGCGATCAGGACGCCGTCCGCTACCTCTACCTGCGCTACGCCGACAACGTCTACGGCTACGTCTGCTCGATGGTCCGCGACGAGCACGAGGCCGAGGACGTGACCCAGCAGATCTTCGCCAAGGTGCTGTGCTCGCTGCGCCGCTACCAGCGGCGCGAGGTGCCGTTCTCCGCGTGGGTGCTGCGGATCGCCCACAACACGGCGATCGACGCGATGCGCGCGCGGCGCGCGACGCCGGTGGCGGAAGTCCGCGGTCCCGCGGTCGCCTTCGACGACATCGGCCGCGAGCGGCGCTCCGACCTGCGCGACGCGCTCGCCACCCTCCCCGACGAGCAGCGCGACGTCCTGGTGCTGCGCTTCCTGTGCGGGCTCTCGCCCGACGAGGCCGCCGACTACCTGGGCCGCACGGTCGACGCCGTCCACGGCCTCCAGCACCGCGCGCGCTGCGCGCTGCGGGTCGAGCTGGTGCGCACCGAGGCGGCGCCGACGGCGCGCCGGTCCTAGGCCCCGCCGCGCCGCACCGCCGGCTGGCGGCCTGCCCGGAGCCTGTAGCGGACGACCTGGCGGACCCGTCCCGGCGCGGTGATGCGCAGGACGATCACCGTGCCGGCCCGCAGGCGCGTGTGCTTGCCGAACGCGCGCCGCGCGTTGCGCCAGCCGCTCGACGTGCTCGCCCAGCGGCGCGTCGAGAACGGGCAGTCCTGGCCCTTGCAGCGGATGCGCACCGCGGCGCCGGGCTCCATGGCGATGACCGCAAGCCGCTGGACCTCGGTGCGCCGGCCACTCGGAGCGAAGCGGGCCTTGACCGTCGCGCGGACGGCCGGCACGCCTCGCTGCACGATCGGCGGCGGCGGGGCGCCGTGGACGGCGGCCGGCGGCCCGGCGCCCTCGGGCGGCGCCGGCGGCGTCGCCGGCGCCGGCGCGGCCACGTCGATCGTCCGCGTCACCGTTCGTTCGTTGTGCTTGCCGTCGGTGGCCGTGACCTGCACGGTGTAGCGTCCGCGCTCGGCGTAGGCGTGGCTGACCTCCGCCCCCGGTGCGCGGGCGCCATCGCCGAAGTCCCAGGCCACGGTCGCGCCGGAGGGATCGGTCGCGGTGGCCCGCATCGCCACCACCTCGCCGGGTCGTGCGGTCGACGGGACCTCCGCCTCGGTCTTCGGTGCCGTCCAGTCCCCGAAGGCGATCTGGACGCTCGACAGCTCGTCCGGCGTCTCCAGCCGCCAGGCGACGGCGGGGTTCCCGTCCCCGTCGACCGCGATCTGCGGGTCGTCGACCGTGCCCGGGCCGTGTGGGACCGGCGACAGCTCCTCGAAGGTCGCCCCGGAGATACGGCGCGCGATGTGGACGCCGGCACCGTCGAAGTCGCGGTGCAAGAGGAAGACGTGCCCGCCCGGTCCGCTCGCCAGGTCGAAGAACCCGGGATAGCTGACCTCGCCCGGGATGAGCGTGCGCGGCCCGAACGCGCCGTTCGGCGGGGCCTCGGCCGCGGCGAAGTGGCAGGTCGTGGCCGTGCCGGTGTCAGGGCACTCGTTCCAGGCCGCCACGGCCGTCCCGTCCGCGTCGAAGGCGACGCTCGGCGAGGTGTGGTAGGTCGCGTCCTGGTTGGGAAGCTCGACCACGGGCCCGTCCGGAGCGCCCGCGGCGGTGGTGAACCGGACACGCATGATCGGGGAAGGGGACCCGTCGGACACCCAGCTGAGGATCGCGCGGCCATCGGGCGCGATCGCCGTCCTCAGCCGGTCCGGGTGCTCGGACGGCGCGAGGAGCGTCTGCGGCGCGGCGAACGCGTCACCCTCGGCCGGACGCATCGAGCCGAAGATGGCGCCGGCCGCCCACCCCGTGACCAGTTCGGCGCCGTTGCGGGCGACCTCGACGTCGGCCAGGCCGCCGGTTGCCACCCTCACGGGAGCGCTGAAGTCGCCGCCCGGGTCGCGCGTCGAGGCCCGGATGACGCTCCGCGAGGCCCCGTTCTGATCGAGCTCCTCGCTGTCCCACGCGAGGATCGCGTGCCCGTCCGGCCCGACCGCGAGCCTCGGCACGGGGACGCCTTGCCCCACTTGCTCGAGCGCTCGGGAATCGACGAAGGTCCCGTCGGCCGATGCCTGGGCGATCCAGATCGACTCGTTTCCGCTGTCGTCGGCGTCTCGGCCGTTCCACGAGACGAAGGCGCGGCCGTCCTGGGCGATCCCCACGCCCGGGACGGCGAGATCCCACCCCCGCCACGCGAACGTCCCGAGCGTCTGCTTCGGGCCGAACGCGCCGCCGGCGGGCCGGTAGGCCGCCTCCACCTTGTACGTCGGCCCCCGCGAATCCGTGGACTCGCTGGACAGCCAGGCCGCCACCGTGTCCCCGGCCGCGTTGGCAGCGATCCGGATCGCGTCGGCGCTGGGGCTCTTGCAGTCGTTACGCCCGCAGGAGTACTCGTACGGCGGGGCCGGGACGGTGAGGTCGGTCGCCGGGCTGAAGCCGTGCGCGCCCGCGCCGGCCGGGAGCGCCATGGAGGCTGCAGCGCACAGGGCGACGGCGAGGAGACGGAGGAACATCGGCCAAGCGTAGCCCTCAACGGTGAGGAACGCCTCGCATGACGGATGTACGGGGCCGGCCCCTCCGGCCGCTAGGCGCGCGTGAGCTTCTTGTACGAGATGCGGTGGGGGCGGTCGGCCTCGGCGCCGAGCCGCTCGCGGCGGTGCTCCTCGTAGGCCTCGAAGTTGCCCTCGAACCACACGACCTGGGAGTCGCCCTCGAAGGCCAGCACGTGCGTGGCGACGCGGTCGAGGAACCAGCGATCGTGGGAGATGATCACCGCGCAGCCCGGGAACGAGAGCAGCGCCTCTTCCAGCGCGCGCAGGGTGTCGACGTCGAGGTCGTTGGTCGGCTCGTCGAGCAGCAGCAGGTTGCCGCCGGAGCGCAGCAGCTTGGCCATGTGCAGCCGGTTGCGCTCGCCGCCGGAGAGCTTGGCGACCTTCTTCTGCTGGTCGGAGCCCTTGAAGTTGAAGTTGGCGACGTACTGGCGCGAGTTGACCTCGCGGTCGCCGACCTTGATGTGCTCGTAGCCGCCCGAGATCTCCTCCCAGACGTTCTTCTCGGGGTCCAGCGCGTCGCGTGACTGGTCGACGTACGCGAGCTCGACCGTCTCGCCCAGCTTGAGCTTGCCGGCGTCGGGCTGCTCCTCGCCGACGATCATCCGGAAGAGCGTCGTCTTGCCGGCGCCGTTGGGGCCGATCACGCCGACGATGCCCGCCGGCGGCAGCGAGAACGAGAGGTTCTCGATCAGCAGGCGGTCGCCGAAGCCCTTCTTCAGACCGGCGGCCTCGATCACCGTGTCACCCAGGCGCGGCCCCGGCGGGATGTGGATCTGGACCTGGTCGACGCGCGCGTTGCGCTCCTCGGCCAGCAGCGCCTCGTAGTTGTTGAGACGGGCCTTGGACTTCTTGCGCCGGCCCTTGGGGTTCTGGCGCACCCACTCGAGCTCCTGGGCGATCGTCCGCTGGCGCGCGGACTCCTTCTTCTCCTCCTGCGCGAGCCGGACCTGCTTCTGCTCCAGCCAGGACGAGTAGTTGCCCTGGAACGGCAGGCCGCGCCCGCGGTCGAGCTCGAGGATCCAGCCCGCGACGTTGTCGAGGAAGTAGCGATCGTGGGTGACCGCGACGACGGTGCCCTTGTACTCCTCCAGGTGGCGCTCCAGCCAGGCGACCGACTCCGCGTCGAGGTGGTTGGTGGGCTCGTCGAGCAGCAGGAGGTCGGGCGCGCGCAGCAGCAGCCGGCACAGCGCGACCCGGCGGCGCTCGCCGCCGGAGAGGGTGGACACGTCGGCGTCGCCGGGCGGCAGCCGCAGGGCGTCCATCGCCGTGTCGAGCATCGTGTCGAGGTTCCAGGCGTCGGCGGCGTCGATGCGCTCCTGCAGCCGCCCGAACTCCTCCGCCGTCTCGTCGGAGTAGTTCATCGCCAGCTCGTTGAAGCGGTCCAGCAGGGCGCGCGTCTCGGCCACCGCCTCCTCGACGTTGCCGCGCACGTCCTTGGACTCGTCGAGGTGCGGCTCCTGCTCGAGGATGCCGACTGTCGCGCCGGGCGCGAGCTGCGCCTCGCCGCGGTACTCCGTGTCCTGCCCGGCCATGATCCGCAGCAGCGTGGACTTGCCGGCGCCGTTGAGGCCGAGCACGCCGATCTTGGCCCCGGGCATGAACGACAGGGAGATGTCCTTGAGGACCTCCTTGTCGGGCGGGTGGACCCGGGACAGCTTGTACATCGTGAAGATGTATTGCGAGGACACGGCGTCGCAGGATAGGGAACCTCCGCCCTCGGCCCGCACCGCCGCGTCCACGGCCACACGTCTCGCTATTGCTGGGGGACGTCCTCGCACGCGGTGGGGTCGTAGACGTCGGCGGGCTCCAGAAGGTCCCCGCCGTTGGTCAGCTTGTCCGCACCGCCGCCGCAATACGCGACGTCGGAGGCGCCGTCGGCGGTCAGGTCGAAGACGTCGTCGCCCGTCATGCCGAAGAGGTGGTCGGCGCCGTCGTTGCCCTCGAGGGCGTCGGGGCCGCCCTCGCCGAAGAGCGTGTCGTCCCCGCCGAGGCCCTGCAGCACGTCGACGCCGTCGCCCGGGCCGCCCCAGAGCGTGTTGTTGCCCGGGTCGCCCACCAGCGTGTCGTCGCCGGAGCCGCCGTGGATGCCTTCGACGGAAGCCTGCAGCGTGTCGCCCTCGTTCTCCTGGCCGCTCACGCCCGCTTCGGCGGCGATCCCGGCGGTGACCGGCTGGGTCCGCGCGCGGTAGGAGACGCGGTCGAACCCGCCGCCGCCCCTGTAGTCGTCGGCGCCGGTTCCGGCGACGAGCAGGTCGTCGCCGACGCCGGCGTCGTTGCTGTCGTCGCCGTAGACCTCGTCCTTGCCTGGCCCGTCGTAGATCACGTCGTCGCCGTCCAGGCCGGAGAGCACGTCGTCGCCGCCGGCGCCGTTGATCACGTTCTCCCCCGGGCTTCCGTACAGGTTGTCGTGACCCGATCCGCCGCGAAGGTTCTCGACGTCGGGAGCTCCCGATTCGGGGTCGAGGAACTGGTCCTCGGAGACCGGCGCGTCGACTGCGAGGACGGCGAGGACGCCGGTCGTGCGGGCGGCGTAGGACGCGAGGTCGGTTCCGCTTCCGCCCGAGAGATCGTCGCGGCCGAGCCCGGCGACCAGCGTGTCGTTGTCGTTGCCGCCTTCGACGGCGTCGGTGCCTGGCCCGTCGGAGATCGAATCGGCGCCGTCGTAGCCGCTGATCGTGTCGTCGCCGGCGCCGCCCATGAGCAGGTTGGCCACGCCGCTGCCTCCGATGTGGTCGTCGCCGCTGCCGCCCTTGGCGTTCTCCACGTCGGCGGCGATCGTGTCGTCCTCGTCCGCGATGCCGTTGTCCGAGGTGCCCTGCAGCGTGATCGAGAGGCCGCGCGTGCGGCCCACGTAGGAGACGGTGTCGCGGTCGTCGCCACCGGCCAGCGTGTCGGTTCCGTGACCGGCGAACAGCTCGTCGTCGCCGCTCTCGCCGTCGACCCAGTCGGCGCCGGCGCCGTCGAAGACCTGGTCGTTCCCGTCCCCGCCGCAGATCGTGTCGTCCCCGCCGCCGCCGAGCAGCTGGTCCTTGCCGCTGTCGCCGACGATGACGTCGGCGCCATCCGTGCCCGTGACCTTCATCGGCGAGCCGGGCGCGCCGTCCGTCCCGGCATGGCCGGAGCCGCGGTAGATGGTCGCGGTCTTGCCGTTGCAGGTCGGCGTCGCGACGATCACCGCGAGCGCAGGGACCGCGGATCCGCCCGCCGCCGTGCAGGCGAGCAGGGCGATGACCGTGGAACGGCGTGCAACGCGCGGACGCGGGAGCGCAGACGGACGCAAGGGAGACCTCCGGGACTTGGGGCGGCGTGGCGGCCGCTCCGTCTCGGAAGAAGCTGCCATGGAAGAAACGGGGGCCAGGCGCAGAACCGCCACGAGGCCGCCGAAGTCGTCGCGGCGCCGCTCGCGGCCCACCATCGGGGAGGTCACGGCACCCATCCTGCTCGACATCCGGGCGAGGTCGAGGGCACGGATCTCCTCCCGGATGGCGGTCGAGTTCCGCCGCCGGAGCGCCGATAGTGGCTGACATGAAGCCCCTGATCGGCGTCACGACCTCGGAGATGCGCCGCGGCGACCTGGCCACGCTGCGCCGGCACGGCGAGCCGCCGCAGCCCGAGATGGCGCTGGGGCTCACCTACATGCGCGCCGTCGAGCGCGCCGGTGGCCTGCCCGTCGTCCTGCCGCCGCTGACCTCCGGCGACGTCGCCGCGCTGCTCGACCGGCTCGACGGGATCTGCCTGTCGGGCGGGCCGGACCTCGATCCGGCGGCCTACGGGGCGCGCGAGCGGCACCCCGCGCTCGGCGAGACCGAGCCGCCGCTCGACGCCTTCGAGCTCGCGCTCGTGCGCGAGGCCGACCGCCGCGGCATGCCGGTCCTCGGCGTCTGCCGCGGCGTCCAGACCCTGAACGTCGCGCGCGGCGGCACGCTGCACCAGGACGTGCCCGGCCACCGCCAGACCGAGGTGGCGACCCAGCCGACGCACGAGGTGGCGATCGCGCTGCACTCGCGCACGGCCCGGACGCTGGGCGTGACGCGGCTCGCCGTCAACTCGTTCCACCACCAGGCCGTCGACGCGCTGGGCGCCGGGCTGTGCGTGACCGCGCGCGCCGCCGACGGCACGGTCGAGGCGCTGGAGTGCCGCGAGCGGCCGTTCTTCCTGGGCGTGCAGTGGCACGCCGAGACCCTCGTCGACCATCCGGCCCAGCTCGCCTTGTTCCGCGCGCTCGTCCGGGCGGCGGCCGGCGCGCCGTCGTTGGCGCGCGCGGCGTAGCGCTCAGCGCCGCGGACTGTCACCATCCCGGCGGGATGTCCGCCGCCGAGGATCCGCCCTTCGCCGTGCGCGCCCGCGACGCGGGCGGCCAGGCCGTGCTCGAGTTCGAGGGCGACCTGGACGTCCTCGGCATCGCCGAGGCGCGCGAGGCGGTCCGCCGCGCCCAGGACGGCGCGAGCACCGTCGTGCTCGACCTCCGCGGCCTGCGGTTCATGGACTCCAGCGGCCTGCGCGTCGTGCTCGAAGCCCACCGCCGCGCCGCCGCCGAGGCGGGGCGGCTGCTGATCGCGCCGGGGGACGGCGCCGTGCGCCGGGTGCTCGACCTCTCGGGCGTCGCCGGCCTGGTCGAGCTCGTCGACGAGCCGCCGGAGGCGGCATGAGCACGGGGGTGGAGGAGACCTGGCCGGCCGAGCCCGCCGCGGTCCCGCGCGTGCGCGCCGCCGTCGTCGCGCTCGCCCGCGCCGCCAAGGCGACCGACGACGCGCTCGACGACATCCGCCTCGCCGTCTCGGAAGCCGCGACGAACGTCGTCGTGCACGCCTACGTCGACGCCCCGCCCGGGCCGCTGCACCTGCGCGCGACGGTGGAGGGCCGCCGGCTGCGCGTCGAGGTCCGCGACGAGGGCGGCGGCCTGCGCGCGCGGCCGGACAGCCCGGGGCTCGGCGTCGGCCTGCCGCTGATGGCGGCGGTCACGGAGTCGCTGCAGCTCTCCAACGCCGAGGGCGAGCCGAGCACGGTCACGATGACCTTCGATCTCGACCTCGTCCGAGACCGGGTTGCGTGACGCGGGAGGCCGCGGCAGCCTGACCGGCCGGCTGGTCGGCGGGGCCGCACTGGGGGCGATCGCCGTGGCGATCGTGCTCGTCGTGCTCGTGCGCTCGATCGTCGCGCTGACCGACGCGCAGGAGGCGACGGCGCGCTCGGAGCGCCTGCTCGCCGAGGCGACGCAGACCGAGAAGCTGGCGGTCGACCTCGAGACCGGCCTGCGCGGCTACCTGATCACCGCCGAGCGGCGGTTCCTCGCGCCCTACGAGCGGTCCGGCTCGGCGATCCCCGCGCAGGCCGCCCGCCTGCGCCGCCTGTCCGACCTTCCGGCGCAGCGGGCGCGGGCGGCCCGGATCGAGCGCCAGATCGGCGCCTACCTGCGCGACTACGCGCGGCCGCTCGCGACGGGGCCCGTGCCGGCGCGCAACACCCGCGAGGCCACGGCGCTGGCCGCCGAGGGCAAGCGCCGCCTCGACGCGCTGCGCGGCGAGATCGCCCGCTTCACCGCCGTGGAGCGCCGCCGGCTGGCCCGGCGCTCGGCCGCCGCCGAGCGCGACGCCGACCAGGCCCGGATCGTCGCGTTCGTGGCGCTCGGCGGCCTCGTGGGCCTGCTGGTGCTGCTCACCCTGTACGTCAACCGGACCATCGTCCGCCCCGTCCGGGCGCTCGGCTCCGGCGTGGCGCGGCTGCGCGCGGGCGACCTCGGCGCCCGCGTCGGGCGCCCGGGGCCGCACGAGATCGGCGCGGTCGGCGCGGCGATCGACGACCTCGCCTCCTCGCTGGCCACCAGCCGTGCGCAGGTCGAGGACCAGGCGGCCGAGCTGCGGCGGTTCGGCGAGCGCAACCTCCTGCTGCTCGACACGGTGTTCGCGCAGACGCCCGCCGGCCTGGCCTTCCTGGACCGCGACCTGCGCCACGTCCGGGTCAACGCGGCCCTGGCGGCGATCACCGGCCTCCCCGTCGAGGCGCACGTCGGGCGGCTGCCGGAGGAGATCTCGCCCGGCGTCGGCGACCACGCGATGCCGCACATGCGCCGGGTCCTGGAGACGGGCGAGACGATCGCCGGTCTGGAGCTGACCGGCGAGACCGCGGCCGACCCCGGCGTCGCCCACACGTGGTCGCTGACGGTGTTCCCGGTGCGCGACGACGGCGAGGTCGCCGGCGTGGGGCTCGTGGTCGAGGACGTCACGGAGCGCCGGCGTGCCGAGACCGAACGCGAAGCCGCCTACGCCGCCGAGCGGCGCGCCCGCGAGGCGGCCGAGACGGCCCGCGGTCGCGCCGCCTACCTGGCCGAGGCCGGGGCGGTGCTCGACGCGTCGCTCGACCTCGACGAGACGCTCTCGGGGCTCGCGCGGCTGAGCGTGCCGCGCGTCGCGGACTGGTGCTCGATCGAGCTCCTGGCGCCGGGGGGCCGCATCCGCAACGCGGCCGTCGCCCACCCCGACCCCGCGCGTCTGGCCCTCGCCTCCGAGCTGCAGCGCCGCTACCCGGTCGACCCGACGTCGCCCAGCGGCGCACCCGCGGTCATCCGCAGCGGCCGCCCCGAGCTCTATCCCGACATCCCCGAGGAGCTGCTCGAGCTGGGGGCGAGCGACGCCGAGCACCTCGCGCTGATCCGCGAGCTCGGGATGGTCTCGGCGATGGTGGTGCCGCTCACCGCGCGCGGCAGCACCCTCGGGGCGATCACCTTCGTCGCGGCCGAGAGCGGGCGGCGCTTCGGCGACGAGGACCTCGCGCTGGCCCAGGACCTCGCCGCGCGGGCGGCGCTGGCGATCGACAACGCCCGGCTGTACCGGGACCGCACCCACGTCGCGCAGACGCTGCAGGCCAGCCTGCTGCCCGACGCGCTGCCCGACATCCCCGGCGTCCGCCTCGCGGCGCGCTACGAGCCGCTCGGGTCCGGGACGGAGGTCGGCGGGGACTTCTACGACGTGTTCGCGGTCGGGGACGGGCGCTGGGCGCTGGTCATCGGCGACGTCTGCGGGAAGGGCGCCGAGGCGGCCACGCTGACCGCCCTGGCGCGCTACACGCTGCGCGCCGTCACGCCGCTCGCGCCGGTGGAGGCGCTCCGCCGGCTCAACTCGGCGATCCTCCGCCAGCGCGACGACCTGCGCTTCATCACGCTGATCTACGCGGAGCTCGACCTGCGCGACGGCGCGCCGCGCTTCACCTACGCCAGCGGCGGGCACCCGCCGGCGCTGCTCGTGCACCCGACCGGCCCGGGGGAGGTGCTCGACTGCCAGGGGACCCTGATCGGCGTGACGCCGGAGCCCAAGCTGACCGAGTGCTCGGTCGAGCTGGGTGCGGGCGACACGGTGGCGCTCTACACCGACGGCGTCGCGGAAGCCAGCCACGCCGACCCGCTCGACGGCGCGCAGCTGCTCTCCCTCCTCGACGGCGCGCGAAGCGCCGAAGGGGTGGCCGACCGGCTGGTCGGCCTGGCGCGCACGGGCGACGGGGCCGGGGCGCGCGACGACGTGGCCATCCTCGCGCTCGAGCTCGAGGGGTGACCGGGCGCTACTCCGCCCACGAGGCCGGTCACCTGGCGGGGGTCAGCGGCGACCGGATCGGCCAGTGGGCGCGCTGGGGGCACATCCGCGCGTCGGTGTCGGCCGCCGAGCCGCACGTCTACTCGTTCGACGACGTCGCGGAGGCGGTCGCGGTGCACGAGCTGCTCGCGCGCGGCATCGCGCTGCCGGCGATCCGGCGGGTCGTCGACCGGCTCGGCGGCGCGGCCGCCCACCCCTTGGCGAACTCCGGGCTGCACGTGGTCGACGGGCGCGTCGCCGCGGAGCGCGACGGCATCCTCGTCGACGTCCTCGCCGGCGCGCGCCAGGGCGTGCTCGAGCTCGACGGCCGGGTGGACCCGCTCGCCGTGCTGCGCGACGGCGGCTGGCCGGCGCGCGCGCTGGGGCTGCGCGCCATCGAGGTCGACCCCGAGCGGCTCGACGGGCGGCCGGTGATCCGCGGGCGCCGGATCGCGGTCCAGGACGCAGCGGCGCTCGACGATCCGGCGGCGCACGGCCTTGGCGCCGAGGCGGTCGCGGAGGCGGCGGCGTGGCTGCGCGGCTGATCGTCCTCGACGACGGGCTCGGCCCCGCGCTGGCGGACGAGCTGTCGGCGCGCGGGCGCCCCGCCACGACGGTCGCCGCGCTGGGGCTCGCCGGCGCGGGCGACGCCGACGTGCTGGCCGCCGTGGCCGCGCGCGACGGCGTGCTGGTCGCGCTCCACCCGCTGGGGGTTCGAACCCTCGCGGCGCCCGTCGCCCACGTGGTGGCGCGCGAGGCGGCCGCGCGACGCGACGCGGTGCACCGCCACGCCGCGGCGATCGCGGCGCAGCGCCGCGGTCTGCGCCGCTACCGGTGAAGTAGGTTGAGAAGCGGCATGCCCGAGCCCGCTCTCCGCCTGTCCGGCGTCGTCAAGCGCTACGGACCGATCACCGCCGTCGACGGCCTCGATCTCGAGGTCCCCGAGGGCACGTGCGTCGGCCTCCTCGGCCCCAACGGCGCGGGCAAGTCCACGACGATGCGCATGCTGACCGCGCAGACGATCGCCGACGAGGGCGAGATCGTCGTCCTCGGCCATGTCCTGCCCGAGGACTCCAAGGCGGCGCGCGCGAAGTCCGGCGTGGTCCCGCAGCTCGACAACCTCGACACGACGCTCACCGTCGAGCAGAACCTGCGCGTCTTCTCCCACCTCTACCGGATCCCGCGGGCGGGTCGCCGCGACGCGATCGAGCGCGCGCTGAAGATCGCCAACCTCGGCGACCGGCGCGACACGCGCGTGGACAAGCTGTCGGGCGGCATGCGCCGGCGGCTGCTGATCGCCCGCGCGCTCGTCCATCAGCCGCAGCTCGTCCTGCTCGACGAGCCGACCGTCGGCCTCGACCCGCAGGTGCGCCAGGAGCTGTGGGCGCTGATCGACGCGCTGCGCTCCGAGGGGGTGTCGATCCTCATGTCGACGCACTACATCGAGGAAGCCGAGCGCCTGGCCGACACGGTCACGATCATGGCCGAGGGGCACGCGGTGGCGACCGGGAGGCCGCAGGACCTGGTCGCCGAGCACGCGGGCCGCGAGGTCACGGAGGTCTACGGCCCGCCGCCGCGCCTGGCCGAGGTCGAGCAGGAGGCGCTCGCGGCCGGCCTGCACACGCGCCGCACCGGCACGAGCGTCGCGGTGCTGGGGACGGACGCCGCCAACGGCGCCGCCCCGGAGGGCCACGTGCGCGCGGCCAACCTGGAGGACGTCTTCGTCCTGCTGACCGGGGAGGAGGTGTCCTGATGGGCGCCCCGTCCGGCCGCCGCCTCGGTCGCCTCGAGCGCCCGGCGCTGACCGGCGTCCTCGTGCGCGAGATCATCAACTTCTCCTCGTTCTGGCGCTCGACGACGTTCTCCTCGACCGTCGAGCCGACGATCTACCTGCTGGCCTTCGGCTTCGGCTTCGGGTCGCTCGTCTCCAAGGTGGGCGGCCTCGACTACGTGCAGTTCGTCGGCACGGGGACGGTGGCCACGGCCGTGCTCTTCTCGTCGGTGTTCCCGGCGATGTTCGGCGTCTTCGTCAAGTACCAGTTCCAGCGCACCTACGACGCGATCCTCGCCGCCCCGGTGGACACCGAGGAGCTGGTGACGGCCGAGGCCCTGTGGATCGCCGCACGCGCGGGGACCTTCGGCTGCGCCCCGCTGCTCGTCTCGATGCTCTTCGGCCTCGACCCGAGCCCGGGCATGCTCGTCGTCCCGCTGATCGGCTTCATCACCGGGTTCGGCTGGGCGAGCTTCGGGATCCTCATCGCGGCGATCCTGAAGTCGATCGACAACTTCAGCTACGTGACGAGCACGGTCATCACGCCGCTGTTCCTCGTCGCCGGGACGTTCTTCCCGATCTCCAACCTCCCCGAGTGGGCGCAGGTGCTGGCCCAGTTCAACCCGCTGCACCACTGCGTCGTGCTGGTCCGCCACGCGGCCTTCGGCTTCGACCCGGGGACCGACGCGCTGCGGCTGCTCGCGCTGCTGGTCTTCGGCGTCGCGATGTGGCGGCTGGCGATCTGGCGGATGGAGAAGAAGCTGATCGACTAAGGACGCGCGCGCGGGCCGCCGATGCCCGGCGACATGCCCCGTCTCCTCCGCGAGCGCCTTCCGTCGCTGCTGGCGCTGGCCACGCTCTGCGCCGTCGGGCCCGCGGCGGCGCTGCACTACCTGGCCGGCCGCGAGGCGGCCTTCTCCGCCGGCACCCACTTCGGGCTCGTCGCGCTGGCGGCGGGCACCGCCGGCGCCGCCGCGCTGGCGCTCACGGTCGTCGGCGCGCGCCGGCACGACGCGACCACGGTGCTCCTCGGCACCACGCAACGGCTTACGCACACGCGCGCGCGAGCCGCGTCCGTCGCGGCGGCGTCCGCGTCTCCTGCAATCCTGGCGCGGTGACGTCAGGGCTTCAACAGGCGATCTTCGACTGGACCCTGACCCTGCCCGCTTGGCAGCGCGATCTCGCCCGACGCTTGTCGATCAACGACCGGCTGTCCGAGGGCGACGTCGAAGAGCTCGCCGCACTGCTGCTCGCCGACGGCGCCGAGGACAGCCGCGCCCGCCCGCTGGAGCTCGACGACCTTCCGTCCGACGACGGCGCCGAGACGCCGGTCGAGCTGATCGCGATGGGCGACATGAACAACATCAACTCGCTCGCTCCCGGGCAACGGCTGCGCTTCGCCCCCGGGCTGACGGTCGTCTACGGCGACACCGGCGCAGGCAAGAGCGGCCACACGCGGCTGCTGCGCCGGTCGTGCCGCTCGGTCGAACGCGGAGAGGTCCTGCCCGACGTCTTCGATCCGGGAGCGGTTGAAGGAGCGCAGACCGCCACGGTCGTCGCGCGGGTGGGCGACCAAGACCGTGATCTCCAGCTCGACCTCGCCGAGCGCCCGCCGCGGGTGCTGTCGAGCGTGTCGGTGTTCGACGCCGCGTGCGCGCGGATCTACGTCGAGCAGTCGAACGTCGTCGATCTCGTCCCCCGGCCGCTTGTCCTGTTCGACCGGCTCGTACGCGCCCAGAACGCCATCGCCGAGCACCTACGCGAGGAGTCGCGCGCGCTCTCGTCGACGCCCCCGGAGGTCGCCGCGTTCGCTCCGACGTCCGAGGTGGGCCAGCTCCTCGGGCAGCTCGGCGCGGCGGATGTTGACTACCGGCTGCGCGCGCTCGCGAAGCTCACCGACGTCGAGCGGACCGAGCTCGACGCGCTGATCGCGACCGAGGCGGAGATCCGTTCGAACCGCAGCGCCGAGCTGGAGGCGTCCGCACGACGGACCGCGTCGGCCGCACGCAACGCCCGCACGGCGCTCGACGACGCGCTGCGGACGGTCGACGACGGTGTTCTCGATCAGGCCCGGATGCTCCGCCGCCGTCGCGACGAGACAGTCGCCGCCCAGCGGCGCCTTGCCGGCGACGCGCTCGCCGACGCGCCGGTCCCGGGCACCGGAGACGAGGCGTGGAAGGCGCTCTGGGAGGCTGCTCGCAACGTCGCCGTCTCGCGCGGCAGCACGTTCCCGGACACCGGTGACGACGCCCGCTGCGAGCTGTGCCAGCAGACGCTCGATGAGGACGCCCGTCGGCGCATGACGGCCTTCGAGACGTACGTCCGCGACGACCTGGAGGCCTCGCTGGGCGAGCTTCGCCAGCGCGCTCACGCCATGGCCCGTACCGCGCCTGACGCGAAGGCCCTGCGCGATCAGGTCAACGCCTGGCTGGCGGCCATCGACGACGACGCGCTGAACGCGACGGTCGCCGCCACGCTCGACGTGTACGTGGCGCGGCGCGCGGCGCTCCTAGCGATCCTCTCCGGCGAGACGCCGCCGACGCCGGACGCAGCGCCGACGCTCGACGCCTTGGACCTCACGATCGAGCGCCAGACCACGGCGGCCGCGGGCCACGCCGCGCTGCGCGACGACGCCAAGCGGCGTGCGTTGCTCAGCCGGCTCGCGAAGCTGCGCGACCGCGCGCACCTCGGCGAGCACCTCGGGCTGGTCCTGCGCCACGTCCAGAGCCGGCGCCGGGGCGAGCGGATCAAGGCTGCGCTCCGGGAGCTCGACACGCAGAAGATCAGCCTCACGCAGCGCAGGCTCGGCGCTCAGGTCATCACCGACGAGCTGCGCGACGCCGTTGCCGAGGAGCTCGCGGCGCTGACGCCGGACCCCCCCCGCGTCACCGTCAGCGGCAGCTCGCGCAAGGGTCAGACCGTTATCCGCCTGGAGCTCGACGCGGACCGCTGCTCGCACAGCGTCGCGCAGGTGCTCAGCGACGGGGAGCAGCGTGCGCTGAGCACCGCCTTCTTCCTGGCCGAGCTGCGCGTCGGCGCGAATCGCTCGGCGATCGTGCTCGACGACCCGGTCACGTCGCTGGACCAGACGCGGCGCGAGTACGTTGCCCGGAGACTCGTCCGCGAGGCCCGGGCCCGCCAGGTGATCGTGTTCACGCATGACCTCGCGTTCCTCCTGCTGCTCCAGGAGCAGGCGCGGCTCGACGACGTGCCGTGCCACGGGCAGACCCTCCTCCGCGCCGGCGGCCGGATCGGCCTGGCCCGCAACGAGCTGCCCTTCGAGGGCCTCTCGCCGCAGAAGCGGCTCAAGGAGCTGCGCAGCCAGCTCGACGGGCTCGCCAGGCTTGACCGCGAGGGGCACCTGGGGTACCCCGGCGAGGCGGAGCGGTGGTGCGTGCAGCTCCGGCAGACCTGGGAGCAGACGATCGAGGAGATCGTCCTCGGCGGCGTCGTCCGGCGGTTCATCCCCGCGATTGAGCCCAAGCGCCTGCGCGACGTCGTCGTCGACGAGGACATCAAGGAGCGCGTCGCCCGGGCCATGGAGCGCACGTCGCCGTGGGCGCACTTCCGCGCGCCCTCGCTCGCCCTGCCCGCCCGGACGCCCGAGCAGCTGACGGAGATGGCCACCGAGCTGGCCGAGCTCCACACGCTCCTGGACCCCAACAAGCGGCGCGCGCTGCGCGTCGTCCCGCCTGCGGCCGCTCGCACAGGCGCCGCGTAGCCGAGCCAGAGTCGACCGGCCGAGCTTCGCCTCGCGCGGGGGGTTGGTCCTACGACTCGATGTCCGGTTCATCACCCCAGGCGGCGCTCCCGGCCTGAGCGGCGCGCGCCGACCCGCCGATTCCCGCGGACTGCGCACGGGCGCTTCCCATGGTCGCCGACTGCGATCGGTAGATGAGCCGGTCGCCGACGATCGTGCCGCGATAGCCCCCGTCGAGGCCGAACACCCGGTCACCACGGATGTAGCCGAAGTTGACCCCGCGCGGGTTGAACACCCGATCCCCCTGGACCGTCAGCGGGACACCGTTCTTCGTGTACATCCCTGACATCAGGAGAGTGTCGCGGATGGCGCGGCGAGAACACACCGTGGCCAGCGGGCCGGTACGGTCCGCCGCTTGCCGCGCAACCTGATCTCCGAGCTCGTGCAGTTCATCTTGCTGTTCTCCGGGCGGCGTCCACGTCGTCTTGAGTGGGACCCTGGCGGCGCACGAGCAGATGGAACGCCGGCGACCGTGTTGCACCTGTTCGATCAGATCCCGCGGCCGCCGTTCCGGCTGCTGACCCGCTCGCCGCTGAAGATCACCAGCAAGCACGAGCGACTCACCCCGTCGCATTTCGGCCCGGCCGCGGGCGCCATCAACGACGTCGGCGCCAAGGGGCACGGACGCACGATCACCTGCGTCGATCCGCGCAGCGGTCCGATCGCTGCGCTGGCCTTCCACCTCGACATCGACAAGGGCGCGCCGCTGCTCGTGTCGGCCATCGCGGTGCTGGAAACCGGAGACCTCGACATCGGCGAGACCAGCCGGTCGCTCGCCGGCGTGCTGCTGTGCTACCTCGCCGACGCGGCGCTTGAGCGCGGACTGCCGGATCGACTCGGGTTCGCGCCCGCGCCGGACGACCGCGAGCTGGCGCTGCGGCTTGGGTTCCGCCCGGCGGGAACTCCTGCCGCGTATGCGGACGCTGGCGACCGCTACCTGGAGTGGCGCCCGCCGCGTGCGCTGCGCAGCTAGTCGCCGGGAGGCGTCCAGCCGATGGTGCTGTGCCCCGACCCGGGTTCGGAGTGCAGCGTCGCTTCGATCTGGGCGACCATCGGCCCGGGCAGCAACCGGCGGGCCTCGGCGAGGAACGCCTGGTGGGTCCTCACGGTCGGAGGCTGCGTGTAGCGCTCCAGCGCCTCGTCCACCTCGCGCGCGATGTCGGCCTGCGCGTCGGTGCGTGCGGCGCGCTCGACGAGCTCTCCGGCGACCCGACTCGCCCGCCGCTTGCCGAAGTAGGACGTCAGGCGTACCACCTCACCGGCCGGCACGCGGTCCTCGCGTCCGACGCGGACCCGCTCAACATCGGCACGCCGAGAGAGCGTGCTCACGTTGACGCCGATCAGCGCCGCGGCGGCGCGCAGCGACGGGTACCCCTCCACCGGCCGGTGCTGCTCGCCCGGCGATGGGCTGGCGGGAGCGTGGATGGTTTCCGTCGGGGTCATGACAACACAGTAGACAACGTACGCAACGAACGCAACGACATCCGTGTTGTCGGCGTACCCGGCATCAGACTTGAGTGCACGCCTATCGGCGCCGACGCGCCGTCTGCTGCGGGAAGCCGGGTCTCGCGGTCCTGCCCCGGGTGCACAGTCGCCCGATGCCTCAGCTCGTGGTCTCTGGCCTGCCCGCACCGATCGAGGTGCGCCGCAGCACGCTCAACCCCCAGGATGTCGCCAGCGACGTCCGGGTCCGCTACCGCACACTGACCGACGCGGACGAGCGCGTGCTCGCCGCCCGCCGCAGCCGCTGACGTCCGAACCTGGCCCGCCCCCGTTCGACTAGCGCGCGGGGAACCCGGGGCTGATGCCCAGAACATCCGCCACCGAGCGGGTGGCGGGGTGCTCCACGACAGATCCGTCGGCGCGAACTTCCATGCGCCGCCACGGGAAGAAGTCCGTTGCGATCGGGTGGGCGGCGTTCGGGTTCGTCCAGAGTGTGGGCTCGACCACCGCGACCGCCGTCGGTGACAGGTTGGCGACGGTGATCACCCCCGCGAGGCGCTCGTACCGCTTCCCGTCGCCGTCCGGCCACACACCGTCAGGCCCGATCAGGGCGGCTGCGACGTCTCGGTCCTCAACGAAGATGCCGGCACAGAGGACGGCGAGGATGAACGGCGTGTCGCCGGTCTCGTAGCCGTGCTTGAGCTTCTTACGCAGGACGGTCCCGAGCAACTCGTCATCACGTAGGGGTCGCGGACCGTCGACCTCGATGCGCCGCTCGCCCTCGAAGATGTGCGTGTAGCCGCCGAAACCCTCAATGCGCTCGCCGATGAGACCGCCGGTGTGGCCGCGGAGGTGCGGCTTGAAGCCGGTGGCCGTGATGATGGCCTTCCATCCGTCGTTCGAGAAGCACCGAGCCGCCGGGGCTCCACCTGCCGCCACGCGGGTGATCTCGTCGTCCGCGTCCAGGGTGTTCAGCCATGCCGTGATCGGTCCGGTGAGGTTGCGCCCCGGCGTGGCGGCGCCCACGCCGCGGACATCGACGCCGAGCAAGAAGTTCCGGTTGCGGATCCGATCGATCGCGTCGTAGAGCTGGTGGACGCGTCGCCGAGCGTTGGGAGCGACCACGTCGTCGCCGAGCGCGACCGTGACCTCGACGAAGCAACGATCCTGGGCTCGGGCGAGCAGGAGGTCGGGCCGCAGATGCTGCGGATCTTCCCGACCGATGTCGCAGTCAACCTCGTCGTAGTTGCCGCGAACCGCGACCTCGTGCTCGTAGAGCTCGTGGAACGCGCCGAGGTGCGCGTCTCGGCGAGGGCTTCTGAATCGCGGCCAGATCGACTTCTGCGCATCAGCGTGGAGGTGCGAGAACCACTCGTCCATCAGAGCTCGAACCGAGTCCGCCCATGGCTCGGCGCGCCGGTCGAGCCGCTCGAAATCAGGAGTCGTCGCCGACAGGTGCGTATCGCGGGTTCGAACCCCGGCGCTGAAGAGAGACTCGATAGCCGATGTACCTGAACTCGCTGACACGACTTCGGAGGGTAGATCGCCGCGCCATCAGGCTTTCGGCGGACGGCCGGGGCCTACGACGGGTGCGTAAACCCCGGACAGGTGCCTCGGCACGGCGTTCTCGACCATGACCGCGCTGCTCGCCCTGCACGGGCTGGCCACGCCGGGCGTCGTGGCGGGCCCCAACGGCGTCGTCGCCGTCGCCGGCGCGGCGTCGCTGCCGGTCGGCGGGGCGCTCCTCAGCCTGCGGTCGCTGCCCGGGCTGCACGGTCCGCGCGCCGTCGGGCGGCTGCTCGCCCTCCAGACCGCGCTCGCGGCCGGCGTCCTCGGGCTCGGCGCCCTCGGTCTGCTGATCCCCGCGGCCGTGCCGGGGATGCCGGCGACCGGTTCGGGGCCTGCCGTCGCGCTGCTGGTGCTCGGGCTCGGCTGCTACGGGCTGCTGACCGTCCGGGCGGCCGCGACCTTCTGGCTCACGCGCCGCCGCAGCGACCTGCTGGTGGTCGTCGGCACGGTCTGGCTGGCGTCCGCGCTGGTCCCGCAGCTGCTGCTGTCGCCGATGACCCTCGCCTTCTACCTCGGGCACGCGCTCGAGCTGATCGGCATCGTCTGCGTCGGCGCGCCGGTCGTCTTCGACCTCCACCGCACGGACGCGTCACGACCGCTCGCCGGGAGCCTGCGCGCGTCGGACCTCGTGGCGTCGGAGGAGGGCTTCCTCGGGGCGCGCGTGCGCTCGCTGCTGCTCGACCTCGAGCGCAAGGACCGCTCGACCGAGCAGCACACGCGGCGGGTGGCGATGCGCGCGGTCGAGGTCGGCGAGGCGCTGGGGTTGTCTCCGGCGCGGATGCGGACGCTCGCCGTCGGCGGGCTCCTGCACGACGTCGGCAAGCTCGCCGTCCCCGGCGCGGTCCTCAACAAGCCCGGCGCCCTGACCGACGCGGAGTTCGCCGAGATCAAGCGCCACCCCGAGGCCGGCTTCGCGCTGCTCGCCGGCTTTCCCGACCCCGTCCGCCGGCTTGTGCGCGACCACCACGAGCGTCTCGACGGGCGCGGCTACCCGCGGGGGCTGCAGGCCGGCGACCTCGATCTCGAGACGCGCATCCTGACGGTGTGCGACGTCTACGACGCGCTCGTCTCCGACCGCGTCTACCGCGACGCCTGGACGTCCGAAGCGGCGCTGGACCTGCTGCGCGCGGAGACGGGCACGGCGTTCGATCCGCGCTGCGTCGCCGCGCTGGAACGGGTGCTCGGCGGTGCCGTCCGCGAGCCCGTCGCGGCGGCCGCCTGAGCCTTCAGGCGGCGGTCTCCCACAGGCCGGCGAGCTTGCCGCCGCGCATCTCGCACCACGTGGAGCCGCTCGTCCCGTCGGCGTGGCCGACGATCACCCGCATGACCTCGCGGGCCTGCGGGTGCTCCGGCGAGCCGTCGGGCGAGGCGACGGCGCGGGCGGCGATCGCGAACGCGTCGGCCCCGTAGCGCTGCAGCAGCGTGGCGGCCACGCGACCCGTGCCGGCGGCGTCGCGCAGCGCGTCCGCGACGTCGCCGAGGAGGACCAGCCTGAGGTCGCCGCCGGCGTGGACGAGCGCGAACGGCTCGGCGTCGCCGGCCTCCGTGCGGCCTTCGGCGGTGGCGCGGGCGACGTCCAGCGTCTCGGCCAGGAGCGCGCGGACGCCCGCGTCGAGATGCTCATGATCCGGGGTGGCCAAGGGGGCTAGATTAGGACGTTCGCCCATGGCCGCAGGAATCCTCGACATCGAGCAGAGCGTCCATCTCCTGGAGATCGAGCCGCCCTTCGACAAGCGCGCGATCCAGCTCGCCCGGCGGCGCATGGCCAAGCGCTGGCACCCGGACATCGCGCCGCCCGGCAAGCAGCTCGAGCACGAGCGCCACCTGAAGGCGATCAACATGGCCGCCGATCAGCTCGAGCAGCTGGCCGAGGAGTCGCGCGGCGGGAAGGTCACGCGCAACGCGGTCAAGGTCTCGGCCCAGGCGGCCCGCAAGCGCCGGGCCGAGGAGGGCGCGCGCGCGTACGCGGAGGAGCAGCGCCGCCGCACCGAGGACGCCGACCGCGAGAAGCACGACCCCTTCGCCTCGCGCGTGCCCGACCACTCGGTCGTGCACCGCTACGCGCGCTGCCTCTCCTATCCCGAGTGGGGCGTCGGCAGCGTCACCGGCATCTACTTCACGGGCGAGGGCGACGACATCCAGCAGTGGGCGCGCGTCACGTTCCAGGTCGGCGTGCGCACGGTGCCCGCGGGGTCGCTGCAGTTCGTCGACTTCTCGCGCCCCGACCCCGGGGCCGACCGGGTGCAGCGGTTCATGACCGCCGCCCAGCACGCGCTGGCCGAGGGCGAGTTCCCGCTGGCCGCGCGGCGCCTCATCTACGCGCGCGACGCCGACCCGGGCAACACCGCCGTGCTGCGGCTGATGACGATCGCCTTCTGGCAGGGCGGCGACCTGGCCGCCGCCGGCCGCGCGGTGCGCGACTGGGCGCGCCACGAGCCCGGCCGGCCGGCGCCGCATCGCTACGCCGCGCGGATCTACGAGGACATGGGCGCGCTGTCGCAGGCCGAGGAGTCCGCCGTGCGCGAGACCGAGCTCGCGCCGGGCGACGCGGGCGCGTGGGAGCGGCTCGGGCGGCTGCGCCTGCGGCGCTTCGACCGGCCCGGCGCGCGCGACGCGCTCGAGCGCGCGCAGGCGATCGCCCCCTCGGTGCAGGGGCTGCTCGACCTGGCGCTGGTCTCCAACCTGATCGGCGACGTCGGCGCGGAGGTCTCGGCCTGCGAGGCGGCGACCGAGCTGGAGCCGGACTCCCCGGCGGCCTGGTCGCGCTACGCCCACGCGCTCGCGCGCACCGACCGAACGCGCGACTGCCTCGCCGCCTGCGACCGCGCGCTGGCCCTGGGCGACGACCCGGAGGTCCGGGAGCTGCGCGATCACGTGCTCGCGCAGGCGCCCAAGGAGCTCGCCGCCTGAGCGCGGCGAGGTGGCACATTTCGCCCAAACGGGTTGCGAGCGGCGCTTTTCGGGTTTACTACTGCCGATGAGCGCGGAGCGCGACCCCATCGTGGCGGCCCGGCGGGAGCTGCACGAGCTTGCCGTCCTGTCCAGCGCGCTGCTGCGGCTGGCCACCAAGGTGCAGAGCCGCTGCGACGAGCTGCGCAAGACGCTCGGCGAGGTCGCGCCGATCGACGAGCGCGAGGTCGACCAGTACGCGCCGCGCCAGATCGACGCCGACGGGGCCTCGGTCGCGCCGCCGGGCGGCGCGGAGGCGCAGTCCGAGGAGGACGACCCCGCCGCCCTGCTGGCCATGAGCCTGGCCGGCGAGGGGATGTCGCGCGACCAGATCAGCGACTACCTGCGCCAGTCGTTCGGCATGCAGGACACCGACGCGCTGCTGGACCGCGTCCTTCCCGAGCAGACCTGACCGCGTCCGCCCGCGCGCGTATGGTGCGGGCGATGCGCTTGATCGTCGCTCGCTGCGAGGTCCACTACACGGGCCGCCTGACCGCCCGTCTGCCCGAGGCGCTGCGGCTGATCATGATCAAGGCCGACGGCTCGGTTCTCGTCCACGCCGACACCGGCGGCTACAAGCCGCTCAACTGGATGACGCCGCCGACGGCGATCGAGGAAGAGGACGGCCGGATCGTCGTGCGCAAGCTCAAGGGCGAGGACCAGCTGGACATCCGGATCGCTGAGGTGATCTCGGACTCCACGCACGCGATGGACTTCGACGCGGGCCTGGAGAAGGACGGCGTCGAGGCGCACCTGCAGGAGCTGCTGGCCGACGCGCCCGGGTGGTGCGGGGAGGGCTTCCGGCTCGTGCGCCGCGAGTGGCCGACGGACATCGGGCCGGTCGACCTCATGTGCCGCGACGACGAGGACGGGTGGATCGCCGTCGAGATCAAGCGGGTCGGCACGATCGACGCGGTCGAGCAGCTGACCCGGTACCTGCAGCGCATCCGGCTGGACCCGGCGCTGGCCGATTGCCGCGGCGTGCTGGCCGCGCAGGTGGTCAAGCCGCAGGCGCGCGTGCTCGCCGAGGCGCGCGGACTGCGGTGGGTCGAGGTCGATCTCGCCGAGCTGCGCGGGGAGCGCGAGCCGGCGCTGACGCTGTTCGCCGCGTGATGGCCGAGCCCGCGGTCCTCACCGAGGCGCAGGACGGCGTCCTGCTGATCACGCTGAACCGGCCCGAGGCGCGCAACGCCGTCAACCTGGCGGTCGCGGAGGGGGTCGCCGCGGCGCTCGACGCGCTGGATGCCGACGACGCGCTGCAGGTCGGCGTCCTCACCGGCGCGGGCGGCGCGTTCTGCGCGGGCATGGACCTGAAGGCGTTCGTCACCGGGGAGCGTCCGTTCGTCGAGGGGCGGGGCTTCGCGGGGATCGTCGAGCGGCCGGCGCGCAAGCCGCTGATCGCGGCGATCGAGGGCTTCGCCGTGGCCGGCGGCTTCGAGATCGCGCTCGCGTGCGACCTGATCGTCGCGGCGCGCGACGCCCGCCTGGGCATCCCGGAGGTCAAGCGGTCGCTGGTCGCCGCCGGCGGCGCGCTGATCCGGCTGCCGAAGCGCATCCCCTACCACCTGGCCATGGAGCTCGCGCTCACCGGCGACCCGATCGACGCCGCCCGCGGCTACGAGATCGGCGTCGTCAACCGGCTCGCCGAGCCCGGCGGCGCGGTGGCCGTCGCGCGCGAGCTGGCCGCGGCCATCGCCCGCAACGGCCCGCTGGCGCTCGACGCCACCAAGCGCATCCTGCGCGCGGCGGGCGACTGGACCGAGGAGGAGGCCTGGGCCCGCCAGGGCGAGATCTCGGGGCCGGTGTTCGGCTCCGAGGACGCACGCGAGGGCGCGACGGCGTTCGCCGAGAAGCGCCCGCCCGTGTGGCGCGGCCGGTAGGCCGCTACTCGCCGTTGACGGTCACGACCAAGCGGCGCGCGCCGCCGCGGTCGCGGTGCTCGCACAGGTAGATCCCCTGCCACGTCCCGAGCGCGAACCGGCCGCCTGACACGGGCAGGGTGAGCGACGGCCCGAGCAGCGACGCCTTGATGTGCGCCGGCATGTCGTCGGGACCCTCGTCGGTGTGCGTCCAGTAGCGCGCGTCTTCCGAGACGGCTTCGTCGAACCACGACTCGAAGTCGTGCCGGACGTCCGGCGACGCGTTCTCGTTGAGCGTCAGCGACGCCGACGTGTGGAGGATGTGCAGGTGCGCGAGGCCGACGTCCACGTCGCGCAGCTCGGGCAGCGCCTCGACCACCTCGCGCGTGACGAGGTGGAAGCCCCGCGGGCGGGGACTCAGCCGGATCTCGCGCTGCAGCCACATGGCCGTGACCTTAGTCACACCCGCTCCGCGCCGGTGCGCGATGCTTTCGGGCGGGCATGGGAGACGCCGCCGCCACCACCGCCGCCCTTCGCGCCGCCGCCGAGGCGGGCGACGCCCGCGCGGCCGCGGCGACCTTCGCCCCCGATGTCGTGCTGCACTCGCCGATCACGGCAAGCGGGAGCTTCCGCGGCGTCGCGCAGGTCGAGCGGGTCCTCGAGGCGGTGTTCGCCGTGCTCGCCGACATCCGCTACTCCGACGACGTCGGCGACGCGCGCACCCGGGCGCTGTTCTACACCGCGCGGATCGGCGGCCGGGTGCTGCAGGAGGCGACGCTCGTGCGTCTCGACGACGAGGCGCGGATCGCCGAGCTGACGATCTTCTTCCGGCCGCTGTCGGGGTTGACCGCGCTGGCGGCGGCGCTGGGACCGCGGCTCGCTCGGCGCCACGGGCGGGGCCGGGCCGTGGCGGTGGCGGCGATGACCGGGCCGCTGGCCTTTGCGACGCGCGCCGGGGATGGGTTGGTGGTGCGGTTGGCGAAGGTGTTCGACGACTGAGCGTTCTGTGGCGTGTCTTCGCGCGTCTTCAGCTGGACTTCGGGCATTGATAGGGGAGAGTTCTTCTCGCGCGTCTCTCTGCGGGGGTCGCGGGGATGGGGGAACGGCTTTGCGAGAGTCGCGGTGAGAGGGGCGCCGGCGTGGGTGGCGCGCATAACGTCACATCCGTGGTGGCTTTGACCGCGGTTGTGACGTTGCGGGGGCTATGGACGTTCAACGTCACATCCGCCGGATCTGGCTTCGCGGTTGTGACGTTATGTGGGTTTCCGCCTCTCGTCATCCACGTTGACCACCATTGGGGTGGTCAACGTGGATCGCTCCCTGTGTGGGCGACCGGCAATCGACGTTGACCACCGCCGCCCACCGAACCTTCGCCGCGGCGAACGGCAGACGACCACTCACCCATCGATGACGCAGGTCCGCGCGACCCCGGCACCCGACCCCGGCCCGAGCGGAGCGCTCACCCCTCAATCCGGCAACCGCGCGACCCGCATGTCCACCCGCTCGCCCCGGAACGGCACGCCCTCGGCCTCCAGCAGCGCGCGCTGGCGCGCGCCCTTGGCCAGCGTGCCGTCGGCGCGGACGATCCGGTGCCAGGGCACGCCGGGGTCGTCGGTCGCGGACAAGACGGTGCCGGCGAACCGGGGCGCGCCCGGCGAGACGTCCCCGTAGGCGCGCACGAACCCGGGCGGCGTGGCCCGGATGCGGGCCAGGACGCGCTCGGCTCGATCGCTCACGCGCCGGAGTATGCTCGCCGCCCGAAGATGCGCCACGGCACGTACTCCATCGTCGCCCGCGACCCCGCCACCGGCGAGCTCGGCGCCGCCGTGCAGTCGCACTGGTTCTCCGTCGGCTCGCTGTGCACGTGGGCGCGGCCAGGGATCGGCGCGGTGGCCACGCAGTCGGTGGTCGAGCCCGCGTACGGGCCCGACGTCCTCGACCGGCTCCAGCAGGACCCGAGCCTCGGCGCTCAGCAAGCTCTGCAGGAGCGGCTCGCCGCCGACGCGCTCTCGCGCGTGCGGCAGGTCGGCGTCGTCGACGCCCGCGGCGAGGTGGCGGTTCACACCGGCGCCGACTGCATCCCCTGCGCCGGCCACGAGCAGGGCGACGGCTTCAGCTGCCAGGCCAACATGATGGCCGCCGGCACCGTCCCGGCCGCCATGGCCGCCGCGTTCACCGCCGCCGAGGGCGACCTGGCCACGCGCCTGTTCACGGCGTTGCACGGCGCCGAACGCGAAGGCGGCGACGTGCGGGGCCGCCAGTCGGCGGCGATGGTGGTCGTCCCGGCGACGGGCGCGCCGTGGCAGTGGAGCGTCGACCTGCGCGTCGAGGACCACGCGGACCCGCTCGCCGAGCTCGCCCGCCTCCTCGACCTCCACCGCGCGTACGGTCTCGCCGACACCGCCGACGAGCTGATGGGCGCCGGGCGCCTCGACGAGGCCGGCCCGCTCTACGCCCGCGCCGCGGAGCTCGCGCCCGAGTCCGACGAGCTGCTGTTCTGGTCCGGGCTCGCGGCGGCGCAGGCGGGGGACGTCGAGGGCGGCGCGGCGATCGTCGCGCGCGCCGCGGCCAAGCACGACGGCTGGCGCGTCCTGCTCGCCCGCCTGAGCCCGGAGTTCGCGCCCGCCGGCGCCGACGTCCGGCGCGTGCTCGGCTGGGAGGGATGAGCGTCGAGGTCCGCGACGTGGCGCCCGGCCTCTGGCTGTGGCGCCAGCCGCACCCGGACTGGCGCGCGGGCGACGGCTGGGAGGCCGAGGTGGCGTCGTTCGCCGTCGCGTCGCGCGGCGTCACCCTGCTGCTCGACCCGCTGGCGCCGCCGCCCGCCGAGCGGGCGGTGTGGGACCGGATCGAGGCGGCGCGGCCCGACGCCGTGGTGGTGCTCAAGCCCGACCACGTGCGCGACGTCGACCTGTTCGTGCGCTGGTACGGCGCGCGCGCCTACGGGCCGTTCCTCTTCTGGCCCGGCGACGTGCCGCGCACCGAGCTGCAGGCGATCCGGCCGGGCGACGAGCTGCCCGGCGGGCTCCAGGTGCTCCACGACGGCCGCGGCCACATGGAGACGCCGGTCTACCTCCCCGAGCAGCGCGCGCTGGTCTTCGCCGACGCGCTGACCGCCCCCGACGGCGTGCTGCGCGTGTGGGGGACGCCGTGGCAGGCGCTGCGCGGCCTGCTCGAGCTCCCCTTCGAGCACGTGCTGGTCGCCCACGGCGAGCCGGTCCACCGGCGCGAGGCGTTCGAGGCGGCGCTCGAGCGCGAGCCGCACTGACGGCTTGTCAGCCGCCGGACCGCAAGTTCGCGCGGCGCCCGGCGTTCCAGCCCTCCGTGATCCCGACTCCCCGCATCCTCCTCCTCGCGCTGGCCCTCGCCGCCGCGCTCGCCACCGCCACCCTCCTGGGCGGCGGACCCGCCGCGGCCGCCGAGCAGGCGCCCAAGGCGATCAACGGCACGCTGAAGACCGCCCGGGCGCAGGTCGCCCCCGGTCGTGCGGTGCCCTTCAGCGCGCGCCTCGACGGCGCGCCGGCGACCGTCCGCCTCCAGGTCGTGCGGCCGGACGGCGAGGTCCGCGGGCCGTTCGGCCCCTTCGCGGTCCGGAACGGCCGCCTGAGCGGCACGCTGCCCGCCGCGGCCACCCGCGGCGTCAAGCCCGGCGCGCGCACCGGCTACCGCGAGGTGCTCGGGATCTACGCCGTGCCCGCGGACGCGACCGGCGCCAAGCGCGCCACCGGCCCCGCGGCCGGCCGCCTCGCCGTCGAGGACGCGCCCGCCGACCTCGTGCTCGAGAGTTCGTTCGTGTCCTCGGTCGGCTGGGTCAAGCCGGGGGAGACCTTCCCGTTCACCGTCCGCGTCAAGAACTTCCAGGGCGCCCGCGACGGCGGCACGGTCACCATCGCCCCGCCGGAGGGCGCGCGCTTCACCAGCGCGTCGGCGCCCGGCGCGCTGCGGCCCGACGGCACGATCGCCTGGGCCGTCGGCGAGGTCCCCGCGGGCGCCGCCGGCGCCCCCGGCGCCAAGGCGCTGGTCGTCGAGGCCCGCACGCGGTCGCTCGCTCAGGACCCGCAGATCGTCTGGAAGAACCTCTCGACGACCGCCCGCCTCTCCAACGGCGCGACCGCCACCACGCACGGCCCCAAGGTCATCCCGCAGAAGGAGACCTTCGACACCGCCCGCTACGGCGACCGGCCCTTCCCCGTCGTGCCCGTCGACTACTACCAGCGCCGCCACGCGCCGGACAACCAGGCCGACAAGCTCGCCACCAAGATCAACGACCCGAACACGGTCGGCTCGACGTTCAACCTGTACCAGGAGATGTCCTACGGGCAGCTGTTCCCGAGCGGCACCGTGCCGTCCGACGGGATCGCCACCGCCGACTGGAGCTACGAGCCCGGATTCGGCTTCACCAACACGCGGCCGGGCCAGACCTGCCAGACGCCGACGCTCAACGACGCTCCCGGCGACGCCTACCAGACCCTCCAGCCCGAGCGCATCAAGGACGGCTGGTACCAGCTGCCCGCCTCGACCGAGTACTACGGCTCCGACGCCAACGGCTCGGCGCTGATCGGCGCGCTGACCAACCAGGGCTCGCTGCAGGCCATCGACTCCGGCTGCGGCCCGGCGGGCAAGGCCGTCTACGACGCCGCCCAGATCGCCGACCCGGAGATCAACTACAACGACTACGACACCGACAAGGACGGCGTCGTCGACTTCTTCATGATGGTGTTCGCCGGGCGCGGCGGCAACGGCGACTCGCAGATCCCCGGCGAGGACGGCGCCTACGACAACATCTGGCCGCACTCCTCGACGCTGGAGAGCTCCTACACCGACCCGACCACGGGTCAGAAGGGCTACATCTCCGACGACCAGCTGACCGACCTCGAGGGCCGGCCGCTGTTCTGGACCGACGACTCGTACACCAAGAAGACCACGGAGCCCAACGAGCGGCCCGTCCACGTCGCCGTCGGCCCGTACAACGTCAACCCCGAGACGGCCATCGCCAAGGCGAGCGTCATCTCGCACGAGTACGGCCATTCGCTGGGCCTCCCCGACTTCTACACGCTGGGCGATCGCGGGACCTACGGGGACTGGAACCTGATGGCCACCGACCACTCCCAGAACATGGACGTCTTCTCCCGCCAGGAGCTCGGCTGGGTCGTGCCGCGCGAGCTCGAGCCGGGCAAGGAGACGTCGGTCAAGGGCTGGAAGGACTCGAAGGTCAACACCCACCGGATCGACTGGAAGGACCCCGACGGCAAGCCGTACACGCTGACCGGGCCCTCGGTGGCCAACGGCGAGGCGTACGTGGCCAAGCTGCCCGCCCGCCAGATCATCGACCCCAAGACCGTCCCGTCGGGCAGCCACCTGTACTGGTCGCAGTCGGGCAACGACTTCGGCTGCGCGCCGCTGAAGGGCCACAACATCGACATCGCGCTGCCCCAGCTCCAGGAGGTCCCCGAGGGGACGAAGGTCACGATGACCTTCAAGTCGAGCTGGGACATCGAGTGGGACTTCGACTACGGCTTCGTGCTGGGCACGGCCGACGGCGGCAAGACCTACGAGTCGTTCCCGTCCGCCAAGGGCTACTCGACCAACGTCACCGACCCGACCGAGGGCAACCCGAACAGCAGCGAGTGCCTGCAGACCTTCGACAACGGGCTCACGGGCACCAGCCAGTCCTACGTCGACGGCTCCCAGGCGGTCGACCGCAAGGCCGGCACGTTCAAGGCCGCGCCGTTCGTCGACGACGAGTACGACCTCACCGCGCTGGCCGGCAAGGCCTCGGCCGTGCGGTTCTCCTACGCCACGGATCCGGGTCTGGCCCGCCCGGGCTGGTTCATCGACGACGTCGTGATCAAGGCCGGCGACAAGGAGATCTACAACTCGAACTTCGAGCAGACCGACGACAACCAGATCTACAACGGCGGCTGCCGCGAGGACCTGCGCACGGCGCAGACCTGCACGCGCGGCTGGCAGTACGTCGCCGCCTCGGAGGGCTCGCCGGCGGACCACGCCTACTACATGGAGGTCCGCGACCGCGCCGGCTTCGACTTCGACGGCCACGGCGAGGACGACCGGGCGGACGGCCCGGCCTTCGAGCCCGGCCTGTCGCTCGTCTACACCGACGAGAACCACGGCTACGGCAACGTCGGGACGGACGACCCGCCGGCGCAGAACCCGCTGGACTCGGTGCCGGACGACATGACCGCGGACACCGCCGCGCCGGACCTCAACGACGCCGCGTGGAAGGCGACCGAGGGCCGCGACACGTTCTCGGACTTCGGCGAGGGCCACGTCGACAACTACTCCAACCCGGCCGAGCCGGACGGCAAGTGGCGCTTCGCCTACGACTGCCTGAGCTTCAAGGTCGACTCGATGGCCGGGGACACCCCTGGGCCGGCGACGTCGCCCGGGGACATCACGGCGGACGTGACGTTCAAGATGGGCGCGCTCGCGGCGCCCTTCGGCGCGGCGAAGCCGCCGGAGACCGACAAGGACCCGGACGCGCCCGACCCCTCGGACCCCGCGCCCAAGGGCTGCGGCGGCTTCGACTACGGGTTCACCGGCGACCGCGGCGCGCCGCCCGAGCCGATCACCGGCAACGGCAGCACGACCATCGCGAAGCCGCCCGGCGGCGGCGGCGACGACAAGACCGGCCCGGTGGCGTGCAAGGCGACCGCGGCGTTCAAGGGCGTCTCGCTCAAGCGGCGCGGCCGCGGCAAGGTCCGCATCGCGTTCACGCGGCGCACGGAGCTGCCGGTCACGGTCGACGTGTTCCGGGTCTCCAAGGGCCGCAGCGTCATCAAGGAGCGCCGGGTCGCCCGGTTCCGCAACCGCACCCGCTCGTTCACGTGGAACGGCAAGGCGAACGTGGGCGGCAAGCGCCAGAAGGTCGGCGACGGCTTCTACTTCGTGCGCTACACGATGAGCCAGGGCTCGCACCGGATCGGCGCGCGCCGGCTCGTCCTGCGCCGCAGGAACGGGAAGTTCACGCGGCGGCCGGACTTCTTCCGCCGCGACACGTGCGACCTGCTGGTCAAGTTCAAGCTCAGCCGGCCGGTGTTCGGCGGCCGCAAGAAGGTCGCCCTCGGCGCGGCCTACAAGCTGACCTCCGACGCCCGCGTGACCGTGACGATCAGCCAGGGCGGCAAGGTCGTCAAGCGCTACAAGGCGGCCAAGCGCGCGGGCGGCAGGACCTACCGCGTCAAGCTGGCGGCCGGCAAGCGCCCGCGCGGCGACTACAAGGTCCGCCTGAAGGCGACCTCGGGCGCCGAGAAGGTCAACACGGTCCTGACCGCGCGGAAGCTGTAAGGAAGGGAGGGGCCGGGCGGGCGCTCAGCGCTCGCCCGGCATCTTCGCCGGGTTCATCGAGACCGGGACCTCGACGTTGAGCGCGGTGCGGATGATCCGCGTCTGCTCGAGCGTGTGGGCCGCGGGGTAGCCCTCGCCCGGTGAGGCGCGCTCGGGCCGGCCGACGTAGCCGAACTCCAGCGTGTCGGGCAGGATCTGCATGAGCCGCGGGGACATGTGCGCGCGGGCGCCCATGTTGCGCGGCTCCTCCTGGACCCACACGACCTCGCGGAGGTTCGGGTAGCGCCCGATCTCCTCGGCGATCTGCTGCTGGGGGAAGGGGTAGAGCAGCTCGACGCGCGAGATCGCCACGGTCTCGTTGCCCTCGCGCGTGGCGTGGCCCTTGAGGTCGTAGAAGATCTTGCCGGTGCAGAGGATGAGGCGCGTGACCTTGCTCTCGTCGATCCGCGGCTCGGCCAGCACCGGGTAGAAGCGGGAGTCGGCGAGGTGCTCGACGCGCGAGGTCGCCTGCGGCAGGCGCAGCAGCGACTTCGGGGTCATGATGACGAGCGGGCGCTGCTTGGCCACGCGCGCCTGACGGCGCAGCAGATGGAAGTACTGCGCCGGCGTCGTCAGGTTGGCGACGCGGATGTTGCCCTCGGCGGCCAGCGCCAGGAAGCGCTCCAGGCGGCCGGAGGAGTGCTCCGGGCCCGAGCCCTCGTAGCCGTGCGGCAGCAGCAGCGTGAGCCGCGAGGTCTGGCCCCACTTGGCCAGCGCCGACACGATGAACTGGTCGATGATGACCTGCGCCGAGTTGACGAAGTCGCCGAACTGGGCCTCCCAGAGCACGAGGGCGTCGGGGGCCTCCATCGAGTAGCCGTACTCGAAGCCGAGGCAGGCGATCTCCGACAGCGGCGAGTTGTGCAGCTCCATCGGCGCGAGCGCGCCGGGCAGGTTCTGGATCGGCGACACGCGCTGGCCGGTCTTGTAGTCGTGCAGGACGAGGTGGCGCTGGGAGAAGGTCCCGCGCTCGGAGTCCTGGCCGGTCAGGCGCACCGGCGTGCCCTCCGACAGCAGCGACGCGTAGGCCAGCGCCTCCGCGTGGGCCCAGTCGATCCCGCCGTCGGGGCCGAGCGCGTCGCGGCGCTTGTCGAGCTGGCGCGCGAGCTTCGGGTGGACGGTGAAGCCCTCGGGGAACTTCAGGAGCTCCTCGTTGAGCGTCCGCAGGCGCTCCGTGCCGACTGCGGTCTTGACCTCCGGCGAGGCCGAGCGGTCGAGCTCGTAGCCGCCGGTCGGCTGCTCGCCGCCCTGCTGGGCCGCCAGCTGCTCCTTGAGCTCGCGGTGGCGCTTGGCGAGGCGGTCCCAGGTCTTCTGGGCCATCTCGTCGGACTCCTCGCGCGTGAGCACGCCCTGCTCGATCAGCCGCTCGGCGTAGATCTCGCGCACCGAGACCTTCTGCTTGATCTTCGCCGCCATCTCCGGCTGCGTGTAGGCGGGCTCGTCGGCCTCGTTGTGGCCGAAGCGCCGGTAGCCGATCAGGTCGATGAGGACGTCGTGCCCGAACTCCTGGCGGAAGGCGAAGGCCAGGCGGACGGCGCTGATGCACGCGGCCACGTCGTCGGCGTTGACGTGGATGATCGGGACGTCGAAGCCCTTGGCCAGGTCGGAGGCCCACCGCGTCGAGCGCGACTCCTCCGGATCGGTGGTGAAGCCGACCTGGTTGTTCTGGATGATGTGGAGCGTCCCGCCGACCTTGTAGCCGTCGATCGCCTGCAGGTTCAGCGTCTCGGAGACGACGCCCTGGCCGGGGAACGCCGCGTCGCCGTGGAGGATCACCGGCATCGCCGCGTCGGTGTCCAGGTGCGCGTGCGGGCCCTGGCGGGTCGTCTGCACCGCGCGCGTCGCGCCCTGGACGACCGGGCCGACGTACTCCAGGTGCGACGGGTTGGACTCCAGGCGCACGATGATCGAGCTGTCGCCGACCTCGTAGGAGCCCTGGGCGCCGTGGTGGTACTTGACGTCGCCGGTGCCGCCCTGCGGGATCGTCGTGACCGCCTCGATGTCCGACGCGCCCTCGAACTCGCGGAAGATCGTCTCGTACGCGCGCCCGAGGTTGTGGGCGAGCACGTTGAGCCGGCCGCGGTGCGCCATGCCGATGACCACCTCGCGCGCGCCCTGGGTGGCGGCGAGCTGGATCATCTCGTCGATCATCGGGACCGTCATGTCGAGGCCCTCGATCGAGAACTGCTTCTGGCCCAGGTAGGCCTTGTGCATGAAGCGCTCGAGCGAGTCGACCATCGTCAGCCGGCGCAGCAGCACGCGCTGCTCGTCGTTGGTCAGCGGCTTGCGGTACTCGCCGGACTCGATCTTCTGGCGCAGCCACGTGCGCTGGCGGTGCGACGAGATGTGCTCGATCTCGTAGGCGATCGTCCCGCAGTAGGTCTCCGACAGGTGCGGCAGCGCGTCGGCCAGCGTGGAGCCGGGGACGTGGATGCGCAGGATCTTGGCCGGGATGCGCGCCATCAGCTCGGGCGTCAGGCCGACGGTCGCCGGGTCGAGCGCCGGATCGCCCTCGGGCTCGGAGCCCAGGGGGTCGAGCTTGGCGGCCAGGTGCCCGTGGGTGCGGTGGGCCTTGACGACGGAGACGGCGGCCTGGACGGCCTGCAGCAGCGCCTCGTCGGCGTCGCCCGAGCGGCGCTCGACGACGGGCTCCGGCGCGGCGTCGCGCTGCGCGGCCGATGCCGCGGCCGGTGCCGGCGGGGCGGGGGCCGCGCCCAGCGGCGCGCCGAGGTCGGCGAAGACCGCCTCGTAGAACCCGTGCTCGCCCTGCAGGTACTCCTCGACGACCTTCAGGAAGCGGCCGGACTCGGCCCCCTGGATGATCCGGTGGTCGTAGGTCGAGGTCATGGTCATGACCTTCTCGGCGCCGATCAGCTGGCCGATCGCCGCCAGGCCCGGCGGGTAGGCGATCGAGCCCGTCGCGACGATCGTCCCCTGGCCGGTCATCAGGCGGGGGACCGACGCGATCGTCCCGATGCCGCCCGGGTTGGTCAGCGTGAGGTTGGCGCCCTGGAGGTCGTCGGCGCCCAGCGAGTTGGTCCGGGCCTTCTCGATCAGCGCGTTGAACGCGTCGAGGAACTCGGCGAAGGTCTTGCGCCCGGCGTCGCGGATGACCGGGACCATCAGGGTCCGCGTGCCGTCCTTCTTCTCGACGTCGACCGCGATCCCGAGGTTGACGCCACCGTCGTCGATCCGGTGCGGCTTGCCGTCGAGCTCGGCGAAGTGGTGCGCCATCACCGGCATCTGCTCGGTGGCCGCCTTGGCGATCGCGTAGGCGATCAGGTGGGTGAAGGAGACCTTCTGGCCGGCCGACTTGAGCTGCTTGCGGCGCCCGTCGAGCGTGGTGACGGTGAGCGTCCGGAACGAGGTGGCGGTCGGGATCGACCGCGACTCGTCCATGTAGCGGGCGAGCATCGCGCTCGCGCCCTTGATCAGCTGGGCGCCCGCGGGCTTCTCGGCAGCGGCGGGCTTGCCGTTGGACTTGCCCTCGGCGGCGGCGATCACGTCCGCCTTGACGATGCGCCCGCCGGCCGGCTGGACGGCGGCGAGGTCGACCCCGAGCGCGCTGGCGACCCGGCGCGCCACCGGCGTCACCTTGGCGCCGTCGGGCACGGCGGCGGCGGCCGGCGCGGGCGACGGGGCGTCGGTGCCCGGCTTCGGCGTCGTCACCTCGGGCGTGGGGGCGGACACCGCGCCGCCGGCGCTCATCCGCGCGATGACCTGGCCGACCGTCACGGTCTCGCCGGCCTCGGCGAGGATCTCGCCCATGGTCCCGGCCGCGGGGGCGGGGACCTCGGCGTCGACCTTGTCGGTGGAGATCTCGACGATCGTCTCGTCGGCCTCGATCGCGTCGCCGGGCTGCTTGAGCCACTCGAGGATCACGCCCTCGGAGACCGACTCGCCCATCTGCGGCATCGTGATCTCGACCTCGGTGGCCGCCGCCGCGCCGTTGCTCTCGGCGGCCGGTTCGGGCGCGTCCTCGGCAGCGGGCTCGGCAGGGGCCGTCCCGTTGCCGGATCCGTTCGCGGCGGCGGCGGCGGGCGCCGCGCCGTTCTCGGTGGAGATCTCGGCGAGGACGGCGCCGACCTCGACGGTGTCGCCCTCGACGGCGTGGATCTTGACCACGGTGCCGGAGGCGGGGGCGGGGACCTCGGCGTCGACCTTGTCCGTCGAGATCTCGACCAGCGTCTCGTCGGCCGAGACGCTGTCGCCTTCCTGCTTGTGCCACTCCAGCACGGTGCCCTCGGAGACCGAGTCACCCATCGCCGGCATGACGACTTCGACCGTGGTGGTATTGACCGCCATCGCTTCCGGTTTACCCTAGCGCGTGCCGCCGCCGCTCTTCCACCACGAAACCGATCGTGCCGGCGAACGGACCGACGCCCCCCACGACGGCCACCATCACGCCCAGCCAGAGCGGGATGATCCGGCGCCGCACGGCCGCCAGGCAAAGCAGCGACATGACGATCCAGCCGACGCCGTGGACCCACCCGAGGACGCTCACGGTGCCCTCGTGGCCGGTGATCGCGGCCCACAGCAGCACCGCGTAGACCACGGAGTGGGTGAAGGACCCCGCTTCCAGGGCGGTGAAGGCGCGGGCGCTCCTCATGCGATGATCGACGCCATCCGCCGCAGCGCCGGGTCGGCCTCGGGCGGCCACTCGGCCGGGTCGGCGGGCCACCAGGCGTGCTCGTCGTGCTCGGGATCCCGGCGCACCCGCGCTCCCGGCCCGAGCCACGCCTGCCCGATCAGCATCGCCATGCGGTTGGGGGAGCAGACGAGCGCCTCGACCGCCAGGCGGTCCGGCGCGACGCCCCACTCCTCCTCCAGCTCGCGCCCCAGCGTCTCCACGGGGTCCTCGCCGACCTCCACGGCCCCGCCCGCCCCGAGCGCCCAGCGCCCGGCCCAGGTGGCCAGCCAGGCCGCGCGCCGGCCGGCCAGCCAGCGGCCGTCGGCGTCGCGGGTCACGCACAGGGCCGACAGCGAGGCCGAGGCGTCGGCCTCGACGAGCCGCAGCGCCCAGCGCATGGGCTGCAGCTCGAGCGCGAGGCGCCCGTCGCCGGCGTCGTAGGCCGCGAGGCGCGCGGCCAGCCCGTCGTGGGAGGGCGAGCCGCGGTCCTGCAGCGCGGCGATGGCGGCGTCGGCCGCGCGCGCCCGCTCGGCGGGCGGCTCGTACGCGTCCTCGCGCCACCGCGTCGAGACCTCGGCGGCGCTCCACGGTCCGCGCGCGAGGATGCCGGGCTCCACGGTCACCCGATCGAGCCTAGCCGCGCCCGCGGGCGCACCATCCGGTGCGACGCGGCGCCGCTCGCCACGCACGCGCACCGCGCCCGCGCCGTATGCTCGCGCGATGGGGGCCGTGGGACGCCGGCGCAAGCACTGGGGGTGGGGCTTCGAGGACGAGCAGCCGTCCCATCGCGAGGTCGCGTCCGCCGCCCAGGGGCTGGCGGCGCACCTGGGCTTCGGCTCGCCGGAGCCCGAGATGGCCGTGCCGCTGGAGGCCGTCGAGCTGCCGCCGCCCCGGATCGCCCCGCCGGCCCACCTGGCCGACCTCTTCGCCGCCGGTCCCTACGACCGCGCGGTGCACGCCCAGGGCCGCTCCTACGCCGACGTGGTGCGCGGGTTCCGCGGCGCGTTCCCCAACCCGCCCGACGCCATCGCGCGCCCGCGCGACGAGAGCGACGTCGCCCGCGTGCTGGAGTGGTGCGCGAGCGAGCGCGTGGCCTGCGTGCCGGTCGGCGGCGGCACCAGCGTGGTCGGCGGCATCGACGCGATCCCCGGCCCGGGGCACGAGGGCGCGGTGGCGCTCGATCTCAAGGCGCTCGACCGGGTGCTCGAGGTGGACACCGTCTCCCGCGCGGCGCGCATCCAGGCCGGCGTCCTCGGCCCGCGCCTGGAGGCGCAGCTGCTCGCCCACGGCCTCACGCTGCGCTTCTTCCCGCAGTCCTTCGAGCTCTCGACGCTCGGCGGCTGGATCGCCACGCGCGCGGGCGGGCACTTCGCCACCGGGCCGACGCACATCGACGACGTCGTCGAGGCGGTCCGGGCGCTGACGCCCGACGGCGGCGCCTGGGCGTCGCGGCGGCTGCCGGGCTCCGGCGCCGGCCCGTCGCCCGACCGCATGCTGCTGGGCTCGGAGGGCACGCTGGGCGTGATCACCGAGGCGTGGGTCCGCGTCCTGCCGCGCCCGCGCCACCGGCGGGCCGCCGGCGTCAGCTTCCGGCGCTTCGCTGACGGGCTCGGCGCCGTGCGCGACATCGTCCAGGCCGCGCTGCTGCCCGCCAACTGCCGGCTGATCGACGCCCGCGAGGCCGCCGTGACCTTCGCCGGCGACGGCAGCCACGCGCTGCTCACGCTGGCCTTCGAGTCCGGCGACGTGCCGGTCGACGAGCGCATGGACCGCGCGCTGCGCATCTGCGAGGAGTACGGCGGCGAGTGGGAGGAGAAGGACGCGGCCAGCCGCGGCTCGATGGGCGCCTGGCGCGACGCCTTCCTGCGCGCGCCCTACCTGCGCGACACGCTCGTCGCGATGGGCGTGCTGTCGGAGACGTTCGAGACGGCTATCACCTGGGACAAGCTCGAGCCGTTCGTCGAGCGCGTGGGCGGCGCCGCGCAGGCCGCGCTGGAGGAGACGTGCGGCGCCGGCCAGGTCACGTGCCGGCTCACCCACGCCTACCCGGACGGGGCCGCCGCCTACTTCACTGTCGTCGGGCCGGCGCGGCGCGGCGACGAGGTGGCCCAATGGGCGGTGATCAAGCGCGCCGCCTCCGACGCGATCGCCGCGGAGGGCGGCACGATCACCCACCACCACGCGGTCGGTCGCGACCACCGCCCGTGGTACGACCAGCAGCGGCCGGCGCCCTTCGCGCTCGCGCTGCGCGCGGCCAAGGCCGCGGTGGACCCGGAGGGCATCCTCAACCCGGGGGTGCTGTTCGATCCAGTCTACCCTTCGAAGCCATGAGCACCGACGCCTCGGCCAAGAACATGCAGGCGGTCTGCAAGGCCAAGGAGGCCCACGACGCCTCCTGTCCGTGGGGCGGCAAGGCCAACGCCGTGCACCTCTCGTGGTTCGACATCGAGCGCATGGGCTGGGAGGAAGGCGACGTGATCTGCGGCCTGGTCGTCCAGGGCGACGAGAAGGTCGCGACGGGGATGATGCGCGTGACCTGCGACGCAGAGCCCGACGGTGACGGCGGGCGCGAGGCCGAGGAGGAGATCGAGGTCGTCGAGGCGGTCTCTAGCGAGCGCGAGGTCGTAGCGCCCGCTCGATGACGCGCTGGGTGGCGTGGCCGTCCTCCAGCGCGCAGAACTTCGCCTGGAACGCCGCGTAGCGGTCCGCCCAGCGCTCCTGCAGCGCGCGGAGCTCCGAAAGCGCGTCGAGCACCTCGCCCGTCGTGCGCAGGAGCGGCCCCGGGGCCTCGGGCTCGAGGTCGAAGTAGAAGCCGCGCAGCCGGCTGGCGTAGGCCTCGAGGTCGTAGGTGTAGAAGAGGATCGGCTTGCCGGTGACGGCGAAGTCGAACATCGCCGAGGAGTAGTCCGTGACCAGGACGTCGGCCGCCAGGTAGAGCTCGCCGATGTCCGGGTGCCACGAGACGTCGCGGACGCTCTCGTGCCGCTCGGCGGCGGCCAGCCGCCCGGTCATCGTGTAGTGCAGGCGCAGCAGGAGGACGTGGTCGGCCCCGAGGCGCTCGGCGAACGCGCCGGCGTCGAGGCGCAGGGCGAACTCTTCGCCGCCCTCGGGGAAGAACTCCTGGTCGCGCCAGGTCGGCGCGTAGAGGACGGCGGTGCGGCCGTCGGCGATGCCCAGCTGCCCGCGCACGCGCGCGCGGACCTCGTCGCGGTCCGGGCGGCTGAGCAGGTCGTTGCGCGGATACCCCGTCTCGGCGACCACGCGCTCGTAGTGAAACGCGCGCCGCAGCAGCGGCGTGGCGACGGGGCTGGGGGAGACGAGGAGGTCCCAGCGGTCGACGTCGCGCTGCAGCCGGTCGAGGCGGTGCGGCGGCGCCCACAGCACGTCCCAGTGGATGCGCTTGAGCGGCGTCCCATGCCAGATCTGCAGGTAGGTCGTCTCCGGGCGCTTGTTCCAGGGGAAGTCGGTGTGCGTGTTGGCGACGAGCAGGTCGGCGCCCTCGAGCAGCTCGACGCACTCCGGCGAGCCGTACTCGACGGTCGCGACGCCTTCCGGGAACCCGGCGCGGTGGGCCGGATCGGCCATCCATACGTGCGTATGGTCCGCCTCGCCACGGGCGATCAGCGCCTCGTAGACGGCCCGGGGGCTGTCGGAGAACCGGCCCTCGTAGCTCTGGTAGACGATCCGCATGGCGCGGGCACGGTAGCTGAGAGGTGGTCAGAAATCCGGCCTGCCTTGATTGGCCCGATAGAATTATGTGTAGATAGTTCACATCGCCTCAGCGCCAGGTCGGCAAGAGGCAGGCGTTTCCCCGCTGACCCCTTGCTAGGAGGCACGATTTGGGCCGCAAGCCATGACGGCGGCGATGCCGTTGACCCTTCAGACCCTTCGGGCGCTGCCCGAAGCGGTCGCCATCCCGACGTACGACCGCGCTGCTCTCGCCCCCGCGGTGGTCCACATGAGCGTCGGGTCGTTCCACCGCTCGCACCAGGCGATGTACTTCGACGAGATCGCCCAGCGGGGCATCTCGACCGATTGGGGCATCGTCGGCGTCGGCCTGCGCCGCCGCGGGATGCGCGAGGTGCTCGCCGCCCAGGACGGCCTCTACACCGTGCTCATCCGCGGCGCCGGGCCTGACCTCGCGCGCGTCGTCGGCGTCATCGGGCGCTACCAGTACGCCCCCGAGAGCGGCGAGGCGGTCCTGGCCACGCTGGCCGACCCGCGCACGCGGCTTGTCACGCTCACCGTCACCGGCTGCGCCTACAAGGCCGACCCCGCTACCGGCGTCTTCGCCGCCGGGGATCCGGAGGTCGTCGCCGACCTCGCCGACCCGCGGCGGCCGAGCTCGGCCATCGGCTACCTCGTCGAGGCGCTCGACCGGCGCCGGCGTGCCGGGCACCCGCCGTTCACGGTCCTCTCCTGCGACAACATCCCGGGCAACGGGCCGCTGGCGCGCCGCGCGCTCGTCGGCTTCGCGGAGCTGCGCGACCCCCGCCTGGCGCGCTGGATCGACGCCGAGGGCGCCTTCCCCAGCAGCATGGTCGACCGCATCACGCCGAAGACCATGGCGTCCGACGTCGAGCGCCTGGCGCGCGACTTCGGGATCCGCGACCGCTGGCCGGTGATCACGGAGGCCTACACCCAGTGGGTCATCGAGGACCAGTTCTGCAACGGCCGCCCGCCGCTCGACCAGGTCGGCGCGCAGTTCGTGACGGACGTCCGGCCCTACGCGATGATGAAGACGCGGCTGCTCAACGCCAGTCACTGCGCGCTCGGCTACCTGGGCTCGCTGGCCGGCCACCGGCGGCTCGACGAGGCGATGGGCGACCCGCTGCTGCACGACTACATCGCGCGGCTGATGGACCACGAGATCACGCCGCTCCTGCCGCCGCTGCCGGGCGTCGACCTGGACGACTACAAGTCCACGCTGCGCGAGCGCTTCGCCAACCCGAAGATCGCCGACCAGCTCGCCCGCCTCTGCCGGGCCGGCTCGGCCAAGATGCCGACGCACGTCCTCTCGTCGATCAACGAGTCGCGCGAGGCGGGGCGGCCGCACGAGCTCCTGACGCTGGCGGTGGCGGCCTGGTTCCGCTACCTGCGCGGCGTCGACGAGCAGGGGCGCGAGCTCGACCTCGACGACCCGCGCGGCGACCGGCTGCGGACGCTGGCCATCCTGGGCGGCACCGACCCGCGGCCGCTGCTGGCCGAGCGGGCGCTGTTCGGGGACCTGGGCGACGACCCCGCGTTCGTCGGGGCGCTCGGCGACGCGCTCGAGCTGATCGAGCGGCGGGGCGCGCGCGGCGCGCTGGCGGTGACGATCGCCGCCGACGCGTCGGGCCGGTACACCCGGGCGTGACGCTGCGCGAGCCGCGGATCCTGCTCTGCGACGCCGACGGGAACCTCTTCCCGTCCGAGGAGCCGGCCTTCGTCGCCTCGACCGAGGTGACGAACCGGTTCCTCGCGTCGCTGGGCGTGGCCGAGCGGTGGGAGCCGGACGCCCTGCGCCTGCGCGCGACGGGGCGCAACTTCCGCGCCACCGCGCTCGACCTCGCCGCCGAGCACGGCGTGACGGTCGGCGAGGAAGCGCTCGACGGCTGGGTGGCCGAGGAGCGCCGCGCGGTCACGGCCCACCTCGGCGCCGTGCTGCGGCCCGACCCCGAGGTGGCGGGGCCGGTCGGCCGGCTGGGGGAGCGGTTCGCGCTCGCGGTCGTCTCGTCCAGCGCCCTGGCGCGCCTCGACGCCTGCTTCGAGGCGACCGGCCTGGCCGCGCTGTTCCCGGCCGACGTGCGCTACAGCGCCGAGGACTCGCTGCCGGTGCCGACCTCCAAGCCCGACCCGGCGATCTACGCGCTGGCCGGCGAGCGGCTGGGCGTGGCGGGCGACGCGGGGCTGGCGGTCGAGGACGCCGTGCCCGGCGTGCTCTCGGCCGTCGCCGCGGGGTTCCCCTGCGTCGGCAACCTCCAGTTCGTCACCGACCCGGCCGAGCGCGAGGCGCGGCGGGCGGCGCTGCTCGACGCGGGCGCGGAGCTCGTCGTCGAGTCATGGGCCGAGTTAGGCCGTCACCTCTAGCCGCTTCCCGAACGCCTTCTCGAAGACGTCCCCCTCGCGCTCGGCGGCCCAGCGCGCGAGCGGGACGTCCTCGCGGGCCTTCAGGTGCAGCCGGGCGACGCCGTTCTCCACCTTCAGCGACGCCGAGCTGACCGCCCGGTCGCGCGCGCGCTCGAGCTGCTCGGCGAGCCGCAGGACGGCCGAGCAGCGGGCGACGAGGGCGTCGTCGCCCTTGGCGGTGAGCGGCGCGAGCTCGCCCAGGCTCGGCGTGCCCTTGCGGTGGTAGCGGGCGATCTGGGCGATCAGCGCCGTCTCGCGGACCGAGAACCCCGGCAGGCCGGCGTTGAGGATCAGGTAGCGCGAGTGCTTGTGGTGGTCGTCGTAGTCGATCGCCGTCCCGATGTCGTGCAGGATCGCCGCGGCCCACAGCAGGTCGCGCTCCTCCGGGCGCCCGTCGTGCACGCCCGCGGCGGCGAGCGCGTCGAACATCTCCAGCGCGAGCGCCGCGACGTGCTCGACGTGGGCGAAGTCGGCCTCGTAGGCGGCGGCGAGGTTGCGCACGCCGTCGCGGCGCACGTCCTCGAACAGCGGCGGCTCGGCGGGCGCCAGCAGGGTCGAGAAGAACACGCCCTCGCGCAGGCCCGCCTCGGTGACCTCCAGCGCCCCGAAGCCCCCCACGTCCATGATCGTCTGGACGACCAGCGCGCCGGCCAGGATCAGGTCGCCGCGCTCGTACTTGATCCCCGGCACCTTGCGGCGCTCGGGCGCCGGCAGGTCGGCCAGCTCGGTGACGAGGTCGTCCAGCGCGGCGCGCTCGAGCGCGAAGCCCTGGACGCCGTAGGACGGCAGCTTGGCCGCCGACTGCGCGGCCGCGGCCAGGTTGCGCACCGTGCCGCCGATCCCCGCGATCCGGCCGCCCAGGCGGCCCGCGCCGGCCAGCCAGGGCGCGTCGCGCTCGAGCTCCTCGCGGACGTGGGCCCGCAGCGCCTTGACCTGCTTCTTGGAGGCGCGCTTGTCGGGCAGGAAGCGCTCGGTCATGCGGACGGCGCCCAGCGGCCACGAGCCGGTGTCGGCCGGCAGGCGACCGGCGCAGCGGGTGAGCTGCATCGAGCCGCCGCCCAGGTCCAGCGCCACTCCGTCGGCCAGCGTCGTCGTGTTGACCGCGGCGAGGTAGCCGTAGCGTGCCTCGGCCTCCTTGGGGAGCACCTCGACGTCCAGCCCCGAGCGGTGCTTGGCCAGGGTGAGGAAGTCCGCCTGGTTGGTCGCGTCGCGGATCGCCGAGGTGGCGACCGGGCGGACGTCGTCGATCCCCGTGGACGCGCAGAAGTGCGCGTAGAGCTCCAAGGTGCGCAGCGCGCGCTCCATCGGCTCCCGCTGCAGCGCGCCGGTCTTCTCCAGCCCTTCGCCGATCCGGACGCCCTCGTGGATCTCGTCCGTGCGCTTCCACCAGCGCGGGCGGTCCGGGTCCGCCTCCCAGGTGAACACGACGAGGCGGAACGAGTTCGACCCCAGGTCGATCACCGCCTGCCGCCGCTCCATGCGCCGACACTCTAGGCGGCGCGGGGGCGGCTCCTCGCCGCCCCCGCGCGCCGCGTCAGCAGGGCCAGTTGAAGCGCCGCTCCTCGAACGAGCCGTCGGGTCGCTGGAGGGCCAGCGTGCCGACCATGTCGCACACGGGCTCGGCGTCCAGCGCAGCGGCGAGGTGCAACGGCTGCCCCACGGCTTCGTTGAAGAAGACGCCCACCGTCTTGCCGACGACGCTGCAACCGGAGAAGTCCGCGCCGTCGCCGACCGCGTACCCGCAGGCGGTGGGCGTCCCCGGCGGACGCAGCCAGGCCCCGGTGATCTCGCCGCAGGTATCGCGGTCGATCCGCACGCCGACGGTCGTGCTCGACTGGAAGTCGTCCTTGTTGACGATGCAATCCGTGCTCAGCGTGGTCTCGGAGCCCTCGCTGTCGTCGTCCGGGCTCGTGCAGCCGGGGTCGGGATCGGTCGCGCCCTCGGCGTTGCCGGCGTCGGTCTGACCGTCGCCGTCGTTGTCGAGGCCGTCGGCGCACTGCTTCTTCTGCGGCTCGCCGCCGCCGCCGTCGGTGCTGACGCACGGGTCCATCTGCTCGACGAGCTCGGCGACCGTGCCGTCGGGCTCGTAGAACGCGATCGTGTACGGCTTCGAGCAGTCGACCGGCCCGGAGAGGTCGAAGTCGACGTCGGCCATCTCGGTCGGCTCGGCCTGGGCGCGTGCGTCGATCAGCCCGTCGACGACGCCGCAGTCGTACTTCGCGCCGCTCGTGCCGAAGAAGTTGCACTTCGACGCCGGGCCGGTCGGGACGCTGATCCAGACCCGGTTGAACGTCGGGCAGCCGCTGTTGATGCCCGAGAAGAAGCCCTGCTTGTTGTCGGTGCCCTGGGACACGTAGGACGACTCGGCGCACTCGGCCGCGACGGGGACCTCGCCGGTCTCGTTCGTGTCCGTGGCGCTGGAGCAGCCGGGGTCGGGCGAGCCGGAGAGCTTGCTGGTGTGATCGACCTGGCCATCGCCGTCGTCGTCGATCCCGTTGGCGCACTGCGGGCCGCCGTTGCCGCCGTTGTTGCCGCCGCCGTTGCCGGGCGGGGGCTTCGGCGTGCCGCCGCCGCCGCCGACGGGGGTCACCGGCGTGGTCCCGCCGGTCGGCTGGACCGGCGGGGGCGGCGGCGGGGAGGGCGCCGGGCCGAGGCCGAGGCGATCGAGCACGCTGGCGTCCGCGACGGTCGCGGGCTTCCCGCACAGCCGCCGGCTGAGCAGCCCGCCGAGCGCCTTGGCGTCGCCTGACGAGGCGCCGCCCGAGAGCTTCTTGCCGAGCGCCTTGCCCAGCTTGGCGTCCTTGCACGCGGCGGCGGGCAGCGAGCCGCCGTCGAGGGCCGCGCCCACCTTCTTGACCTTCTTGAGCTTCAGCGCCTTGCCGCGGGCCTTGGCCGAGAGCTTGATGGTCCCGCCCTTGGTCGCGTCGCGCGGCCGCAGGACCGCCACCACGAGCTTGCCCGACGGGGTCACGCCGCCGATCACGCTCACGCCGGACGGCACGCTCTTGGCCTTGAGCTTGGGCTTCTTCTTGCCCGTCTTCTTGCCGACGTCGGCGGACAGGACGGCCACCTGGCCGGCGTCGGGCACGCCGAGCTTGACGGCGCCGGCCTTGGCCGCGCCGGCGCCGGCGGGCAGCGCCAGCGTCGCGGCCAGGGCGAGCGCGGGGACGGTGTGGACGAGTCTCATGGGGTCGGGGGCTCCCTTCAGGGCGATATGACGGCCTATCCCACCAACGGATGGAGGACGCCGAAACCGACGAACGTCGCGCTCAGTCGCACCATGTGTTGCGGTACTCGACGGTCCGGCCGCCCGCCAGGCGGAGGGCGATGGTGATCTGGCGGCCGCACTCGGGCGCCGCGGCCAGGCGGGTGGCGATCGTCACGTCCTGCTGGGTCGCGCCGAACGCGGCCCGGACCGTCGGGCCGTCCACCGTGCAGTCCTGCGCCGCGCCGTCGCCGAGCTGGTAGGCGCAGACCTCGGGCGTTCCCGGCGGCGTGAACGCGATCCCCTCGACGGACCCGCAGCCCTTCATGGTCACCGAGATGACGGTGGGATCCGGGTACGTCGCGCCGGACGGCGTGCAGCCGGCCGGCAGCTCGCCGGCCGGCCCGCCGCCGTCGTCGTCGCAGCCGCCGACCGGCTCGACCAGCTCGGCGACGCTGCCGTCCGGCCGGATGAGCGCGATCGTCGCCGGGACGGCGCAGTCGAGCGAGGTGCCGAGCTGGATCAGGGTGTCTGCCTGGTCGGTCGGGGTGCCGTCCATCGAACGCGCGACCGCATCGCCCTGCTCGACGTTGCAGGCGAAGTTGCTGCGCGAGGTGAACGTCGTGCAGCTGTTGGCGATGCCGGGCACGTTGACCCAGAAGGCCTGGAAGTCCCCGCAGTCCGCGTTGATCGCCGCGAAGGCCGAGTCGCGGTCCTCGGTCCCCCGGGAGACGCCCGACAGCCGCGCGCACGCCTCCGAGACGGCGGCCTCGCCGGCCTCGTCGTCGGTCGAGCCGGCGCAGCCGGGATCGGGGCGCATGACGTTGCGGTTGGTGCCGAAGTCGACCTGCCCGTCGCCGTCGTCGTCGATGCCGTTGGAGCACTGGTTGGGGGTGGAGGTGCCTCCACCCCCGCCACCGCCACCGCTGCCGCCGCTCGCGAGCGTGATCAGCGGGCGCCCGGCGGCGGCCGGTGGGGCGGGCGCCGGGGCGAAGGCGGGGGCGGGCG